>NZ_CP031423.1:2700000-3000000 GCF_003991875.1 Microbacterium lemovicicum
AAGACCGACAGCGCCGCGCGCGCCACGGCGCAGCTGTCGCCCGAGACGCGCGTGCTCACCGTGCGCGATCGCCTCACCGCGGCCAACGCCGTCGACCTCCTGCGCGAGGCGCATCTCGTCATCGACGGCTCGGATGTCTTCTCGACCCGCGAGGCCGTCGCCGCCGCGGTCGAGCACCTGGGCATCCCCCTGGTGTGGGGGGCCATCCAGTCCTTCGACGCCCAGGTCACCGTCTTCTGGACCGACCCGCCCGCGGGTCACGCCCCCGTCCGCCTGAGCGACCTGTATCCGGTCGGCAGCGCCGACGACGCCCCCACCTGCGCAGCGGTCGGCGTGCTCGGCGCGCTGTGCATCCAGGTCGGCGGACTCATGGCGATCGAGGCGATCAAGCTCATCGCCGGCATCGGCCGCCCGCTCCTCGGTCGCGTGCTCGTGATCGATTCGCTCGGTGGCCGCCAGTCCGAGGTGGCTCTCCGGGGAGCAGCGGCAGCAGCGCGTCCGGCGCCCGTCGAGACGGATGCCGCGCGCCGCCCCCGCTGGATGCCGCTCGACGAGGCCGACGCGGCCCTTGCCGCCGGCATCCGCGTACTCGATGTGCGCGAGCCGCACGAGACCGCCGCGGGCATGATCCCCGGCTCCGTCGCCCTGCCTCTGGCCGACGTGCTGGTCGACCCGACCGCCGCGGGGCCGGGTCCGGTGCTGGTGGTCTGCGCCGTGGGCGCCCGCGCCGATCGCGCCGCGGCCGCGATGCTCGCGCACGGGATCGAGGCGGTCGTGCTCGCCGGCGGCATTCGCGCATGGGACGCCCGAGCCTCGGCCGACGGCGCGTCGGTGCCCGCATGAGCGCCTCGCACGCGCACCCGGGTGGGCACGGGACGCATGACGTCGCCCGCGACTCCGCCCTCCGGACCGTCGAGCAGCACCTCGAGGTCGTGCTGTCCGCCGTGCGCGTGCTGCCGACGACGAGGGTGCCCCTGGGCGAGGCGTTCGGCCGCACGCTGGCCGAGCCCGTCGTGTCGCGGGTCGACATCCCGGTCTTCGACAACTCGGCCATGGACGGATTCGCCGTGCGATCCGCGGATGTCGCGGCCGCAGCATCCGATCACCCGATCCGGCTGCGCGTGGTCGCCGATCTCCCGGCCGGCACGTCGCTCGACCCGGCGCTCGCGCCCGGCGAGGCGGCGCGCATCATGACCGGCTCCCCCGTCCCGGCCGATGCGGACGCGATCGTGCCGTTCGAGGACACCGCGGGCGGACTGCATGGCACCGGCGACATCGTCGAGGTGCGGGCGGCTGCGGCTGCCGGCGCCCACGTGCGCCGACGCGGCGCGGACTCCGTCGCGGGCACCGAGATCGTCTCGGCCGGCACGCTGCTCGGCGGCTTCCAGGTCGCCGCGGCCGCCGCCGCCGGCGTGCCGGACATCGCGGTGCACCACACCCCTCGCGTGGCGGTGGTGTCGACGGGCAGCGAGCTGGCCGAACCGGGCGGCGCGCTCGAGCGCGGGCAGATCCCGGAGTCGAACTCGCTGCTGCTGGACGGACTGGTGCGGGGCGCCGGCGCCGACGTCGTGCTGCGCGCCACGGTGGCCGACGAGGTCGGCGAGCTTCGTGCGGTGCTGGCCGAGGCGGTCGCGCGCGGCGCGGACGTGCTCATCACCTCCGGCGGCGTCAGCGCGGGCGCGTACGAGGTCGTGAAGGACACGTTCGGTCCGGGCGGCGAGCTGCAGTTCACGAAGGTCGCCATGCAGCCGGGTAAGCCGCAGGGCTTCGGCGTGCTCGAGGGTGGCATGCTCGTCTTCGGACTCCCCGGCAACCCGGTCAGCGTCGCCGTCTCGTTCGAGACGTTCGTGCGTCCGGCGCTCCTCGCACTGCAGGGGCGCGCGCAGCGTCAGCGCGACCTGCTGCGCCTGCCGGCGGCCGTCGCGTGGCGCACCCCGCCCGGCCGGCGGCAGTACCTGCCCGCGGCGATCGATCGCTCCGACCCTGCGCGCTGGACGGTGCGACCGGCCACCGCCGGCGGATCGGGCTCGCACCTCGCCGGCGGTCTCGCGGTCGCCGAGGCGTTCGCGGTCGTTCCCGCCGACGCGCCCGCCGTCGCCGTCGGCGACCTCGTGGATGTCATGCTGATTCCATGAGCTTCACCCATCTGGATGCCGCGGGTCACGCCCGCATGGTCGACGTCACCGAGAAGCAGCCGACGGTGCGCTCGGCCACCGCGCGCGGCTTCGTCCGCTGCGCGCCCGACATCGTCGCGGCGCTCCGCGACGGCTCCGTCCCCAAGGGCGACGTGCTCGCCGTGGCGCGCATCGCGGGCATCCAGGGCGCCAAGCAGACCCCCGCGCTCCTGCCGCTGGCGCACGTCATCGGCGTGCACGGCGCGACGGTCGACCTCGTCGTCGAAGACGCGGGCGTCGCCGTCGAGGCGACGGTGCGCACCGCGGATCGCACCGGCGTCGAGATGGAGGCCCTCACCGCCGTGTCGGTGGCGGCGCTGGCGATCGTCGACATGGTGAAGGGGCTCGACAAGGCCACGTCGATCGAGGATGTGCGCATCATCGCCAAGACCGGCGGCAAGTCGGGCCCGTGGGTGCGCCCCGGCGAGAACGTCTCCGCGAGCGGGGAGACGCGCTGATGGCGCTCGTCCGCTTCTTCGCCGCCGCGCGGGAGGCCGTCGGCGCCGACGAGCTGATCCGCTCGGAGAAGACGCTCGGCGAGCTCCGCACGGCCCTCGTGCGCGAACACCCGGCGCTGACCGACATCCTGCCGCGCTGCGCCGTGCTGGTCGCCGGCGAGCGCACGGGAGACGAGCACCCCCTGGTGCCCGACGACGTCATCGACGTCCTGCCGCCCTTCGCCGGCGGCTGAGCCCGGGCGCCGGAACCGGCACATCGAGCCGACCGGCGGTCAGGCGACGGCGATCAGCCGCCGATGCCCTTCCATGCCGTGGTGCCGTCGGCCTCGATCTGACGCTTCCACACGGGCAGCGCGAGCTTGATCTGCTCGATCACCTCCCGGCACACCTCGAACGCCTCGGCGCGATGGGGCGAGGCGACGGCGATGACGACCGCCGCGTCGCCGACGGCCAGCCGGCCGATGCGGTGGCTGACGGCGACGGAGGCCGCCGTGCCCGCCGACGCCTTCTCCGCGATGGCGTGCAGCGCGGTCTCGGCGTCGGGGTGCGCGGAGTACTCCAGCGCGACGACGGCACCCGCGGCATCCGGATCGTGGTCACGCACCCGGCCGACGAAGGTCGTCACCGCTCCCGAGCTCGCGTCGTCGACGGCGTCGAGGTGCTCGTCGAGGACGAGGGCCACGTCGCTGATCCTGGCCAGCCGCACGCCGCCGGACATCAGCGCGCCCTTCCGGGAGCGGGGGCGGACGGCCTGGAGGCGGTGCGGGTCGGCATGCGATCAGCCTAGGTCGACTGCGGACGGACGTGGGGCAGGGTGCGCCCCGCTCACAACCCCCTTCCCGCTCCCGAGCGGTGCGGGCCAGTGTGAGGGGCATGAGTGCAGATGAGCCCGACGCGCGTTCGGGCATGCGGCTGATGTTCTGGGCCTGGATGACGCTGATCGTCGGCGGACTGACGATCATGATCGTGCTGCCCCTGGCGGGGCGCTGAGATGCGACGGTTCTTCCGCGACAACGGTCTGAGCGTCGCGTTCCTGGCCATCTTCGTCGCCGCGCTCGTCGGGCAGTCCTTCGCCGGATTCGCCTACATGAACGAGGATCTCGCGCAGCACGGACTGCCCGCCGTGGGTTATCTCGACTTCGTGACCTCGTCGGACTTCCTTGTCGACGTCGCGGAGAACTGGCAGTCGGAGTTCCTGCAGTTCTTTCTGTTCATCTTCGCGACGATCTGGCTCATCCAACGGGGGTCTCCCGAATCGAAGATCCCCGGCGACGCCGGCCTCGGCTCCGATGAGGACCAGATGGTCGGCGAGCACGCGCGGGCCGACTCGCCGTCGTGGGCGCGCGTCGGCGGCGCGCGCCGGTGGCTGTACTCGAACTCGCTGCTGCTGGTGATGGGCGCGGTGTTCGTGCTGTCGTGGTTCGCGCAGTCGCTGGCGGGCACCGTCGTCGCGAGCGACGAGAACGCCGAGCACGGCCTGCCGCCGCTGACCTGGCTCGACTACGTCATGTCTGCGGACTTCTGGAACCGCACGCTGCAGAACTGGCAGTCGGAGTTCCTCGCCGTCGGCGCCATGGTCGCCTTCTCGATCTACCTCCGCCAGCGCGGATCGAGCGAGTCGAAGCCCGTCGGGCTGCCGCACCACACGAGCTCCGTCGAGTCCGACTGACGACAGGATGCTGCGGCGCCGCCGCACCGGCGGCGCTCAGATCGGACGGCGGGAGCCGGACGGCGGGAGCCGGTCAGTGGTCGCCGCCGCCGAGCTGCGCGACGATGTGCGCGGCCACGGAGAGGACGATCGGCATCCCCGTCCCGACCGCGTTCGGCGAACCGGGGAGGTTGACGACGAGCGCGCCCGAATGCTCACCGGTCGGGTCGACGACACCGACCAGCCCGCGCGCGAGCATGCCGGTGGGCTTGACCGCGGCATCCGCTCGACGCAGCTCCTCGGCGATCCCGGGCACCTCGCGGTCGATCACGCCCCGCGTGCCCTCCGGCGTCTGGTCACGGGGCGAGACGCCCGTGCCTCCGGTGGTGACGACGAGGCGCGCGCCTTCGGCCAGCGCCTCCCGCACGGCCGCCTCGACGCTGTCGGCTCCGTCGGGCACGACCCTGGCTGAGGCGCACGTCCACCCGGCGGCGGTCAGGGCCGCGACGGCGATCGGACCGCTGCCGTCGGAGCGCTCTCCGGCCGCGGTGCGGTCGGAGACGGTGATGACGGTGGCCGTGAGGTTCGCCGGCGGGATCTCGTGATGATGCGACATGGCTTCACCCTAGGCCCGGGCGCTCGGCTGCCTCGGAGCGCGAGCATGATGGAGTCATGCCTGCCGAGCACCGCCCCGGACTGCGCGTGACGCCCGGGGTCGTGATCCCCGAGGCGGAGCTCGCATGGCGCTTCTCGCGCTCGTCCGGACCGGGCGGGCAGGGCGTGAACACGGCGGACTCGCGCGTGGAGCTGGTGTGGGATGCCGCGCGGTCGGCCGCACTGTCCACGGTGCAGCGCGAGCGGGTGCTCGAGAGGCTGAGCGGACGCCTCGTCGACGGAGTGCTCACGATCGCGGCATCCGAGACCCGCGCGCAGCTGCGCAACCGGGAGGCGGCGCGTGCCCGGCTGGTCGGACTCGTCGCCGAGGCCCTGCGGCCTCCCGCTCCCCCGCGCCGCGCGACGAAGCCGACGCGCGGGTCGAAGGAGCGGCGCCTGACGTCGAAGAAGCAGCGCACCGATGTCAAGCGCCTGCGGCGCCCGCCGACCGACTGAGGTCGATCAGATGCGCGAGCGATCCCAGCGGTCGCCCGAGTAGCTGATGATGAAGTAGCCGATGAGCGACAGCAGCCACAGCAGGAAGATCGAGAACACCGCGCCGTGCCCGAACGCCCGGCCGAGTCGCAGGGCGACGATGACGGCGAAGACGACGTTGACGATCGGCACGAGGAGGAGCAGTCCCCACCAGGCCGACAGGCCGGCGGCGCGAACGATGAAGAACGCCGCGACGAAGGGGATGAGCGCGACCCATCCGGGCTGTCCCGCCTTCTTCAGGAACGGCCAGACGGCGGCGACGAAGAGGATGTAGCCGATGAGGCCACCGAAGAAGGAACCCGTCGTGGCGCCTGAATTGTCGGCGTTCTGAACGGAGGCGAGGAGCGGCAGGGCGAGGGCGACGGTGTGCATGCCGCGAGTCTAGGGGCGGCGTCGCACCGCTGACACGGGACCCAGGTCCACGTGTCGCCGGGCGTCGGATGCCGTGACGCCACCATGCCGGCCCGGTCCGCGGGCGCCCCCTGTCAGCCGATGAGCGCGACCCCGAAGCCGGCGACGACCGCTCGGACCTCGTCGAGGTAGCGCTGCGCCTGCTCCGTGAGGGGGATGGCGGCGTGGCCGATCCATCCGATCTCGATGCGCTCGTCGACGTCGAGCGGCACCGCCACGATCTCGGGGTCGAGGTCGTCGCTGATGATGCCCGTCGAGATCGTGTAGCCGTCGAGGCCGATCATGAGGTTGAAGATCGTCGCGCGATCGGAGACGCGGATCTCCTGCCTGCTCGAGAGCGTCGAGAGGATCTCCTCGGCGAAGTAGAAGGAGTTGTTCGCCCCCTGGTCGAAGGTGAGGCGCGGCAGGCCGGCCAGATCGTCCAGTGTCGCTCGCTTCCGCGAGGCCAGCGCGTTGCGGCGGGAGACGAAGATGTGCGGCTCTGCGACGAACAGGGGGTGGAAGGCGAGGCCCGAGTCGCGGAGGAGCTTGTCGATGACGTTCCTGTTGAAGTCGTTGCGATAAAGGATGCCCAGCTCGCTGCGCAGGGTGCGGACGTCCTCGATGATGTCCCACGTGCGGGTCTCCCGTAGCGAGAACTCGTAGTCGGCCGTCTCGGTGCCCTTGACCATGCGCACGAACGCGTCGACCGCGAACGAGTAGTGCTGCGTCGACACCCCGAGCAGCCGTCGCGAGGGCGGCCGGCCGAGGTAGCGCTGCTCGAGGAGAGCGACCTGCTCGACCACCTGCCGGGCGTAGCCGAGGAACTCCACGCCCTCGGCGGTGAGGGTGACACCGCGCGCCGATCGGAGGAGCAGAGCGCGCCCGACCCGGTTCTCGAGGTCTTTCATCGCCGCGGACATGGTCGGCTGTGCGATGAAGAGCAGGTCGGCGGCCGCCGTGATGGAGCCCTCGGCGGCGACCTCGATGAACGACTGGAGTTGCTGGAGGGTGATACCGCTCGTCCGACGCACCATAGGCAGATGCTATGGCATCGGATAGCGAGGGCGAATTACCCGATGACTCGGCGCGGCCCGCACGATGGGGAGACCATCTCGCCGGGCCTTCGGGGCCTCTGCATCCGGAAGGCCCACCATGGTGACCGACGTCACGTTCCGCATCACCACCACGCGCTTCGACGAGGACTACACGCCGTCCTCGAGCTCGCGCGCGACGACGAACTTCGCGAACCTTGCCCGCGGGGAGGGCCGACGTCAGAACCTCCGCAACGCCCTCACGATGATCGACCACCGCTTCAACGAGCTCGCCGTCGACCCGGCCCGGGACCGGTACCGCGTCGAGCTCGACATCGTCTCGGTCGCCCTGCGCTTCGGGACCGACGGCGAGGGCGACGAGGAGTTCCCCGCCGTGGAGATGCTCGAGATCACCGTCGTCGACCGGCGGACGGGCGAGCGGCGCCCGGGCATCGTCGGCAACAACTTCTCGTCGTACCTGCGCGACTACGACTTCAGCATCCGCCTTCCGGCGTCCGCCGCCGCCGCGGGCCATCCTGTCGTCCCCGACGACTTCGGCGATCTGCACGGCCGGCTGTTCCAGCACTTCCTCGACTCCGACGCCTACCGCGAGCTCTTCGCACTGCCGCCCGTGATCTGCATCAGCGTGTCGACGAGCAGGACCTACCACCGCACCGGGTTCGTCCATCCCGTGCTGGGCGCCGAGTACGCGCAGGACTCGTTCTCGCTCACCGACGACTACTTCGGAAAGATGGGCCTGCGGGTGCGCTACTTCATGCCGCGCGGAAGCGCCGCGCCCCTCGCCTTCTACTTCCGCGGCGACCTGCTCGTCGACTACACCGATCTGCAGCTCATCGGCACGATCGCGACCATGGAGACCTTCCAGAAGATCTACCGACCGGAGATCTACAACGCCCTCTCCCCCGCCGGCGACATCTACCGGCCGACTCTCGATCATGCCGACTTCGCCCGGACGCAGGTCGACTACGACCGCGAGGAGCGGAGTCAGCTCGCCGTCATCCAGGGGCGGTACGCCGAGCAGCACTTCGTGAATCCCCATCGGGCCACGCTCGACCAGTGGGCTCGCGACGTCGTGGCTGTCGTCCGATGAGCGTCGCCCCGACCCGCGGCGGGCCTGCGCTGCTCCCCACCTCGATCGTCGGCAGCCTGCCCAAGCCGGCGTGGCTCGCGCAGCCCGAGGTGCTGTGGTCGCCGTGGAAGCTCGAAGGCGCCGTGCTGGACGAGGGACGGCAGGACGCGCTGCGCGTCGCCGTCCAAGAGCAGCAGCGACGCGGCATCGACATCATCAGCGATGGGGAGCAGACCCGCCAGCACTTCGTCACGACGTTCATCGAGAACCTCGACGGCGTCGACTTCGAGCAGCGCGAGACGGTGCGCATCCGCGATCGCTACGACGCCAGCGTCCCGACCGTCGTGGGCGCCGTCAGCCGGAAGCAGCCCGTCTTCGTGAAGGATGCCGCCTTCCTCCGTCAGCAGACCGATCGGCCGATCAAGTGGGCGCTGCCCGGGCCGATGACCATGATCGACACGCTGTACGACCGGTACTACGGAAGCCGCGAGAAGCTGGCCTGGGAGTTCGCGACCATCCTCAACCAGGAGGCGAAGGAGCTCGAGGCTGCGGGGGTCGACATCATCCAGTTCGACGAGCCCGCATTCAACGTCTTCTTCGACGAGGTGAAGGACTGGGGCGTCGCGGCCTTGGAGCGCGCGGCCGAGGGCCTGCGCGCCGAGACCGCGGTGCACATCTGCTACGGCTACGGCATCAAGGTGAACACCGACTGGAAGGCGACACTCGGCTCGGAGTGGCGGCAGTACGAGGAGACGTTCCCGCTCCTCCAGGGCTCCACCATCGACATCGTCTCCCTCGAGAGCCACAACTCGCGGGTGCCGATGGATCTGATCGAGCTCATCCGCGGCAAGAAGGTGATGCTCGGCGCCGTCGACGTGGCGAGCGACGACGTCGAGACGCCGGAGGAGGTGGCGCGCACGCTGCGGCGCGCCCTGGAGTTCGTGGATGCCGACAAGCTCATCCCGAGCTCGAACTGCGGCATGGCGCCGCTGCCGCGCGACGTGGCGTTCGCCAAGCTGAGCGCGCTGTCGGCCGGCGCCGAACTCCTGCGCGCCGAGCTCGCCGGCGGAGCCGACGCACGCCTGCCCGGGGCGGCCTGACGGCGCGGTGACACGCGGCGTCCATGATCAGCGCTGCTGCCGCGTCTCCTGCGCGTCGTCGTCAGCCGCTGGACGCCCCGGACCTTCCGCCACCCGTCGTGACCTTCGGTCAGCGGATGGGGGTGATCCCCTGGGTGGTGCGGGGGAAGGTGGCCAGCACGGCGGGGTCGATGTTCAGGTGAGCTGACACGAGCTGCGGTGGCACGTGCGCGAGCCAGTTCGCGAGAGAGATCTCCTCGTACGTCGGGGCGCGGAACACCTCGAGGAACTGCAGGACGTCGTCGCCGGTGTTCTCGACGTAGTGGCCGTAGTTGCGCTTCACGACTCCCACATCGCCGGGCCGGAAGTCGGTGGTGTTCGCGTGGGGTCCCGTGTTGAAGACCGTCATCCGCGCGGATCCACGGAGGTAGTACTGCCACTCGTCGGAGTTGGGGTGCCAGTGCAGCTCCCGCATCGACCCCGGCTCGACGGTGACCAGGGCGGCAGCGACCGTGTTCGAGAGGGGGAAGGTCGTGCTGTCGGCGATCTGGATGCTTCCGCCGCTGTTCTGATGGCGCGGCTGCGATCGGGACAGACGGAAGATGACCGGCTCCGACGCCCCCCAGCTGACACCCGCAGCGTCCTGATCGGCCGCGAGATCGCCGGGCTCCTCGCCGGGGAAGATCCAGAGGTTGTGCAGCGGGATGTCGCTGAACACGTCCTGAGCGACGCCGAAGTTCTTCGCGAGCACCTCGGGGGGCGTGTGGGCGAACCAGTCCGTCAGCAGGAGCGTGTTGCTCTCGGACTGATTGCCGTCATCGAACGCGAGGACGAATTCCGCGCCGTCAGGTCCCAGACCCTGCAGGGAGTGCGGGGTCCCCGCGGGGAAGAACCAGAGATCGCCCTCTTCGACGTCCTCGACGCTGGGGAGTCCGGCACGGCTGAGCGTCGTGACACGGCATTTCCCCCGGGTCATCACGGCCCACTCGGCGGTCTGATGCCAGTGGAGTTCGCGGATGCCTCCGGCCTCGAGGTGCATGTTCACCCCGGCGATCTCCTCCTGGATCGCGAAGTCCTGCTTGGTGAGCTCCCGCGCCCAGCCGCCCTTCTGCACCCTCCGGGGGGAGATGTTGAACGAGGACCAGAAGAAGGCCTGCGTGCTGATGTCCGTCGCGGGCGCGTCGATCTGATTGGGGAACTGGCTTTCGATCACCGTGTTCTGCGGCCCGGTCATCGTCGTGCTCCCGGGGTGATCGACAGTGTTGATCTCACCCTCCGCAGGAAGGTCGGGGTTCCCGAACGACGCCGTCTCGTGGTTCGGACTCGTGCTGCCGGTGGATTCCATGGCTACTCCTCGATCGTCGACACCTTCTGGCCAGCATTCAACGCCCTCTCCGCGGGTTTGTGCTGCCGCTGTCTCACATGTCTCGACACATGTCGTGGTCACGGAGGCGCCGCGACGGGTGTGATGGGTCATCCGACCCTTTCGATCGACGCGGAGGAGCGCCCGATGACCTCGACAGTCTCGACAGAACGAAGGCGGTATCCGCTTCTCGAACGCCCTTCGGCCGCCATCGCGCTGGCGGTCGCCGCCGGACTCTTGAACGCGTGGACGTTCGGGCACACGCAGACGTTCGCGACCGTTCAGTCCGGCAACATCGTCTCGATCGGCTACTTCGTGGTCGCCGGCGACATGGGACGTGTCGGCATCGCCGCGATCTCCGTCCTGGCGTTCTTCGCGGGCGCGTGCGTGTGCAGCATCCTGATCCTCTGGCTGGCTCGTAGTGGCCGGGCGTACTCCTTGGTCGTCCTCGCCTGCGAGACGGTCCTGCTCATGGTGCTGGCCGCCGTCGCGACGGTCGGCGCCGTCGACCCGTGGTGGATCGCATGGAGCATCAGCTTCCTCGCGGGAATGCAGGGGAACGCCTTCCACCGGGAGACGGGGATGCTGTACGGAAATGTCGCTGTGACGCTCGTGGTGCAGATGGCGGGAAGCCTCCTGGGGCGCGCCATCGGTGCGAAGATCGCGTCGGACGGCCAGCCGCACCTGCGACCGGCAGGTGGGTTCCTGCTGATCCTCCTGGGTTTCGCGGCCGGTGGAGCGGCCGGCTGCGCGGTGGATCCGGTCTGGACCAGCGGCTCGCTCGTGGCCGCTGCCGCCGTGCTGGCCGTGCTGGCCGGTGTCGCCGCGACGCGTCGCGGCCCGGTCGACCCGGCTCAGAACGCTCCGACGCCCTGAGGATCGGTGTCCGCGTGACGCGCCGGTCCGCCGCGACACGCGCGTCGATCCGCACGGAGGCCGGCGGTCACCGGCGATCGTGTGGGCGTCCGGCACTCCTGCGAAGCGCCGGCTCGGGGAAGTAATGCCGTTCGCGGGGTTCGCCATCGGTGTGGGCCCGGGCGGCCGCCTGTAGCTCGCGATCGCGGCCGGTCAGTCTCTGAGTCTGCTGCCGGCGGTACTCGCCCCAGGAGGGCACCATGAAGGACTCGAGCAGCACGTCCTCCTCCTCGCCGCTGCGGAGCAGGGTCCATCTGTACCCGCCGGTGCGCCGCCGAGAGCTCTCGACGAGCCGCATCGATGCGCGGAACGGGTCGATGTCATCGGGGTGCACGATGTAGGCGATCTGCACCAGGACGGGGCCGTCCGTCGGGTCGGGATCGAGAACCAGGGTGGGCGTGGGCCACGACATGGAGACGGTGCGGTCGACCGTGCTGGTGCCGGGCAGAAGCGGCCACCACGTCACACTCGTGGCGATGATGACGAGCAGGGCCGCGGCTGCGGCCAGCGATGTCTCCGTGCCCACGGCCCCGGCCAGGGCACCCCAGCCGAACGAGCCGACGGCCATCGTCCCCATGAAGACGAGGATGTAGATCGACGCCCCGCGCGACCGCACCCACTGCGGGAGCGTCAATTGGAGCGCGGCGTTGAGCACCGTCAGCGTGCCGATCCATGCCACCCCGGCAAGGACGAGCAGCACCAGCATCGGGACGAAGGGCAGGAACGCCGCAGCGACAGTGCCGACGGCGAACAACAGAGCGCTCACCGCGATGACCGCGTTGTCCGAGTACTTCTTCCGAGCCAGCGGCAGCACGAAGATCCCGAGCACGGCGCCGACACCGACAGCACCGAGAAGCAGCCCGTACCCGCTCGAGGTGAGGCCCAGACGTGTGGCGGTCAGGGGAAGCAGCGCCCAGAGCGCGCTGGCGGGAAGGGCGAACAGGGCCGACCGCAGCAGGATGCGACGCACCAGGTGGGCGGATGTGACGTAGCGGACGCCGGCGCGCAGCGCGGCGCCGAACGGTTCCCGGTCATCGAGCCCGACCTGCGGCGGCCGTCGCCACCACCAGAGCGCGGCGACGGCTCCGATGAAGCTGAGCGCGTTGACGCCGAAGACGACCGGGGCGCCGAGCAGGGAGAGCATCACTCCGGCGAGAGCAGGGCCGACGGCTCGCGCTCCGTTCACGGTGACGCCGCCGAGCGCGGAGGATGCCCCGATGAGCGGGCGCGGGACGAGCTCGGGCTGGATCGCCTGCCACGCCGGTGAGGTCAGTGTGGAGGTGATGCCGAGCAGGAATGTGAAGCCGAGGATCGTCCAGGGAGTGAGCGCGTTCAGGAAGGCGATGACCGTCAGCACCGCGGCGATCACCGCACTCGCCGCCGATCCCCAGATCAGCAGCTTCCGGCGATCGAGGGAATCGGCGAGCACCCCCGCCGGGAGGGAGAACAGCACTGCCGGCGCCAGACTCGCTGTCTGGACGAGGGCGATGATGGTCGCGCCCGCAGCGGCATCGACGAGGTACCACTGCGCACCGACCGTCTGCATCCAGGTGCCGATGTTGCTCCCCAGCTGCGCGAACCACAGCATCCGGAACGCCGGGATGGCCAGCGGCGCCCAGGCGGAAACGGCGCCGGGCTTCGAGGCGGCGGGCTTTGAGACAGCGGGCTTCGAAACAGCGGGCTTCGGGGCAACGGGCTTCGCGGCGGCGGGCTTCGCGGCATCCGGCTTCGCGGCAGCGGGCTTGGGGGCGTCTGGCTTCGCGTTCATCGGTCCGCCCGGGCCTGCGTCGCCGCGGCCTCGTCCACGACGGTCGGTGGCCCCACGGGCGTGGCGCTCTCCGCCCCATGGGGGGTGCGGACGGCCGTCGCCGACGGTTCTTCTCGCACGGCGAAGAGGTTGCCGAAGGGATCCAGCAGCTGGCAGAGGCGCTCCCCGGTGAAGACCGTCTTCGGCCCCCGGTGGGTCGTCGCGCCGTGGGCCGTCCATTCCGCGACCACCGCGTCGACGTCCGGCACCGTCCAGTACGGGACCGTTCCCGAGGGTCCGGAGGAGTTCACCTCATCCACGACGTGCAGTGTCAGCCGCGAACCACCGACGTCGAAGGCGACGAGCATGTCCCCACGAACCACGGGCCGGCAGCGCAGCCGCGCCGCGTACCACTCGACCGCCGCCTCCAGGTCTGCCACGAAGTAGAAGACATTGCCGACCGAGCCGAAGGGCGCTCCCGTCATGCGGGACCCGTCGCCGAGACGGACTGCACGGCGACCGTCTCCGAGAGCGGTACGACGGCGGCCCCCCGGCCGGCATCGTCCCCCGGATCGGTCCCGGCGCCGGGAATGGATCGTGTCGCCACTTCGCCCCCGTTCTCACGCCGTGATCGACGCCCTCACAGAACGGTAGGAGATGCGCGCCGTCTCGTGCCTAGACATTTGTCTGAGGTTCTCCGCGTGGAACGCTCCTACGCTGTGCTCCACACGGTAAACGCTCACGTCGAAAGGCACGGATGTCGAACGCGTCGCCGAATGCCGAGCCGATCGCCGCACCCCCGCAGCGAACGGAGAACCTCGCCCTGATCGTGGTGTGCGCGGCTCAGTTCGTGCTTCAGCTCGACTTCAGCGTCGTCAACGTCGCCCTGCCGTCGATCAGGGGCGGACTCGGCTTCTCCGACAGCGACCTGCAGTGGATCGTCACGGGCTACGCACTCACTTTCGGCGCCCTCCTGCTGTTCGGCGGACGGGCGGGAGACCTCTTCGGTCAGCGGAGGATGCTGCTGCTCGGGCTGGTCGTGTTCGGGGTCGGCTCCATCGGCGGCGGCCTCGCGCCCACCCCGGAAGCACTCATCGCCGCGCGGTTCGTTCAGGGTGCGGCAGGCGCCCTGATCTCCCTCGCGGCGCTGTCGTCTCTGACCCTGCTGTTTCCGGACGGTGCGGGGCGGATCCGAGCCCTGGGCATCTGGCAGGGGGCCACCGCTGCCGGAGGGACTGCAGGCATCGTCCTCGGCGGATTGCTGGTCGAAGTCCTCGGGTGGAGAAGCGTCTTCATCATCAACGTCCCGATCGTCATCGCGCTGGTCGTCCTGGTGCCGCGCGTCATCCCCCGACCGGCGACGCGGCAGCACGTCTCCCTGCATCTCGGACCGTCCGTGCTGATCACCGCGGCGATCGCGCTGGTGATCTTCGCGCTCAGCAATCTGGAGCAGTCCGGACCGACGAGCATCGTCACCCTCGTCCCCTTCATCGCCGGTCTCGGCGTGGCCGCCGTGACCCAGAAGCGCTCGCACGACCCGCTGATTCCGAAAGTCGTGCTTCGTTCGCGCCAGCGACGTGGCGCTCTCGTGGTCATGCTGATCGCCGGCGCCGTGCTCGCCGCCTACGTCTACTTCGTCTCGCTCTACCTGCAGACCGTGCTGGGGCTGAGCCCGCTGCTCACCGGGGTCAGCCTGCTACCCGCCACGCTCACCATCGTCGTGCTGTCATCCTTCATCGCCCGGCGGGTCATCGAAAGAATCGGCCTGAAGTCCACGACGATCATCGGCGCGCTGCTCGTGGCCGCCGGACAGACCTGGTTCGTGTCCGTCTCGTCCACCGGCGACTATCTGCTGAATGTCCTCCCGGCGCTCATCCTGACTGCGTCCGGCATCGGGCTGCTGCTCCCCGCCGTGTCGATCGCCGCCACCGCGGACGTCGCATCCGACATCCAGGGCGCAGCCGCGAGCCTCCTGACGACGAGCCAGCAGGTGGGAGCGGCGCTCGGCGTCGCTGCGCTGGCCACGATCGCCGCGACTCGGACCTCCGCCGGCGCCAGCGCCTCCGCGGGGTACTCCACAGCGTTCCTGGTCTCCGCGACAGCGATGATCGTCGCCGTCGCCGTCGTGGCGGTGACCTTCACGAACAAGCATCCCGAGCCGTCACCCCCTCCACACCGTCAGCCCCGCACGAGGAGAAGATCATGACCGACACCGACCAGCACGCCGATTCCCTGCACTTCTCGACAGACATCAAGCCGCTCTTCCGTGACCTCGACCGGAACAGCATGGTGAAGGTCTTCGACCTGTGGAACCACGCAGACGTCGTCGCCCACCAGGACGCGATCGTCCATGCGCTCGAGAGCGGATCCATGCCCTGCGACGGCCCCTGGCCCGCCGCGCAGGTGGCGACCGTCAAGCGCTGGATCGCCGAGGGCTCCCGCCCCTAGCCGGATTGATCTGGATCGTGCCCGATCGCGAGCATCCGTACGCCGAACGTGGCGACCCTCGACGCTATGGCCTGAACACCGACACGAGCCGTTGTCGCTGGAGGCGCGCACAATGATGACGCCGTGCCGGATGGCACGGCGGGAAGGAAGACATGGACCTCACATCACTCCGCATCATCACAGGCGACGTCGACCGGCTCACCCGCTTCTATGAGGCGGTGACCGGAATCACGGCCACGCGGCCCGCGCCGGTGTTCGCAGAACTGCGAACACCCTCGGGCACCTTGGCCATAGCAAGCACGGCGACGGTCGTCATGCTCGGGGAGAACGCACCACAGCCTGCCGTCAACAACTCGATCATCATCGAATTCCTCGTCGAAGACGTCGACGCCGAATTCGCGCGCCTCCATGACGTCCTCGACGACGTCGCCCTGCCGCCGACGACGATGCCCTGGGGAAGCCGGTCAACCCTCTTCCGCGATCCTGACGGCAACCTCGTCAACCTGTTCTCACGCCCCGCCACGTGATCACGCGGCCGTCGTCAGAGCTGATTGCGGGGACGATCGCGATCGCCGCGCACGGGTGACAGTCGTGCTGACCAGTCGAACCTCTCCACGTGGATTCGACGGTCGGGCAGCCCCGCGGCCCGGGCATCGCGGACGACCAGGTCGGTCCACGCAGTGGGACCGCAGACGAACAGATCGGATTCGAGCAGGTGAGGAAGTGCTGAGGTGATGGTCTCTCCTCGGCCGACGGCGTCGGCAGACATCCAGGTCATCACCTCGGCCGGCCGTTCGCCGATCATCTCGGAGACCGTGCCGTCGCCGGCGCGGATGAGTTCTTCCACCTCGTCCCAGAGAAATCTCCGGGACCGATCGGTCGCGCGCAGGATGACGGTCGCTTCGCCTGGGCGCACTCCGCTGTGCTCGAGCAACGCGCGTGCGGGCGTGATACCGATCCCGGCCGCCACGATCGAGAGTCGCGGGGCGGTCCGGGCCGCATCCGTGAAGATCCCATAGGGACCCTCGATGGACACCCTCGTTCCCGACCGCAGTCGTGCAAGGCGCCTCGTCCCGGCCCCCACCGCGCGGACGGTGATGCGTGCACTGGTGTCCGTGGGCACCGCGGAGAACGAGATGGGATGTGCGTGCCACCACGTGCCGCGGCTCCAGAACCGCCAGATCGCGAACTGACCACCGCGCACGCCGAGGCGTGACAGGGCGCGCCCGGAGAGGCGGATCGTGAAGACATCGGGGCCGATGGTCTCCACATCGGTGACCCTGATCGTGTGCTCGTCCGTGGCGAGCAGCGGGGCTGCAACGCGGAACCAGATGATGGAGCCGAATGCCAGGGCGTAGAGGAAGGTCCAGTAGAAGAACTGCGGGGTGCTCTGAGCGAGCACCTGCCCTGCGGAGAGCTGATGGGGCACGGCCACCAGGACGGCGATGTAGCTGAGCAGGTGGATCGCGTGCCATGCCTCATAGGCGAACCGGCGGCGTACGGCGACGAGCGAGGTGATCACGACGAGCACCAGGAGGATGATCCCGGCCAGCGCCAGGAGCATGTCGCGTCCGGAGTACAGCGAGAGCGTCTGGTGCCAGATCGACAGACCGTCCCGGAGGGAGTATCCGACGGTGAGGAGAGCAGCGTGTCCCAGGATCAGGTAGAGCGCCGGCTTCCCGAGGCGTCGGTGCAGGGCCAGCGTGGCATCTTGGCCGAATGTGCGATCCAGCCAAGGGATGCGCGCGGCGAGCACGAGCATGAGCAGGATGAGGTCGGTGCCGATGAGGCCGGTCACGATCCCGGCGGCCGTGATCGCTCCGGCGAGGTCGGTGACGTGTGCCGGTTGCCCGGATCCGAGGAACAGCATCACCGCGATCACGACGGAGACCCAGCAGGCGGCGACAAGAGCGACCTCGGAACGCTGTCGTCGTTGCGATGATCGGTCGCGGTCCTCCTGCGACTTTCCGGGTGAGCTCCGTACGGGCGAGACAGCGGAGGCGGTGGACGGCTTGCTGCTGCTCACGGTGGCGCCCTCCGGCCGGGGCGAGGTTCGCCAGCCTCCGTCAAGTGTCGCATCCCGCGCACGAGTGCGGCCGGAAGCGCACGCTCTCGACAACGTGCAGAACTGCCGGACACGGGCGATGCTGGTGCGACGGCCACCAGCGACTCCTCGCCAACGACCCGACAGAAAAGCCCCGGCTGACCGGGGCCTTTTCACTGTAGCGGGAGCGGGGCTTGAACCCGCGACCTCACGATTATGAGTCGTGCGCTCTCACCAACTGAGCTACCCCGCCGGGTGGAACCGGACGGATCCGGATGCTGCGAGCCCCGAGACAGGATTGAACTGTCGACCCCTTCCTTACCATGGAAGTGCTCTACCACTGAGCTATCGGGGCGTGCTCGGATCTCTCCGGGCAACTCAACGAGAATACCAGAGGCCGGGCCTCCTCTTTGCACGCGATCAGCAGGTGGCGTGCTGCTGGAACCACGGCAGCGGGTCGATCGGCGTGGTGCCGCCCGCGAGGATCTCGACGTGGGTGTGGGCGCCGAAGGAGCGGCCCGTGTCCCCGGTGCGGCCGATGTACTCCCCCACCTCGACGGTGTCGCCGACCTCGACCTGACGCGAGCCGTACTGCATGTGGCCGTAGCGACTGGAGACGAGCTGCCCGTCGACGATGTGGTCGATGACGATCGTCACGCCGAAGGCTCCGCCGCTGTCCGTGGAGATGCGTACGGTGCCTTCGGCGATGGCCTGGATGTGCGCGCCGTCGCCCGGGGTGAAGTCCACACCCTCGTGCATGGTGCCGTCGCGCATGCCGAAGCCGTAGCTCATCGTCACGCCGGTCGCGAAGGGCCACTGGATCGGGCAGTTCGCGTCGTTGGTGAAGACCGAGTTCGAATAGTTCGAGATGCCCTCGACACCGGCGAGGTCGACCAGGCGAGCGGTGTCGTAGCTGCCCGGACGGTCGATCGTCGTGTTCTGGTACTGCGCGGGCGCGACGTAGGCCTGGATCTCGCCTGCGCCGGCAGCGGAGACGACGTCACCGGCGGGCGCCTGGTACGAGGTGGAGGCGACGTCGCTCGAGCCCGTCGCGGCGGCGACCGCCGACACGGGGGTCGTCATGCCGACGGCCAGGAGTCCGACGATGCCCATGACGCCGACGGAGAAGGATGCTGCGGACAGCCGCTTCGTCGAGCGCCGAACCCGCCGCGGCGCGACGTGGACCGGAGCGGTGAGCGCGGCGGGCTCGGTGACCGCAGGCGCGATGATCGGGGTCTCGCCGGTGAAGGAGAGCGCACGGGCGGCTGCGGCGAACGCGTCGTCGTCGATCGCGTCCGTGATCGACACGGGCGTCGCGGATGCCGTGGTCGGTTCTGCGGCGGGGGCCGTCGGCTCGGATGCCACGACCGGCGCCTGTCCGCGACGCGCACGACGGCTCAGCGCTGCCGCGACGGGCGGGGCATGGCCGGCAGCGGCCGGCGGGGTCTCGCCCGACGCGACGGAGTCGGCGGCGAGAGCAGCGGCGGCGACGGCGATCGAGCCGAGGACGGCCGGTGCGGCATCCATCTGCTCGGTCACGGGCGAGGGAGAGACAGGGCTCTCCTGATGCGCGTCGGGCCGCGCGGAAAGAGGTCGGCGAGACCGTCGCGTTGCCGCGGGCTCAGCCGTAGGGGTATTCGAAGACAAGCTCGGTGGGACTCTCGGATCACGTCGCGCAGGCGCATCGACAAGACGGAACAGGCTTGGGATCGTTTGTCAATGCCGGGGGACAGAAGATAACGATCAGGTAAACACTACCCTGCTGAGCCTGAGAGTGCGGTGTGCCGCCGATCAGGCGCGTCGATGTCACGCATTCGGATCATGATCGCCGAACGCGGCGAACGACAGATCGTCGTAGAGGGAGTCGGCGCAGGCGATGGTCATCTCGACGCCGGGGCGGCCTGCCGGAGCGCCACCGACCCGTCCCCCCGCCTCGGTCACCAGCAGCGCACCCGCCGCATGATCCCAGGGGTTGAGCCCTCGCTCGAAGTAGCCGTCGAGCCGTCCGGCGGCGACATACGCGAGGTCGAGCGACGCCGCGCCGATACGGCGCAGATCGCGCGCCAGGGGCATCACGCGGGCGACGCGTTTGAGGTCTCCGGCGTGCGTCGCGGGGTCGTAGCCGAAGCCCGTCGCCAGCAGCGCACCGGCCACACCGCGCTCGGCGTTGACGGAGAGCGGAGATTCGCCGAGCCACGCGCCGCCGCCGCGGGAGGCGGAGAACATCTCGTCGATGGGCGGGGCGTAGACCGCTGCCGCTTCGGCCCGCCAGAGGCGCGCGTCCGGCTCCCCCGTCACCGCGGCGATGCTGACCGCCCAGGCGGGGATCCCGTAGGCGTAGTTGACCGTCCCGTCGATGGGGTCGACGACCCACGTGACCGCGGTCGATCCGCGATCGGCGCCCGTCTCCTCGCCGAGGAAGCCGTCGCCCGGTCGCTCCGCCTTCAGGCGATCGCGGATCAAGGCTTCGACCTCACGGTCCGCCTCGGTCACGATGTCGGCCACCGCGGACTTGGTCGCGGCGATCGCCACGCCCTCCCTGCGGCGGCGCAGAGCCAGGCCGCCGGCTTCGCGGGCGATGTCCATCGCGAGGGCGCGGAGATCCTCTTCCAGGGGCATGACTCCACGTTATCCCCGCCCCGCGGGGCCGGGTGACGCTCGGCGCAACCACCCTGCACGACCCGTCCGCGGCCGGTACCGTGGCCCGCATGACCCGAACCCACGACGTCGTCATCGTCGGAGGCGGGCACAATGCGCTCGTCGCCGCCGCCTATCTCGCGCGCGCCGGATTGAGTGTGGTCGTGCTCGAGCGCCTCCCTCACGTCGGAGGGGCCGCCGTCTCCGAACGCCCGTGGGCGGGAGTCGATGCGCGTCTCTCGCGATACTCCTACCTCGTCTCTCTGCTGCCCGCCGAGATCATCCGCGACCTCGGACTCCGGCTGGAGCTGAAGCGCCGCCGGTATTCGTCGTACACGCCGGATCCCGCAGACCCGACGCGCGGCATCCTCGTGGATCGAGGGGATGCCGCGGCCACGGCCGACTCCTTCGCCCGGGCGACCGGCGACGAGGCCGAGGCGGCGCGCTTCGCGGCGTTCTCGGAGCGCATCGGCGCTCTCGGCCCGGCGATCTTCCCCACTATGACTCAGCCGCTGCCGACGAAGGCGGAGATGAAGGCGCGGCTGGGCGACGATGCGCTGTGGGAGGACGTCGTCGAGCGTCCGCTGGGCGCGATGCTCCGCACCGACCTGCAGAGCGACCTCGCACGCGGCATCGCCCTGACCGACGGACTCATCGGCACCTTCGCCGCGGCGGACGACCCCTCTCTCAGCCAGAACCGCTGCTTCCTGTACCACGTCATCGGCGGCGGCACCGGCGACTGGGACGTGCCGGTCGGCGGCATGGGGCGCGTGTCCGGCGAGCTGGAGCGGGCCGCCCGCGAGGCGGGTGCCGAGATCCGCGTCGACACCGAGGTGACCGCGGTGACGCCCGACGGTGAGGTCTGGGTCGGCGGGAACACCCCGGAGGTGCTCCACGGGCGCCTGGTGCTGAGCGGCGTCGGGCCCGCGGTGCTCGATCGGCTGCTCGCCGCCGCCGCATCGAACCAGCGATTCGACCTCGCCGACAATCCCCTCTTCGCCGGAGCCGGCGTGCCCGAGGGCGCTCAGCTCAAGGTCAACATGCTGCTGACGCGGCTCCCCCGGCTCCGCGACCCGCACGTCGCACCCGAGGCCGCCTTCTCCGGCACGTTCCACGTCAACGAGACGATGACGCAGCTGGACCGTGCCCACGTGGAGGCCCTGGCCGGCGGCATCCCCGACCCCCTCCCCGCCGAGATCTACTGCCACTCCCTCACCGACCCGTCGATCCTCGCCCCCGAGCTGCGGGCCCAGGGCGCGCAGACGCTGACGCTCTTCGGACTGCAGGCGCCGCATCGGCTGGTCGAGGGGACGGATGCCGCGACCTCCCGCGTGGCGCTGCTCGCCGCCGCGCAGCGGAGCCTCGACTCGGTGCTCGCCGAGCCCATCTCCGACTGCATCGCGCTGACGCCGGAAGGGCTGCCGTGCGTCGAGGCGCGCACGACCGCGGATCTCGAGGTGGCCTTGGGCATGGCCGGCGGCGACATCTTCCACGGACCGCTGTCGTGGCCCTGGACACCCGGCGAGGTGCCCGACGCCCCGGCCCGGCGATGGGGCGTCGACACGGCGAATGCGCGCATCCTCACCTGCGGATCCGGCGCCGTCCGCGGGGGCGGAGTGAGCGGCATCGGTGGCCACAACGCCGCCATGGCCGCGCTGGAGCTCCTCCGACCCTGAGTGGAAAGCCTCGCGCGCTCAGCGCTGCGGGGGCAGCGGGGGCGGCGGCGGGAAGCCCTCGTACGGCGGTCGTGCCTGCTGGTCCGGATGCTGCGGCTGCGGCTGGCCGGCCGGTGCGGCCGGCGCGGGGGGCTGCATCGGGGGCCACTGCTGACCGGGACGCTGCGGCGCCGGCTGCGGCGCGTTCCACTGCTGCTCCGGGTGCGGGGCGGGCCACTGCTCGGCCTGACGGGCGGGCCACTGCTCCGGCTGCGAAGCGGGCCACTGCTCGGGCTGCTGTCCGGCCTGCGGGGCCCACTGCTGCTGCGGCTGAGCCTGCCAGGACTGCGGCTGAGCAGGCAGGGCCTGCGGTGCGGCGAAGACCTGCGCGCCCGGTGACGGATAGCCGGTGTAGTAGGCGTTCCAGTCGGGGCTGCCGTCGGGCAGCATCGGGAGGGGCGTCTGGCCGTCGACGTAGGTCGGCCACGGGGCGAGCTCGGAGCCCTCGGCGGCGCGCGGCGCGCGCGGGGCGAAAAGCACGTTCATGAGCGGCAGGAGGGCCGTGCCGACGGCGACCAGGATCGCGATCGCGACGACGAGGCGCCAGTACCAGTCGCCGAAGTCGATGAACTCGTTGAGCATCAGCGCGAAGACGAGCATCGCGGAGAGGATCGCGAGGAGGGCCACCGTCACGTAGGTGACCGCGCGGGTGAACGTGGTGACACGACGCTCGTACGCCTTGCTGTAGAGCCGGACGTGCAGCAGCGCCAGCTGAAGGATGAGGACGATCAGCAGGAACGACAGGAAGCGACCGGCTCCGCCCCCGTAGGTGTATCCGTACTCGTCGTAGCGGTAGGGCAGCCAGATCAGGAACGCTCCGACGATCAGCGTGACGACCCAGACCACCATGCTCGTGAGCGCGAACCAGGCGGGACGCCGTGGCGCGAGGCGGGCCTCGAGGATCGTCACCCCCGCGAACGCGGCGAGCAGGAAGATCGTGAGGAACGCCCGGCCGATCACATCGTTGGACGGACCGACGAGCACCCACACGACGCAGACCAGCGCGGCGGCGATGAGGGCGCCGATGGCCACCCAGATCGCGATGCGGATGAGCTTCGAGCTCGAGACGTCCGTCGGGGTCGATCCCTGGCGGGGGTCATGCGCTGTCATGGCGTCGTCCTCTCTGCGCGGCGTGGATCCGCACGCCCATCCTGGCACGGTGGTCCGCGGGGACGGGAGAAGCGCGGGAGTCCACGCAGCCCTTCCTCCGGCCTGTCGGTGGGGAGGAACGACGAAGGGGGCTCCGCGGTGCGGAGCCCCCTTCAGACGGGTGGCGAGTGAGGGATTCGAACCCCCGAAGTCGAAGACGGCTGATTTACAGTCAGATCCCTTTGGCCGCTTGGGTAACTCGCCAGACGCACCCGCCCGACTTTGGCAGACGACCGGAGGCGCGATTCACGATCTTACCCCGACACGGGAGAGGTCTGAAATCAGGTGCCGATGCGGTCGAGGTCCTCACTGCGGAGCGACTCCGGGAGGCGCAGAAGAGCCCCTTCGTAGCGGCACGTGGCGGCCGCGACATCCATCGCCCTCTCGAGCACCGCAGCCCATTCCTCCTGCGTCGCGGGAGCCTCGGCGATGACGGCGGCCGCTGTGGCCGCGAGCACGGCGTCGCCGGCGCCCATGGTGTCGACGATGCGACCAGGCAGGTCGGAGACGGGGCGGGTGACGACGATCGGCCCGGCCTCGATGGTCGCACCCGACGGACCCTCGGTCGCGAGGACCGCCGTCACGCCGAGGTCGACGAGACGCGCGCGGAGGGCGTCGAGCGGCTGGTCGTAGAGGATGCCGGCGTCGTCGTCGCCGACCTTGACGAGCGCCGCGCCGGCCGCGAGAGCCTCGAACCCGCGCACGAACTCGGCGGTGTCGTGCATCATGCCGGTGCGCGGATTCGGATCGATCGCCAGCGCCCCATGACCTGCGACGGCGCCCGCGAGGTCTTCGGTCTGCGCGGTGTCGTCGAACGGGAAGCAGCTGACGACGACCATGTCGGCCGCGGCGATCGCCTCGCGCTCGACGTCGCCGAACACGATCCGCCGCTCCTGCGCGGCCTGATTGAATTCGTAGACCGGCTCGCCTCCGCCGCTGCGGGTGCTCACCGCTCGTGACGAGCCATGCGGAGCCGGGGTGCCCAGCAGCTCCACGCCGAAATCGGAGAGGAACGTCCGGATGCGGGCGCCGGCATCGTCGTCGCCGACCATGGCGATGAGGGTCGTGGGCACGCCCAGGCGGGCGAGGCCGACGGCGACGTTCAGACCGGCACCGCCGACGAACTCGCGCAGGCCGGTGTCGTCGCGGAGCTCGTCGATGAGGGCGTCGCCGATCACCACGGCACGGCCGCTCATGCGCCGGTCCGCATCGGCTCGAGCACGCGGTCGACGAACGACTCGGCCCGCCGGCGCGTACCGTCGATGCGCCGGTCGACGCTCGCCCGCATCTCGCTGGGCGCGAGCGGCATCGCCAGTCTGACGTTCTCGTGGCAGGACAGGTCGGCGCACATGTAAGTGCCGACGCTGTCGCCGTGCTCCCCCGCGCTGCCGGCCTTGCGCGCGGTGAAGAGCGCGACCTGATCGGCCGGCTGCATCGTGTGGCAGATGTTGCACATCGCGGAGCGTGCGCGCGACGTGCCGTCGGCGGCACGCACGATCACTCCGGCCGGCTGACCGTCGAGCTCGGCGATCACGTACCCGCGACCCTTGGCGCGCGGATCGCGCCAGGCGAGGAAGTCGAGATGGTCCCAGTCGGTGAGCAGGAAATCGTGCGGCATCGTCACGATCTTGAGCTCGTCTGCGGTGGCGTTCGCGAGCGACTCGCGGACGTCGGACTCGGTCATGGGGCGCATGGATCCTCCTCGCGTCTCGGGACAGTCTACGAAGGTGTGCGGACACGGGGCCCGGGGATCGGCGGATGCCGCGGCATCCGCTCGCCCGTCCCTGTCAGGTCCCGCGCCGAGGGCCGTCGCTAGACTGCGGGGATGGCTGATTCCTCTTTCGACATCGTGAGCAAGGTCGACCACCAGGAGGCGGAGAACGCCCTCAACCAGGCGCGCAAGGAGATCGAGCAGCGCTACGACTTCAAGGGGACCGGCGCCTCGGTGGAGTGGAGCGGCGACTCCGTCCTCATCAAGGCGAACTCCGAGGAGCGCGCGAAGGCCGTCCTCGACGTGTTCCAGTCGAAGCTGATCAAGCGCGGCATCTCGCTCAAGAGCCTCGAGTCGGGTGAGCCCTTCGCCAGCGGCAAGGAGTACCGGATCGTCTCGACGATCAAGGACGGCATCTCTTCGGAGAACGCGAAGAAGATCAGCAAGATCATCCGCGACGAAGGCCCCAAGGGCGTCAAGTCGCAGATCCAGGGCGATGAGCTGCGCGTGCAGTCCAAGAGTCGCGACGACCTTCAGGAGGTTCAGCGCCTGCTGAAGGCCGCCGACCTCGAGGTCGACCTGCAGTTCATCAACTACCGCTGACCCTCAGACACGGGGATCGACGGGCGCGACAGCGTCGGCGAGCAGGGCCAGCGTCCGCTCGGCGGCCGGGTGGCCGATCTCGTCGAGGTAGCCGTGCAGGGCGCCCCGCTGGCGCTCGACGTGCACGTCGACGCTTGCCGCGGCGAGCTCCGCCGCGAAAGCCTCACCGGACGCACGCAGGCTGTCGAGCTCGGCGTTGACGATGAGCACCGGCGGGAAGCCGGTCACGTCGTGCCCGCCCGCGAAGGCGTACCCGTCGGGGTCGTGAGCGTCGGGCAGGTAGTTGCGGTTGATGGCGGAGCGGATCTCCGGGGTGAAGATGAACTCGGGCGGCACCTGCGCGAGCAGCCCTGCCAGCTCATCGTTCGGCGGCAGGATCCCGTCGTGGGGCGACGGGTAGACGAGAGCGAGCACGTGCGGCAGGCCGGTGCCGCGGTCGCGCAGGCGCATCGTCGCGGCGGCCGACAGGTTCGCACCGGCGCTCGCACCGCCCAGCGCCACCCGCTCGGGGTCGCCGCCGAAGTCCCGCGCGTGCTCGACGGCCCAGTCGAAGGCCGCGACCGTCTGCAGCGACGCCACGGGGAACCTCGCTCGCGGCCGGTCGGGTTCGGGATCATCCGGGACGTCGTCCGGCGCTCCCCCGAAGGCCCGGGCGCCGTCCAGCGGAGCGAGCGTGTAGTCCACCGACACCACGGTGATGCCGACGGCGCTCAGTCGCCGTCCCACCTGATCGGCCTCAGCCATCTCGAGGCTGCCGAACATGAAGGCTCCGCCGTGCAGCCAGACGAGCGTCGCGCCGAGCGGCTCGTCGGCCGGATAGACCCGCACCCGGAAGTCGTGGTCGGCGGCGCGCAGGGGCACATCGCGGGGGCTGCTCATCCGGGCATCCTGTCAGTGTTCGCTTGGACTGCGGTGCGTCCGCGGATCAGGCGCGATGTCGACGCCGACCACGGCGGACGCATTGCGGCGTTTCAGGAGGGTCGACCCGAGCTCGGCGAGGGGAGGATCAGCGTCTGAGCAGCGACCTCGGCGGCCACGTCGCCGAGCTTCCGCCGATGGCTGCGGGCGTAGTCGCGAAGCGCTCCGAACGCCGTCTGCATGTCGACGTCGTTCTGCGCGGCGATCACGCCCTTGGCCTGTTCGATGAAAATCCTGCTGTCGAGGGCGGCCTGCAGCTGAACGGCCAGGATCGTCCGGTCGCGCAGCAAGCGCTCTTGAAGGATGCCGATGGTCGCGACGTCGGCGAGCGACTGCGCGGTGACCACGTCGGAGTGGCTGAGAGGACCGACGCTGGAGCTGAACTGGTTCATCGAGCCGATGGTCTGCCCCCGCAGTCGCATCGGGAATGCGTGCATCGACCGGAAGCCCTGCCCCAGGGCGGCTCGCGCGAAGACGGGCCACCGATCGCCGATCGCCTCGATGTCCGGAATCGACACGGCCATGCCGGTTCGGAAGGCCTCGACGCATGGCCCCTCTCCGACGCTGAGCTGGTTGATCTCGACGAACGTGACCTCTTCGCTGGTCGACGCGACCACCTGCAGGGCGCCGGACCCATCAGCCAGCACCAGCCCCACATCGTTCGAGTCGAGCAGTGCCGCGCTCTCCTCGACCAGGATGTTCAGGAGCTCCACCACGTCGTAGTCGTCCACCAGTGTGTCCGCCAGCTTGACGAAGGCGGCGGCGAGTCGCGCATCCCTCGTCGTCTCAGTCATCGTCCGTCCGGTCCTCTGCGTGCACGGTGTTGGCCATCATGCCTCCCCTCCCACGTCGCGGGCGGAAATCCGCCCCGCGACGACGTCGCGTGCCACCTCATCCAGCGTCTGCCCGGTCGCGTAGGCACGCGCGCGGAGCCAGGCGAAGGCATCCGTCACCGACACGCCCAGCTGCACCGAGGCCATGCCGGTCGCCTGATGGACTTCGCGTCTCAGACCGACCCCGAACTGCTCCCGCCCCTCCGCCTCCGCGTCCGCTGCCGCCCACCGGAGGGCCTCGTCGGCGGCCCCCCTCGCCAGCGCGGACGCCAGGTCGGTCTGGGTGGGTGTCAGCGCTCCGGGACGGGTCCGGTGGAGATCGACCACACCGACCGTTGCGGCGCCGACTCGAAGCGGGAACGAGAAGAGCGATCCGACCCCGAGCTCGGCGATCGCGTGCGCGAACATGGGCCAACGGCGTCCGTCGTCGGTGCGCGTGTCATCGACCAGCACAGGCTCGCCGCTGCGCAGCGCGGACCAGTGCGGTCCTTCGCCGAGGTCGAACTGCACCTGTTCCAGTCGCGTGGCGAGCTCGCCGCTCGACGAGAGCGTCGAGTGACTCCCGGCGGCGGTCATGACGGATACCGACGCGCCGTCGACGGGCAGCATCTCCAGGAAGCGTGCGTGAAGAGGGTCCTGATCGTGCGTCGAGCGCCCATCTTCGCCGCCACTCTTGTCCGGCATCTGCCTTGTCCCGTCGAGCACGAACCGCTCAGGGCTCTCACGGGACGCAGGTCACAGCGGCGACCCATCCGATTGCCGTGACCATCGTCACGATCCTCCGCTGAGTCCCACACTAGCGACGTCGGGGCCGGCGCGTCAGCCGCCGAGCCCGGGCGGGCGCCCGGGCAGACCCAGGATCCACGCCCGGAGGGTCGCGTAGGCCGCCTCGCGCGCCGCCGGGGCCGACAGGAAGACGTCGTGCAGCGCACCGTCGATTCGGCTGATGGTGACGAGCGATCCGATGCGCGTGGCCGCCCGGGCGATGTCATCGACCACCAGCACCGAGTCGACCGCGCGCAGGGTCTCGGACCAGGAGAACGCCGTTGCGCTGTGCCGCGACAGCAGGACGAGCACCGGGCATCCGACGTCGACACCCATCGCCACGGCGCGGTGGCCCTCGATGATCGCCCACAGCCAGCCGGGGTGCGTCGGGAAGCCTCGCGCGGGTCGCCAGGCCACGTGATCGTCCGGCGGGAGAGTGCCGAGCTCCCGCTGCGCGCGCGTGTAATAGCCGAGGTCGACGGCAGGGTGGGTGCCGCGGGGATCCAGCCGCGCACGCACTTCGACGAGCGGCGTCAGCGCCTGACGTCCGATCGCCCCGAGCTGCAGCTCGAGCCAGGGGCTGTTGAGCACCACGGCTGACGCCAGACCAGGATGGCGGGCGGCCCACAGGGTCAGGATGAGCCCACCCGTCGAATGCCCGAGCAGCACGAGACGGCGGGGCGAAGCATCCGCTTCCTCTCCCGGCGTGTGCCCCATCACCGTCAGGGCCGCCGCGATGTCTTCGTCGTACACCGCGAGATCGGTGACGTAGCCGGGCGTCTGCCCGTCGCGCAGCGATCTTCCGTACTTCCGCAGGTCGAGGGCGTGGAAGCGCGCGCCGAGGTCCGTCCAGAACCGGGCGAGCTCGACCTGGAAGAAGTAGTCCGACCACCCGTGCACGTAGAGGATGTCGACGTCGTGGAGGGGTCGGAACGCGGCGGTGAGCCTGTGCGGAAGTCGTCGCACGAGCGTCGCGACCACGGCGCCCTCGTCGTCGGCACCCAGGGGAAGGGTGCGCTGCTGGAACGGAGGCCCGAGGATGTCGTCGGTCCAGCCCTCGTCCGTCGTCGGTTCGCTCCCGGTGGTCGACGTCGGTTCGCTCCCTCTGGTCGACGTCGGTTCGTTCCCGCGGGTCGACGTCTCCCGTGCGGTCACCGATGCACTCCGCGACGTCCACGGCGGCCGGCGGAGAGGGGCTCGCTCGTGCGCTCGGGCGCGCGTCTCGCCCATCCCGGTGCTCTTTCGGGACGAGGACCCACTCCGATGATGAGCGCGGGGAGGACGGCGAGCGCCGGCAGCCGACGCAGCACCCGCAGCACCGGGGGCGGCGGGCCTCCGGGGTCGCCGCGGAGCGCGGGCATGATGACGCCCGCATGCAGCCCGCGCTGGACGGCCTGGATGACGGCGGCCGGCAGCATGCGGCGACGTTGCACGCGCTCGAGTGCGCGGAGCCCCTCCCGCGTGTGCAGGATGCCGCGGCGCAGCGGATTCGCGAGGACGCGCGCCGCCGCGACCGCGTCCTGCACGGCCAGGTTGATGCCGACACCGCCCACGGGAGACATGGCGTGCGCGGCGTCGCCGATGCACAGCGCGCCGGGCACTAACCACCGGCGAAGGCGGTCGACGCGGACGTCGAGGTGCTTCACGTCATCCATCGATGCGACCGATCCGACGTCGTCGGCGAGGGCGGGGAGCAATGCCGCGGTGTCGGCTCGCAGCGCCTCGATCCCCCGCTGCCGCATCTCCGCGTCCGTTCCCTTCGGGCCGAGGGCGGCGATCTGCACGTAGCCCCTGCGGGGGATGGCGATGGACACCCGGCCGCCGCCCATCCGCGGGAGCAGCGACTCCTCGAACGGATGGGCCGAGGTCACGCGATACCACCACACGTCGAAGCCGACCGGGAAGGACCGCGACGGCAGCGCGAGCTCGCGGCGGATCGTGCTCCCCCGCCCGTCGCAGGCGACAGTGAGATCGGCGCGCAGCTCGCCGGCGCCCTCCGGCGAGCGATACCGCACGCCGACCACGCGGTCGCCCTCGCGCAGCACCCCCGTGACCTCGTGACGGGTGAGCAGGGTGAATCCCCGCTCGCGGGCCGCGGCCTGCGCGAGGAGGTCGAGGAGGTCCCACTGCGGCACCATGGCGATGTAGGGATGCCGCACCGGCAGCCGCGTGAAGTCGGCGATGGTCGTCTCGACGCCGTCCGCATCGGGGAAGACGACACGTGTGATGCGCGACTGCGGGATCTCGTCGAAGGGCGGCAGCAGCCCGAGGTCGTCGAGCAGCGCCAGCGTCGTCGGGTGGACCGTGTCGCCGCGGAAGTCGCGGAGGAAATCCGCGTGCTTCTCGAAGACCGTCACCTTCACCCCGGCCCGCGCGAGCAGCAGCCCCAGGACGAGGCCCGCCGGTCCGCCGCCCGCGATGACGCACGAGCCCGCGATCGGCGGCGCCTGCCTCTTGTCTCTGCTCATCACGCCCCCTGTCGATCATGCATCGGTGCGACGACGTTGACCAGGGCGGGGCGCGGGTGATGCCGGGGACGCGGCACCCGGAGAGACGACTTGACCAGAGCGGGACGCGGGTGATGCCCGGGACGCGGCATCCGGAATTCTTGTATCAGGCTCGGGCGGGGGCGCTCTCTCCATGCATGACCTCGAACCGCGGACCCGCAGCGATGCCGGCGCGGATGCGACGCTGGGGCGTCGCTCGGGGCTGAGGGGGGACGACCGGAGCCGTGGGGGTACGGCATCCGGGCCGGTCGGGCGCGAGCTGGGGGCGCGCCCGACCGGAGTCCCGCTCCTCACGCTCAGCATGCCGATCCGGAGGAGATGCGCCGGTCGGGAGGACGGATGCCGCAGTGGACTCCTCCGCATCGACACATCTCCTCTCGTTCGGCACGCGTCATGAGCGGACCTTGTGGAGGTTCTGCGCCACCGCGCGCATGATGACGTCCTGCACCTCGTGCCAGCGCTCGACGACCGCGACGTAGCCGACGCGGATGACGTGGTACCCGAGGAGTGTGAGCTGGGCGTCGTGGGCCATGTCGCTGTCGCGCTGCGCGCCGACGTGGTGTCCGCCGTCGATCTGCAGGACGAGCCGGTCGCCGATGAGCAGGTCGACGCGGTGGCCCGCGATCAGGATCTGCCGTCGGAGCGGAAGCCCGAGCCAGCGCAGGCGCGGGACGACAAGGGTCTCCAGACCCGAGTCGGCGTAGTCGTCGGCTTCGTCCAGGACCGCCCGAGCCGACGCCGGCAGCCGGAGGCGGCGCAGCGACTCCCTCGCCACGACGCCTGTGCGGAGGGCGGACTCGAAGACGACGAGCGCCGATTCGAACGGCTGGCACGCGGCGACGAGGCACAGCGCGTTCTCTGCCGTGTCCTCGAGCTGCGCCGGATGTCGCGGCACCGGAGGAACGGACCAGTGCACCGTCGCTCCGCGCCATGTCGCATGCCCGGAGTGCGGCGGTGCAGCGACGTGGATGTCGGCACCGTCCAGCACCCACAGTCCGAGACGCTGGGCACGGGTCACGCACGACAGGACGACCCCGGCGCGAGCGGCCGAAACGAGCAGCGGGTCCGCACTCCGGGTCGCGACCCAGCCGTTGCGCACCCGCTCGATGCGGCCGGCGGCGAGCGCACGTTCGACCTCGCGCCTACTGAAGCCCCGGCGTCTCAGCGCCTGGACGCGGATGACACCGCCGACGCTGTGCGCAGCATCCTGGATCTTCTCCATGCCTGCATCGTGCCGAAGCGGCACACCCGTACGAGGGGGTGGTGCGCGGATCCGGGGTCAGCCCGCAACGACCCGCCTTGGGGAGGAATCTCGAGCACGCGCAGCGCGTACAGAAAGGGAGGAGATGTGTCGGTCGGGAGGACGGATGCCGCGGCATCCTCCTCCGGAACGACACATCTCCTCCCGATCAGCACGCCGGAGGCTGGGCCAGCAGCCCGCGAGCCTCACTCGGCGCGGGAGACCCGCACCATCTCGCCGCGCTCGACGACCTTCACCCGCGCTCGACCCTGGGGTGCGCCCAGACCGATCTCGTGCTCGTCGAGGCGGTGCCAGCCGTCGAGGTCGGTCCACGCGACGCCGCGCTCGGCCAGCAGTGCGGGGATCGCCTCGTCGGACGCGTCGGCGGGCTGCCACCACGATGCCTGGTCGTTGATGATGTGGCGCACGGTCTCCATGGCGTCGGACTTCGTGTGGCCGATGAGGCCGACCGGGCCGCGCTTGATCCAGCCGGTCGCGTAGATGCCGGGCACGCGCTCGTTGGAGTCCTTGTGGAGGACCTTGCCCTCGTGATTCGGGATGACGCCGTGGCGCTTGTCGAAGGGGACGCCCGCAAGCGGCGATCCGAAGTAGCCGACGGCGCGGTACAGCGCCTGGATCGGCACCTCGCGCAGCTCGCCGGTGCCCACGACGCCGCCCTGACCGTCGGGCCGCGTGCGCTCGTAGACGAAGGCGCTGACCCGGCCCGCGTCGTCCTTCTTGATCTCGACGGGCTTCGCCCAGAAGTGCAGGTGCAGGCGGCGGGACGCTGTTCCGCCGGCGTTGTTGACGGAGTCGCGCGTGCGCCACGACTGCAGCACGCGGTCGATGACCATCACCTGCTTGTTGCTGGCGATCGCCGCCTTGGACGCGTCGTCGTAGTCGAAGTCCTCGTCGTAGACCACCATGTCGACGTCGCGGAGCTCGCCGAGCTCCCGCAGCTCGAGCGGGGTGAACTTCACCTGCGCGGGGCCGCGGCGTCCGAAGACGTGGACATCGGTGACGGCGCTGGCGGCGAGACCGGCGTGCACGTTGTCGGGGATCTCGGTCGGCAGCAGGTCTTCGGCGTGCTTGGCCAGCATGCGCGAGACGTCGAGCGCGACGTTGCCGTTGCCGATCACCGCGACGGACGCGGCGTCGAGCGGCCAGGTGCGCGGCACATCGGGGTGGCCGTCGAACCAGCTGACGAAGTCGGCGGCTCCGTACGATCCGTCGGCGTCGATGCCGGGGATGTCCAGCGAGGTGTCGCGGATGGCGCCGGTGGCGAAGATGACGGCGTTGTAGTGCCGCTTCAGGTCGTCGAGGGTGAGATCCTCGCCGAAGCGGACGTTGCCGAAGATGCGGATGTCGCCGCTGTCGAGCACGTCGCGCAGGGCATTGACGATGCCCTTGATGCGCGGGTGGTCGGGGGCGACGCCGTAGCGCACGAGTCCGTACGGCGCGGGGAGCTGCTCGAAGAGGTCGATCGACACGTCGAACTTGCGCTCTGCCTTGAGGAGGATGTCGGCGGCGTAGATGCCCGCCGGTCCTGCACCGACGATGGCCAGCCTGAGCTTGGTCATGGGGGTCCTTTCACACGATCGCCGAGCCGCCGGCGAAACGGCGTGCCCGACGAGGGGGGTTCAGCTGGAGCGGTCCGAGACGGCGCGGGCGAAGCGCGTCAGCGCCTCCTTCACCGCACCGTCGGGAACCGGAGCGAGGGCGTCGATCGCCTCGCGCGACCACGCGTGAGCGAGATCGAGGGTCGCCTGGGTCGCCTCGTGCTCGCGCAGCTCGGCGAGCGCGGCGTCGAGGATCGCCGGGTCGGCGCCGTCCGCGATGCGGGCGACCCCGTCGTCGATGCGCGTCCGCAGGGCGATGGAGGCGGCATCCGCCCTCTGGCCCAGCAGGAGGTACGGCATGGTCGGCACCCCGGCGCGGAGGTCGGTACCGGGCACCTTGCCGGTGATCTCGGGGTCGTTGGAGAGGTCGATGACGTCATCGAGCAGCTGGAACGCCACGCCCGCCTTCTCGCCGAAGACGACCATCGGCTCCTCGAGCTCGGCCGGGCCGTGCGAGAAGATGATGCCCGCCTGCGCCGCGGCGGCGATGAGCGAGCCGGTCTTGTCGGAGAGCACCTGCAGGTAGAACTCGACGGGATCCTCGTCGCCCTGCGGACCGACGGTCTCGTGGAACTGTCCGAGCACGAGGCGCTCGAACGTGTCGGCCTGCAGCTGGATGGCCTCCTCGCCGTGCCGCGCCATGATCTGGCTGGCCCGCGAGAACAGCAGGTCCCCGGTGAGGATCGCGACGTTGTTGCCCCACACCGTCTGGGCGGCGGGAACTCCGCGGCGCCGGTCGGAGGAGTCCATGACGTCGTCGTGGTACAGCGAGCCGAGGTGGGTGATCTCCAGGGCGCTGGCGGCCTGCACGACCTCGTCGGTCATGCCGTCGCCGAGCTTGGAGGTCAGCAGCGCGAGCATCGGGCGGAGGCGCTTGCCACCGGCCTCGTAGAGGTAGCGGCTCGCGGCATCGGCCACCGGATAGGTCACGGTGAGCTCACCGGCGAGGTGCTCCTCGACGCGCTGGAGACCCTTCTCGACCTCCGACAGCAAGCGCCGCGAACGGGGTCCGGCGAAGATCCGGTCGGTGAAGCCCAGCTTGCCCGCGAGGGGCGAACCCGGCGCAGAAGGGGTCACGCTCCCAGCCTACCGGGCCGGGAGGGCCGGCCTCCCCGTCGCAGCCCTGATCAGGCGGGCTTCACAGCCCGGTGGAGGGCGACGATTCCGAACGAGAGGTCGCGGTGGGCGACGCGGGTCCAGCCCGCCTCGCGCATCCATCCCGAGAGGGTCCGCTGGTCGGGCCAGTCGTTGATCGACTCGTTGAGGTACTCGTACGCCTCGGCGTTGGAGCTCACCGCCTTGGCCACCGCGGGCAGGATCCTCCCGTTGTAGAAGCGGTAGAGCCCGGCGAACGCCTTCGACGGCGGGTGCGAGAACTCGCACACGACGATGCGTCCGCCCGGCTTGGTCACGCGCAGCAGCTCGCGCAGGGCCTTCTTGGGCTCGTCGACGTTGCGCAGCCCGAAGGACATCGTGACCGTGTCGAACTCGTCGTCCTCGAATGGGAGGTCGGTCGCGTTCGCCTCGACGAAGCGGAGATTCGGGATGCCGCCTCCCACCGCTCCGGAACCGTACCGGCGCTCGCCCTCGGCGATCATGCCGGGCGAGAAGTCGGCGGCGACGATCTCGGCGCCGCTGCGCGCGAGCGCGACGCTCGAGGCGCCGGTGCCGGCGGCCAGGTCGAGGATGCGCTGACCGGCCCGGGGCGCCACGGCACGCGTGGTCGCGACGCGCCACAGCCGGTCGTTGCCGAGGCTGAGGACGGTGTTGGTGCGGTCGTACGCGGGAGCGACCTCGTCGAACATGCCGCTGACGCGGGCGGGGTCCTTGCCGAGGTCGGCGCGGTGCGAGTCCGGGGTCACCCGACGAGTCTAGGCGGGGGTCGCTGTGCCGGCGCCGGGAGCGTCGCCGGGCCCGAGCCCGAACGCCGCCAGCCGCGCGAGCCACGCCGCGGCGGTCGCGGGGTCGAACGGCGTCAGCCCCGCCGTCACCTGGCGCTCGAGCTCCGTGGCGAGCGCGTCGAGGTGCTCGACGATCTCCCCGGGGTAGCCGTACGCCACTCGGTGCTCGTCCCACTCGTCGCGGTCGTCGATGTAGATGCCGCGGTCGACGCGCGACACGACGTCGAGGTCCATGTCGATCCCCGTGGGATCGGTGCCCTCGTCCCACCGGACGTCCCACGCGATGTCGATGTAGACCGAGGTCGGGTGCGGGGGCGCGTTGTGCGTGTAGGCGTAGTCGCCGCTCAGGGGCAGCAGCGTCACGCTCGCATGGTCGGTCGCGAAGTCGCGCCCGGGGCGGGTGCTGCGCCAGCCGGCGGGCTGGCCGAACCACTCCCCCCACTGGTCGCGGCCGAGGTAGACGCACTCGTGCACCCAGTGGATGCCGCCGTCCCACTTCCGCCAGCGGAACGCCAGGGGGCTGCCCGGGGCCGGACGGACGGGGCTCTGCGGCAGGCGGTCGTCGGTCACGGAGCCGAGTCTAGGCTGGGAGCATGAGCAGCCGGCCCGCGCACACCGCGCCCCCGCGGCTCCGCTCCATCACCCGCGAGATCGAAGCGGTCGAGGACGTCCTGGCCTACACGCCGGGCTACGATCCCCTCTTCTGGAGCCGCCGCGGCGATGCGATGGCCGGCTTCGGATCGGTGCTCTCCTTCGGAGCGCGGCCGGGCGTCGGGATCGCGCAGATCGCCGCCACGTGGCGGACGCTGTCGGCCGCGGCATCCGTCGACGATCCCGTCGGTGTGCCCGGATCGGGTCTCGTCGCCTTCGGCGCCTTCGTCTTCGACCCCCGGTCCGCGCGGCGCAACACGCTGATCGTGCCCGACACGATCGTCGGCCGCCGCGGCGGCCGGTCGTGGGTGACGCGCATCGGCTACGTCGACGCGGAGGGCCTCGAGCCCGAGCTGCCCCCGCGCACCCCGTTCGGCCCGCACTGGTCGGCGACCCTCGGCCCCGGCGCGATGACGCCGGAGGGCTATATGAACGCGGTCGCCGACGCCGTCGAGGCGATCCGCGCGCGACGGCTCGACAAGGTGGTGCTCGCGCGCGACCTGGTGGGCACGATCCCGGCCGGCTCCGACCTGCGGCGGCTCGTGCGCGAGCTCATGACCGGGTATCCGGACTGCTGGACCTTCGCGGTGGACGGCACCATCGGCGCGAGTCCTGAGACCCTGGTGTCCGTCGCCCACGGCACCGTCACCGCTCGTGTGCTCGCCGGAACGAGCGCACGGGGCGCCGACGCGGACGCGGATGCCGCGGCATCCCTCGCCCTCGCGACCAGCAGCAAGAACCAGGACGAGCACCGCTTCGCGGTGCGGAGCCTGCTCGACACCCTCCGGCCGCACACGAGCGCGCTGGCGGCGGCCGACGAGCCGTTCACCCTCAAGCTGCCGAACGTCTGGCACCTGGCAACCGACGTCGAGGGCACGCTCGGCGACGCCTCGTCGGCCCTCGATCTCGTGCAGGCCCTGCACCCGACCGCCGCGGTGGGCGGCACACCGCGCGCCGTGGCGATCGACGAGATCCAGCGTCTCGAGCCCTTCGACCGCGGTCGATATGCGGGTGCGGTCGGGTGGACGGATGCCGCGGGCGACGGCGAATGGGCGGTCGCCCTGCGATGCGCGCAGGTGGGTCCCGCGGTCGTCGGGGCACCCACCATCCCGGTCGTCGCGCACGCGGGCGCGGGCATCGTCGTGGACAGCGACCCCGAGTCGGAGCTGCTGGAGACGCGCGTGAAGTTCCGCCCCATCGTCGACGCGCTGGCCTGACCGCGCGACCGGGACGACCGGCACTGCGCGCGTCAGGTCGCGGCGAGCCGCTTCTGCTCGGCCTCGACGTCGAAGGTGGCCTCCGGCCACTGCGGGTCGATCTCCTCGAGGGCGTCCAGCAGCAGCGCCTGCACGGCCAGCCGCGCGTACCACTTGCGATTCGCGGGCACGACGTGCCAGGGCGCCGCCTCGGTCGACGTGCGCTCGAAGGCGATCTGGTACGCCTCCATGTAGGCGGGCCACAGCTCGCGCTCGTCGACGTCGCCGGGGTTGTACTTCCAGTACTTGTCCGGACGGTCGAGGCGCTCGCCCAGCCGCTCCTTCTGCTCGTCGGAGGAGATGTGCAGCATCACCTTGATCACGCGGGTGCCGGCATCGACGAGGCGCTTCTCGAAGTCATTGATGGCCCCGTAGCGTCGCTCGATCTCCTCGGCGGGGGCGAGCGAGCGCACGCGGCCGATCAGCACGTCCTCGTAGTGCGACCGGTCGAAGACACCGATGAAGCCCGGCTCGGGCACGCGGCGCTCGACCCGCCACAGGAAGTCGTTCGCGAGCTCCTCCGTGGTGGGCTTCTTGAACGCCGTGAGCGCCACGCCCTGCGGATCGACGGAGCCGACGACGTGGCGGATGATCCCGCCCTTGCCGGCGGAGTCCATCGCCTGCAGCACGAGCAGCACGCCGGCCCGCGTCGCCTCCGACCGGCTCTCCGCGTACAGCCGCTCCTGCAGCTGGTCGAGCCGGATCACCCCGGCGGCCAGATCCTTCTGTCCGTGCGACTTGCCCCCCGAATATCCGGGAGTCGATGAGGGATCGAGGTCGGCGAGACGGAAGCCCGGCCCGACCCGCAGCGCTGCGGACGTGTCGGCGGACCAGTTCTGCGAGGTCGAGGCAGTCATCCCGCCATCATGGCCGCGCCCTCCGACGCCGGCAACCGCGGACGGCGATCCGACGGAGCCGGATGCCGCGGCATCCGGTCGCAGGGGTTAGCGCGCGAGCGGAACCTCGATCAGCTGACGCCCGTTCACGGGAGACGTCAGCAGCTGGTCGAAGGCCGACCGCGTGGTGACGCGGTGGTACTCCCAGCCGTAGGCGAGGGCGAGGTGCTCGAGACGCACATCGTGCGGCGTGTAGAGCACGCGCTCCATGTCGGCCGCCGGAGCGGTCTGCGCCACCTCGAGGGTGTCGAAGATCGTGCCGCCGCCGTCGTTGCCCACGATGACCTGCAGGCGCGGCTCCGGCTCCCCCGGCGGCAGCAGCAGACCGCCGACGTCGTGCAGCAGGGTGAGGTCGCCCAGCAGCACGCGCGTGACGCCGGCCGCCTGCGGGCGGGCGAGGGCGACACCCGTCGCGGTGGCGATGGTGCCGTCGATGCCGGCGAGGCCGCGGTTGGCGTGCACCGGGATCTTCTTGCCCCCGACCAGCGCGTCGGCCACCCGCACGAGCCGCGACGATCCGAACACGAGGCGGTCGTGCGGCCACGTCGCTCGCCACACGGCGTCGACGAGGGCGGCGCGGTCGACCGTGGCTCGCACGGCGGCCATCTCGGCCTCCAGCGCGACGCGGCGCTCGTGCGGGTCGGGCGAGGCGAGGCCGTCGGCGTCGGGAGCGGGAGGGGTGAGATCAACGGATGCCGCGCGGGAGGCCTGCAGCCAGGCGCCCAGCCAGTCGCGGTCGGTCTCGCCCGCCTCGACGGCGACGGTGTCGAGCGCGGTCGTCGCGCCGTTGAGGTTGAGCGGCTCACCGGGGCCGCGGAGCGCGAGGATCTCGACCTGCGGGTCGGACAGCAGGCGGTTCACCTCCCGGCTGAGCGTCGGGTGGCCGAGCACGACCGCCCGCTCGATGCGACCGCCGAGCTCGGCGTCGGACAGCAGACCGCGGTAGCCGTGCACGAGGTTGCGCCCGAAGCGCGCGCCGGAGACCACCTCGGCGATGAGCGGCCAGCCGCCGGCATGGGCGAGGGCCTCGGCGTCGGGCCCGGCGTCGGCGCCGGCGATGACGACCGTTCGCGGGCCGCGGGCGAGCACGTGCGGGTGCGCCTCCTCCTCGGGTGGCAGGTCGGACTCGCCGATGCCGCCGCCGCCCTGGTAGAGCGCCCCGGACGGCTCGTCGGCGGGGAGGTCGGAGTCGTCATCCTCGCCGTCGCCGGTCGGGTCGGGCCGCTCCGCGGCGGCTTCGCCCGCGGGAGCTGAGCCGGAGGGGGCCGCAGCGGCGCTCAGCCAGCCGGGCAGGCCGCCCGCAAGCGGCTCACGGCAGGGCACGTTGAGGTGCACGGGACCGGCGGACCGCGCGCCCTCGCCGAGCGCGGCGGCGACCGCGGCGGCGGCCACGTCGAGCAGGAGCAGCGTCTGCGGACCGTCGCCCGCGGCATCCGTCTCCTCGGGCACCGGCAGGTCGGCCTCGAGACGGATGCTCGGCGAGAACAGTCCCGGCTGCCGCGTGGTCTGGTTGGCCCCGACGCCGCGGAGCTCCGGCGGGCGGTCGGCGGTGAGCAGCACCAGCGGCACCCCGGCGTGATGGGCCTCGAGTGCGGCGGGGAGGAGGTTGGCGGCGGCGGTGCCGGAGGTGCAGATGACGGCTGCGGGAAGCCCCGACTCGCGGCCGATGCCGAGCGCGGTGAAGCCCGCGACCCGCTCGTCGATGCGGACGTGCAGCCGGACGAGACCCTGCCGCTCCAGCTCCGCCGCGACGAGGGCGAGGGCCTGCGACCGCGAACCCGGGCTGAGGACGATGTGCCGCACGCCCGCGCCCACGAGCCCGCCGAGCAGCGCAGCCGCGGCGTCGGTCGCCGGAGCGGCCGCGGTCCGTTCGTCGTCGAGCTCGGTCACCGGTCAGCCGACGGCGCCGCGCTGACCGCGGCCGTCGTCTTCACCGTCGACGGGCGGCGTGGGGTCGACGTCGGCGGCGGGCTTCTGTCCGTCGGAGCTCCATCGCGGGTCATCGCCCTCGGCGTCGAGCTGGGCGAGCTCCTCCTCGAGACGGCGGATGCGCTCGTCCTGGTCGCTCGTGGCGGCGCGACGCGTGAAGAAGTCGGGGTCGTCATCGGGGGCCACGCGGGTCGCGACGACGGACGCGCGCACGCGGCCGATCGTGAGCCACAGCAGACCGCCGAGCACCGGGATGAGGAGCACGATGAGGATCCAGATCGGCTTGCTCACGCCGCGGTGGCGGTGGGCGGGCTGCACCGCGCAGTCGACGATGGTGTAGACCCAGAAGACGGTCAGCACCAGCGCCACGATGAGCAGTACGCGAGCCACGTCCTCAGTCTAGGCGCGCGTTCCGGGGGCCGACCGGCTCGTGGCCGAACTGTGAGGGACCACCCAGGACAGGGGACGGATGCCGCACTCCGGCCCTCCCGGCCAACGGCGGCCACGCCGGAGCACGGCGTAGAATGAGGTGGTGAAGCTTCCTCCCGTGCTCGTGTTCACGGTTCTGAGGCTGCTGGCCTTCCTCGTACCGTTCGGCGTCATGATGCTGTTCCCGGTCTTCCGCGACCTCTACTGGCTCGCCGCGGTCTTCGCCGCCCTCATCGGTCTCAGCCTCTCGGTGATCTTCTTCCGGAAGCCCCTCGCGGCGGTGTCCGAGCAGGTCGAGCGCCGCCGTCGCACGTCCACGGTCGTGCGCGACGAGGACGTCGAGGATGCCGCGGCCGACGACATCGCGCCCCGCGACGTCTGACGCGCCGGCGAAGATCAGCCGACGAACGCCCAGAAGAGGAAGCCGGCATACGCCACCGCGGCGAGCGACGTCAGTGCGAGGGCGATGACGAGCTCCCGGGGAGCGCGATAGGTCCACACGATGAGGATGGCCGGCAGCACCAGCAGCAGCACGAGCAGCGACAGCCACGCGATCGGGTAGAACAGCGCCAGGAAGCCGGCGATCACGAAGGGCGCCAGGACGAAGACCGTGAACAGCACCTGGGTCGCGCGGCGCCCGATGAGCACCGAGAGCGTGCGCTTGCCGGCGAGGCGGTCCTGGTCGATGTCGCGGAGGTTGTTGGCCAGGAGCACGGCGCAGGCCAGGAGGCCGATCGCGACCGCTCCGAACCAGGCCTCCTGGGGCAGCTCCTGGACCTGCACCCAGGTGGTGCCGAGAGTGGCCACGAGACCGAAGAACACGAAGACGAACAGCTCCCCCAGCCCCGCGTAGCCGTAGGGCCGCTTGCCGCCGGTGTAGAACCATGCCGCGATCAGGCAGGCCGCGCCCACCAGCAGGAACCACCACTGCTGGGTGCGGATCGTGAGCGCGAGCCCGGTGACGCCGGCGATCGCGAAGAAGACGAGCGCGACGGTGAGCACCGTGCGCGGCTGGGCCCGGCGCGAGGCGGTCAGGCGGGCGGGGCCCACGCGGACGTCATCCGTGCCGCGGATGCCGTCGCTGTAGTCGTTGGCGTAGTTGACGCCGATCTGCAGGGCGACCGCGACGACGAGGCAGGCGAGGGCGAGCACCCAGTGGAAGAGCCCGTCCACGAGGATCGCGGCGCCCGTCCCCACGACGACGGGTGCGACCGCGAGCGGGAGGGTGCGCAGGCGTGCGGCGCCGATCCAGTCACGGGCGGTCGCCTTCTCCACCCGGCGCGGGTCCCGCGACGCGTGCGCGCGCTGCGGGTTGCCGCGCGGCGGCTGCCTCTTCGGACCGGGGTGCTTGCGCTTCTTGCTCGGGGTTCCTGCCACGAGTGGTCATCCTAGACGGCGCACCGGGAGCGGATGCCGCGGCATCCGCTCCCCCGCGGCGACGACGGAACCGTCAGCCGCCCGAGAGGCGCGACTCGATCGGCGCCCAGCCGTTCTCCAGCAGCGCGAAGCCCGCCTCGAGGATGCCGAGCTGGTCGTCGCTCTCGGTCACCATCATCTGCGTCTGCAGGACGAACCGGGCGTAGACGCGGATCTCGGCCGTCGGCTCGTCGAGTCCGACGTCCTCCGCGATCGCCTGGGCCAGCGCGTCCTCGTGCCGCAGCCACATCCTGGCGCCGTACTCCCGCAGGGCCGGCGTCTGATTCATGAAATCGATGAACACCCGGGCGACATCCGGCCCGTGCTCCTCCGCGCTGACGCGGACCTCCTCTACGTAGAAATCCTGGATGGCGCGGTGGATCGGCATGCCGGCCGGACGCTCCCGCACCGCGGCGACGAGACGGTCGCGCTGCTCGGTGTCCTCGTCGAAGACGAGTGCCTCCTTCTGCGGAAAGTGCGCGAAGACGGTGGTGGGCGAGACGTCGGCCGCGTCGGCCACTTCGCGGATGCTCACGTTGTCGAATCCGCGCTCGAGGAACATCATCGTCGCGACGTCGGAGATGGCCTTGCGGGTCGCGGCCTTCTTCCGCTCGCGGCGGCCGACCGGGCGGGGTTCGGACATGATCACAGTCTAACCGAACCGGTTTCATGACTGACTTGACACCCAATCTGGTATCGGTACAGTTTTGGTATGACTTCAGTTACTCCGGCAGCGCCGAGGCGCGCCTGGACGATGCTCATCGTCCTCACCATGCTCACGACGGCGGGCATGACCGTCGTGCTCCCCGTGCTCCCGTTCGTCGTGCTGCTCTACGTGCCGCAGGAGAACGACCTCGCGCTGTGGGTCGGCACGCTCGAGGCCGTCAACGGCCTCTGCGCGTTCCTCGTCGCCCCGTTCCTGGGGCGGCTGTCCGACCGCTTCGGGCGGCGACCGGTCATCATCGCCGCCGCCTTCGGCGCCGCGCTGTCGATGACGCTCTTCGGCGTCGGCGGCGCCATCTGGGTGCTCCTGCTGGCCCGCGTCATCCAGGGCCTCACCGCGGGCGACCTCCCCGCCCTGTTCGCCTACCTCGCCGACATCACCCCGCCCGCCCAGCGTGCGCGCCGCTTCGGACTCCTGGGTGCGCTGGCGGGTATCGGCACCATGATCGGGCCCGCCCTGGGCGGCGTGCTGGGGGCGATCAGCGTCGAGCTGCCGGTCTTCGTGACGGCGGGCCTCGCTCTCGTGATCGCGGTGCTCAGCCTCTTCCTCCTCCCGGAGAGCCACCTCCCGGAGAACCGCATCGCCCGCATCCGGATGCGCGACGTGCAGCCGTTCGCGGTCTTCCGCAGCGCGTTCCGCCGGCCCGAGCTGCGCGGGCTGATGATCGGCTTCGGACTGCTCGCGCTGCCGTTCGGCTTCTTCGTCAACAACTTCAGCGTCCTTGCCCTCGACGCGATCTCGTGGGGACCGACGCAGATCGGGCTCACGACCGCCGCCGTCGGCATCATCGACATCCTCATCCAGGGCGTGCTGCTCGGCATCCTCCTCCCCCGCATCGGCGAGCGCGCCCTCATCGTGAGCGGCATCGTGACGCAGATCGTCGGCCTCGCCGGCCTCGCCGTCGTCGCATCGGTCTTCGCGCAGCCGTGGCTGTTCATCGCCGGCGCGCTGATGCTGGCCGCCGGACAGGGCGCGTCGCAGGCGGCGATGGACGGCGCGATGTCCAACGCCGTCGGACCCGACGAGCAGGGCTGGCTCGGCGGTGCCACCCAGTCACTCAACGCCGCGATGGGCACCGTCGCCCCGCTGATCGCCGGCGCGCTCTACGTGGGCGTCAGTCACGCGGCGCCCTACGGGCTGGGCGTCGCCCTCATGGTGGTCGCGGCGATCGTGGTCGGCCGCGCGCACATCGCCGAGGCCGCGAGGCACCCGATGGAGCCGGCCGCCGCGGAGCCCGCGCCCGTGCTGCGCTGACGTGTCCCCATCGGAGGAGCGGATGCCGCGGCATCCGCTCCTCCCTTGATCGTCGCCGCGCATCGGGTCACACTGTCCCGCATGATCGAGATCGCGACGACCGTGCTGACCGTCGAGGACGTGGACCGCGCCGGCGACTTCTGGCGTGCGGCGCTGGGCTATGTGAACCGGCGGGCGCCCACCGACGACTGGGTGATCCTGGATCCGGCCGCGGGAAAGGGCGCTGCGCCGTCGATCGCGCTGTCCAGGACCGGGTACCCCCAGCACTACCCGCCGCGTCTGCACCTCGACATCTACGCGGATGACCAGGCCGCCGAGATCGAGCGGCTGCGGGGTCTGGGCGCCCGGGACGTCGCGTGGGACGGCTACCCGCCCGACGCCGACTTCGTCGTGATGGAGGACACCGAGGGCAACCGCTTCTGCGTCGTGGACGCGCCCGACTGGTTCGAGCCGGGCGGGCGCGAACGGCGCACCTGACGTTCCAGCGCAGCGTCAGGCGAGGTCGCGGCGGAGGCGCTCCCTGTCGGGCTTGCCGGACGACAGCAGCGGCAGGGCCTCCACGGGAACGAGACGCGAGGGCCGCGCGTGCGGGCCGATCCCGGCGCCGACGGCGTCGCGCGCGATGCGCAGAAGCTCCTCCGCCCGCTCGTGCGCGTCCGGCGCGTCCGACACGATGACGGATGCTTCGCCCCACCGCTCGTCGGCGACGCCGATCACCACGGCGCCGTGCAGACCTGCGATGCCCCGCACGACCCGCTCGACGCGGTCGAGGGAGACGTTGATGCCGCCGGAGACGATGACGTTGTCGATCCGCCCCTGCACCCGCAGCACGCCGTCGTCGATCACGGCCTCGTCGCCCGTGCGGTACCAGCGGGTGCCGTCGGCGTCGAGCGGGAAGGCGGCGGCGGTGCGGTCGGGGTCGCCGAGGTAGCCGTCGGCCAGCGTCGGACCCGACAGCTGCAGCTCGCCCTCGACGACGCGCATGCGCGTGCCGTCGAGTGGCACGCCGTCGTACACGCAGCCGCCGCTCGTCTCGGTCGAGCCGTAGGTGCGCACGATGCGCACTCCGGCCGCCTCGGCGCGCTCGCGCACCGCCGCCGGCAGCGCCTGTCCGCCGATGAGCACGGCCTCGAACGACCGCGCCGCCCGCAGCACCGTGTCGTCGTCGGCGGCGGCGTCCAGGATCGTCTGCAGCTGCGCCGGCACGAGGGAGGTGTATGACGGCACCCGCACGCCCCCGCGCGCCGACGCCATCGTGAGGGCGGCGGCGGCGAAGGCCTGCGGCGTGAAGCGTCCGCTGAGCACGGCGGGCTCGCGCCCGGCGACGGTGGCGCGGACGAGCACCTGCAGGCCCGCGACGTAGGTCGCCGGCAGGGCGAGGAGCCAGGCTCCGCTCCCGATGCGCTCCGCCGTCGACATCGCCGACGCGGTCAGGGCGCTCCGGCTGAGCACGACGCTCTTGGGCACCCCCGTCGAGCCGGATGTGGTGACGACCACCGCCGTGCCCGCCGGAACCTCTGCGGGCAGGCGGCCGGCGGGAGCGCCGAGCGCGAGGGCCGGACCGGCGCCGTGCAGCGCGGACTTCAGGGCGGCGAGGATGTCGCGGGGATGGTCACCCGCGGGCGCTTCGAGCCTCATCGCCGCTCGCAACTCCACGCATCGGAGGCGGTCGAGGGGGCAGCATCCGGCCGTCTCGCGGGTCGCCCCCCGTCGCGGGCGCGGATCCGTGGAGTTGCGCGCGCGGACAACTCAGTACTGCCAGGGGTAGGGGCCCCAGTCGGGGTCGCGCTTCTCGAGGAACGCGTCGCGCCCCTCGACCGCCTCGTCGGTGCCGTACGCGAGCCGCGTCGCCTCACCGGCGAACACCTGCTGTCCGACGAGCCCGTCGTCGACGGCGTTGAAGGCGAACTTCAGCATGCGGATGGCGGTCGGAGATTTGGTCAGGATGCCGCGGGCCATGCTCAGCGCCTCGCGCTCCAGCTCGGCGTGCGGCACGACGCGGTTCACGGCGCCCATCTCGTGGGCGCGCTGCGCGGAGTACTCCTCGGCGAGGAAGAAGACCTCGCGGGCGAACTTCTGGCCGATCTGGCGCGCGAAGTACGCCGAGCCGTAGCCGGCGTCGAAGGAGCCGACGTCGGCATCGGTCTGCTTGAACCGGCCGTGCTCGGCGGAGGCGATCGACAGGTCGCACACGACGTGGAGCGAGTGCCCGCCGCCGGCGGCCCACCCGGGCACCACGGCGATGACGACCTTGGGCATGAAGCGGATCAGGCGCTGCACCTCGAGGATGTGCAGGCGTCCCGCGCGGGCCGGGTCGGGCGCCGAGGCGTCGTCGGCGGCGTACGTGTAGCCGTCCCGTCCGCGGATGCGCTGGTCGCCGCCCGAGCAGAACGCCCAGCCGCCGTCCTTGGGGCTCGGGCCGTTGCCGGTGAGGAGCACGACCCCGATGCGCGGGTTCTGCCGCGCATCGTCGAGCGCGCGGTAGAGCTCATCGACCGTGTGGGGCCGGAAGGCGTTGCGCACCTCTGGTCGGTCGAACGCGATGCGTGCGATGCGGCCGTCGAGCGAGACGTGCGCGGTGATGTCGGTGTAGGCCTCGGCGCCGGGAGCAAGCTCCCACTCCGCCGGATCGAACAGGTCGGAGACCGTCACGCGCGGGCGCCGTTCCGGGCGTCCCGCCAGTCGAGCCAGCGCTGCACCTGATCGAAGTCGGGCGTGCCGGGCGCCCAGCCGAGGGTGTAGAGGCGCACACCCGCGTCGTAGAGGGCGTCCGCGTCCGCGGCATCCCGGTTCTTGAGCTCGTTCGAGACGATGAGGCCCGAGACGTCGCGCTGCTCCTGCTCGGCCCAGCGGTCGATGACCGACAGCTTGTGCGCGAGTCCGGCGGCCGGGACGAAGCTGTGCCAGATGTCGGCGTGGCGCGCCACGAGGCGGAGGGTCTTCTGCTCGCCGGCGCCGCCGATCATGACGGGGATGCGGCGCGTCGGAGCGGGGTTCAGCCGGTCCCAGCGGGCGACGACGCGGTCGAGGCCCTCGGCGAGGTCGTCGAGGCGCGATCCGACCGTGCCGAACTCGTAGCCGTACTCGTCGTAGTCGCGCTCGAACCAGCCCGAGCCGGTGCCGAAGATGAAGCGGCCGGTGCCGTCCTTCGCGCTGATGTGGTCGATGGTGCGGGCCATGTCGGCCTGCAGGTCGGGGTTGCGGTAGCTGTTGCAGTTGACCAGGGCGCCGAACTCCACGCGCTCGGTCTGCTCGGCCCAGGCCGCGAGCATGCTCCAGCCCTCGAAGTGCGCGCCGTCGGGGTCGCCGTGGAGGGGGAAGAAGTGGTCCCAGTTGAAGAGGATGTCCACGCCCATGTCCTCCAGCCGGGCCGCGGCGTCGCGGATCTGGCCGTAGGTGGCGTGCTGGGGTTCGATCTGCACGCCGAGGCGCACGGGGGTGTCGAGGAGCATGCCCTCAGCCTAGGCTCGCGCGGTCGACAGCGTCCCGGTCGCTCGTGCGCGCCCCGGAACTCCGAAACCTCGCGTGATGGTCGCTCCTCGGCGTTCACGGCGCGAGCGGGTGGCGGCTGCCCCGGGGCAGGGCAGGATGGGGGCGTGACCGATGACGCTCCGCTTCCCCCGCTCGCCGACATCCTCGACACCGCGCGGGTGGTGGCGCTGCCACTGGTCACCCGCTTCCGCGGCATCGACGTGCGCGAGGCCGTCCTCATCGAGGGGCCGCAGGGCTGGACGGAGTTCTCCCCCTTCGTCGAGTACGCCGACGACGAGGCCGCGACCTGGCTCGCCGCCGCGCTGGACTTCGGCTGGAACGCGCAGCCCGCTCCCCGGCGCGACGCGATCAGGGTCAACGCCACCGTGCCTGCGGTGGCCGCGGCATCCGTCCCGGAGGTGCTCGCCCGCTTCGACGGCTGCCGCACCGCGAAGGTGAAGGTCGCCGAGCCCGGGCAGCGTCTCGACGACGACGTCGCCCGCGTGCGCGCGGTGCGCGCGGTGATGGGCGAGGAGGGACGCATCCGCCTCGACGCCAACGGCGCATGGAACGTCGACGAGGCCGAGCACGCGATCCACGCCATGGCCGAGTTCGACCTCGAGTACGTCGAGCAGCCGTGCGCGAGCGTCGAGGAGCTCAGCGAGCTGCGCCGGCGGGTGAAGTACATGGGCATCCCGATCGCGGCGGACGAGAGCATCCGCAAGGCGGAGGACCCGCTCGCCGTCGCCGAGGCGGGCGCAGCGGACATCATCGTCATCAAGGCCCAGCCGCTCGGCGGCGTGCGCCGCGCCCTGCGCATCGTCGAGGCGGCCGGCCTCCCGGCGGTCGTGTCGAGCGCGCTCGACACCTCCGTCGGCCTCGGCATGGGCGCCGCCCTCGCCGCCGCGCTGCCCACCCTGGACTACGACTGCGGTCTGGGCACGGCGTCGCTGTTCGCGCGGGATGTGACGGGCACGGATGCTGCGGCCTCCGCTCTCGCGCCCCGCGGCGGTGTCATCGAGGTGAGCCGTGTCGCGCCCGTGGCGGCGCTGCTCGACGAGCTCGCGGCGTCGGCGGACCGGCGCGCGTGGTGGCTCGAGCGGATCCGGCGCACGCACGCGCTCCTCGCCGCGCGGACGGCACCGCAGGGCTGAGCCGCGGGCGACCGGCTTCAGCCGACGAGCACCTCGGCGAGCGTCTGCATCCGGAGGCTGACGACGCGGCAGAGGGCCTCGTCGTCCAGCCCCTCCATGGCGGCGCGCGAGGCCGCGGTCTCCCAGGTCTCCAGGAGCATGCGCGCCATGGCCTCGGCCGGCAGCCGGAAGGTCAGCCCTCCCGCGCGGCCCACGTCGGCGACGATCTCCGCCACGCGGGTGATCATGGCGTCCTGCCACGCGAGATAGCCGGCGGCGAGCGCCGCATCGCGGAGGGCGTGGGTGCGGATCTCGCTGAGCAGCAGCACGTCCTTGCGGCTGTCGTGCTCGACGTCGAGCAGCCGGCCGACGAGCTCGGCGGGGCGCAGGCTGCCGACGGCCTCGGGGTCGAGCTCGCGCACGCGCGCCGTGACGGCGCTGAGCTTGTCGTTGGACACCCGCGTCGCGAGCTCGAGGAACAGCTCGTCCTTCGAGGCGAAGTTCGAGTAGAAGGCCCCGCGCGTGAATCCGGCGCGCTCGCAGATGGCCTCCACGGAGGTGGCGTCGAGGCCGTCCTCGGCGAAGACGTCGGCCGCAGCATCCAGCAGTCGGCGACGCGTCCGTTCGCGGCGGGCGCTCGAGACGATGACGTCGGTCATGCGCCTCCCTCCTGTGGTCTGCTCATTCTCACACGCGACACCCAGGCTGCCCGGGCAGTCCCTTACGATACACTCATGTATCGGATACGCCGGTGTATCCCCCGATCGCCCTGATCCCGGAGGCACCGTGTCCACCCTGCTCTACGCCCTCGGACGCTGGTCGTACCGTCACCCCTGGCGCGTGCTCGTCTCGTGGCTGGTCCTTCTCGCCCTCGTCGGCGGTGGTGTGGCACTGCTGGCCAAGGGCACCGACAACAGCTTCGCGATCCCCGGCACCGAGGCTCAGGAGGGCATCCAGCTGCTGGAGCGCACGTTCCCGCAGGCCAGCGGCACGAGCGCGCAGCTGATCGTCGTCACGGCCGACGGCGACAGCATCGACGCCGACCCCTACCGCTCCGACATCGCCGCCGCCATCACCGACCTGCAGGGGCTCGACCGCGTCGCCGCCGTGCAGGATCCCTTCGACGACATGGTCACGGGCCTCGTCTCGGACGACGACCGCGCCGCCATCGTGCGGCTGCAGTTCGACGGTCAGGCCAGCGACGTGCCCACCGGGACCGAGACCGCTCTCCAGGATGCCGCGCAGTCCCTCCGCGACGACCTGCCCGCCGGCAGCAGGGTCGCCGTCGGCGGCGACCTCTTCTCCTCCTCCGTGCCGGCGCTGTCCATCACCGAGGCCGTCGGCATCCTGATCGCCCTGTTCGTGCTGATCATCGTGTTCCGCTCGCTCGTCGTCGCCTGGTTCCCGCTGGTCAGCGCGCTCATCGGGGTCGGACTCGCCATCGCCCTCATCTACATCTCGACGGCCTTCGCCACGATCTCCTCGACCACCCCGCTGCTCGCGATCATGCTCGGGCTCGCGGTCGGCATCGATTACGCCCTGTTCATCGTCGCGCGACATCAGGATCAGGTCCGTGCCGGGATGTCGCCGGAGGAGTCCGCCGCCCGCGCCACCGGCACAGCCGGATCGGCCGTCGTCTTCGCCGGCATCACGGTGCTGATCGCCCTCATCGGCCTGAGCTTCGCCGGCATCCCGTTCCTGACGACCATGGGTCTGGCCGCCGCCGTGGCCGTCGCGATCTCCGTCGTCGTCGCCATCACGCTGACCCCTGCCCTGCTGGGGTTCGCCCGCGGGCGGGTGGCCGGCTGGGGGCACGGGATGCTGCGCTCCGGCGTCGGTCCTCGTCGCGGTCGCCGCGGCGCGGGCCCGGCCGGCGCGTCCGAGGAGGACGTGCACGACGAGGAGGCCGGCGACGATGAGGCCGGCGCCGACGAGCCCGCCGCCGTGATCCCGCTGAAGACGAACCGCTGGGTGGCGCTGGTGACGCGGCATCCGATCGTCACCACCGTGTCGGTCGTCCTGCTGCTGGCGATCGCGGCGATCCCGGCCGCGAGCCTGCGCCTCGCCCTGCCGAACGCGGGTGTGCAGCCGCCGTCGAGCGAGGCCCGCCAGGCCTACGACCTCACCGCCGAGTACTTCGGACCGGGGTCCAACGGCCCGCTCATCATGACCGGCACCATCGTCACCTCGACCGACCCGCTCACGCTGATGACGGACCTGGGCAGCGAGATCGAGAAGATCCCGGGCGTGAAGGAGGTCGCGCTCTCCACCCCGAACGAGACGATCGACACCGGTCTGATCCAGATCGTCCCCGCGACGGCACCCGACGACCCGGCCACCGCCGAGCTCGTCCGCACCCTCCGCGCCCAGCACGACCGCCTGCTCGACGAGTACGGCGTCGATCTCAAGGTGACGGGTTTCACCGCCGTCGGCATCGACATCTCCGACCGGCTCGGCGCCGCACTCGTCCCGTTCGGCGTCTTCGTCGTCGGCCTGTCGCTCCTGCTGCTGACCATGGTGTTCCGCTCCATCTGGGTGCCGCTCAAGGCCGCCGTCGGCTATCTCCTCTCGGTCGCGGCGTCGTTCGGCGTCGTGGCAGCGGTCTTCGAGTGGGGCTGGTTCGCCGATCTGCTGCACGTGACCCGCGAGGGACCGGTGATCAGCTTCATGCCGATCATCCTCATGGGCGTGCTGTTCGGCCTGGCGATGGACTACGAGGTCTTCCTCGTCTCGCGCATGCGCGAGGACTACGTGCACGCCCGCCGGGCCGCCGGTCGCGGTGGACGCGATATCGCCGTCGCGGCGGTGCGCTCGGGCTTCACGGCCTCGGCGCGCGTCGTCACGGCCGCCGCGGTCATCATGTTCGCGGTGTTCGCCGCCTTCGTGCCCGAGGGCGACTCCTCGATCAAGCCCATCGCCCTGGGTCTGGCCGTCGGCATCGCCGTGGACGCGTTCCTCGTGCGCATGACGCTCGTGCCGGCCGTCATGACGCTGCTCGGCGACAAGGCCTGGTGGATGCCGCGGTGGCTCGACCGCGTGCTGCCCCACTTCGACATCGAGGGCGAGGCGGTGGAGCGCGAGCTCTCACTGCGCGCGTGGCCCGAGCCCGACACCCGCTCGATCGCCGTCGCCGCCGGCCTCGGCCTCACGGAGCAGGGCATCACCCTGTACGAGGACGTGGCCCTGCGGCTCGATCCGGGCGAGACCCTGATCGTGACCGGAGCCGGGCGCCGCAGCATCCGGGCGCTGCTGCTCACGATCGCCGGTCGGCTCTCCCCCACCGACGGCGCTCTCAAGGTCGCCGGGCACCTGCTGCCCGAGCGCGCGGCGTGGACGCGCAGCCACGTCGGCGTCGCCCTCCTCGGCGAAGACGACGACGCGTCGCCCGACGTGCTGCTGCGCCGCGCCTTCGCGGGCCGGCCGACCCTCGTGGTGATCGACGGCCTCGACCTCGTCACCGACCCCGCCGCACGCGACCAGGTCGCCGCAACCCTGAGGGACGCCGTGCTCGTCGCCCGCGGGGAGGATCGCACACTCACCGTCGTCGCCGGCGGCGAGAACGGCGAACGCGTCGCGCTCCTCGTCGGCGAGGCCATGCACACGCCCGTCGACCTCCTCGACCTCCGCCTGCCGCCGCGCCGCGACATCCCCGCTCCCACCGGCACCGCCCCCTCCCCGGCCCACGACGCCGACCTGACCACCGAGGTGCACGCATGACCCTTTCGCTCGAGCGCGCCCGTACGCGCACCCCCGTGACCTGGCTGACGATCATCGGCGTGATCCTGCTGCCCGTGCTCATCGGCGGCATCCTCGTCGCCGCGCTCTACAACCCGACCGAGCGTCTCGACGAGATGACCGCTGCGGTGGTCAACGCCGACGAGCCCGTCACGATCGACGGCCAGTACACGCCGCTCGGACGCCAGCTCACGGCCGGGCTCGTGGAGGGGTCGGATCAGATCCCCAGCAACCTCACCTGGGTGATCTCCAATGACGAGGATGCTGCAGCCGGCCTCGCCGACGGCAGGTACCAGGCCGTCGTGACCATCCCGGAGAACTTCTCCGCCGCGGCGACCTCGTCGGGGCAACAGCTGCAGGGCACCGGAACCGCGCAGCAGGCGCTCATCCAGGTCAGCACGCCGCCCGACGCCAAGATCGTCGACGACGCCATCACCTCGCAGATCACGCAGGCCGCAGCATCCATCCTGGGCCGGACCCTGTCCTCTGCGACCCTCGAGAACGTCTTCGTCGGGTTCACGACGCTCGGCGACCAGCTGGGCACGGCCGCCGACGGCGCCGCGCAGCTCGCCGACGGCGCCCGCCAGTCCTCCGACGGGGCGACGCAGCTCGCGGGCGGGGCGAACGACATCGCCGACGGCGTCGACCAGCTCGCCGGCGGCGCGGGCGGCATCGCCTCGGGCGCCTCAGGGATCGCGACCGGCGCGACGCAGCTGTCGTCGGGAGCCGCGCAGCTCTCCGGCGGACTCGACGCCACCGGCTCCGGCCTCGACCGCCTGGCCGCCGGAGCCACCGCCAGTGCGAACGGCGCACGGCAGATCGCCGACGGCGTCGCCCAGCTCCCGTCCGTGCCCCCTGAGGTGGTCGAGGCCGCGAACGGACTCGCCGCCAACAGCGGCGAGATCTCCCGACGGGCGACGGATGCCGCGGCTCAGCTCTCGCAGCTGGCCGCCACCTGCGCGCAGCAGGGCGGATCCGCCGAGCTCTGCGACGGGCTCGCAACGGCGTCGCAGCGCGCGGACGAAGCCCTGCCGGTGGTGACCGACGCGCTGTCGCAGTCCGGGCAGCTCGCCGACGGCGTCTCGAAGCTCGCGACCTTCGGGCCGACGCTGACCGCCGGTCTGACCGGCCTCGCCGACGGCATCGACGAGCTCGCGACCGGCGCGACGCAGTCCGCCGACGGTGTCACGCAGCTCGCCGCAGGCGCCGACGGCCTCGCCTCCGGCGCCTCGCAGCTGTCGGACGGGGCCTCCCAGCTCTCCGGCGGCGCGTCGCAGCTGGCCGGCGGCGCGACCACCGCCGCCGACGGCACCCGCCAGTGGAGCGCCGGCGCCGCCGCCCTCGGCGCCGGGGTCTCGCAGCTCGCGGACGGCAGCTCGACCCTCGCCGACGGCCTGCGTCAGGCCTCGACGGCCCTCCCCTCGCTCAGCGACGGCGGCGCGCAGAACCTCGCCGACGTCGTGGCCGACCCCGTCGCCGCCGAGGGCGCCGGCACGTCGCTCTTCGGCGCGGCGGCCGTGCCGCTGCTGGCGGTGCTGGCCCTCTGGGTCGGCGGCCTCGCGACCTACATCGCACTGCAGGCGGTGTCGCGCCGTGCGCTGACCTCGCGGCGGTCTTCGGCGATGCTCGCCCTCGCCGGCTTCGCGCCCGGCGCGGTGATCGGCGCCGTGCAGGGCCTGCTCGTCGCGGGAGCCGTGCAGCTCGCCGCCTCCTACTCCTGGAGCGACTGGTTCGCCTTCGCCGCCCTGTGCGTACTCGCGGGTGTGACCTTCGCCGCCGTCAACCAGGCGCTCGTGGCCGCGCTCCGCGGGATCGGGCGCTGGATCGGCGCCCTGGTCACCGTCTTCGCGATCGCGACCGGCGTCATCTCCACGGTTCCGGCATGGCTGACCTCGGTCGCGGGCCTGATGCCGACCGCCCCGGCCTACCAGGCGTTCATCGGCGTGCTGACGGGTGCCGGCGGCGTCGGGGCCGGTGTGACCGGCATGGTCGTCTGGACGGTGCTGTCGTTCGTGGTGACGGTGATCGTGGTGGCGCGTAGGCGCACGGTGGCCGCACGGGCCTTCGTCGCCGCATCCGCCCTTCCGGCCTGAGGCTCCGGCCGGCGGTGACGGGCCGGCAACGGGAGGCGGGGTCGTGGCGTTCGGCCGCGGCCCCGCCTCCGTGTTCTCACGCGCACCGCGCAGGTGATCGCGCGGTCACCCGTGGTCAGGCCCGGCAACGTGCGGGGGCGTGACGCGCGGTCGCGGGACCGTCTGCGCTGCGCGCGCGATGGCGGGGCGCAGAAGACATCCCGCCACGGCAGGCGACGCAGCCGGATCCGGGTGAGCTCAGCTCAGCTCAGTTCCGCCCAGCTCAGCTCAACTCAGCTCAGCTCAGCTCAGGCCGGAGTAGACGTGCAGGCCCTTGAAGAACATGTTGACGATCGTGAAGTTGAACATGACCGCCGCGAAGCCGATGATCGAGAGCCAGGCCGAACGCGTGCCGCGCCAGCCGCGGGTCGCCCGCGCGTGGATGTAGCCGGCGTAAAGCACCCAGATGACGAACGTCCAGACCTCTTTGGTGTCGAAGCCCCAGTACCGGCCCCACGCGTCGTTGGCCCAGATCGACCCGGCGATGAGGGTGAAGGTCCAGAAGATGAAGCCGAGGATCGCGAAGCGGTAGGCCAGCGACTCGAGCGCCTCGGCCGTGGGCAGGGTGCGCAGGAATCCCAGGCGCCGCGGGGGCGCGTCGTCGGCGGAGACGGATGCCGCCACCACGAGCGTGCGCTCACGCCGGGCCTGCATGAGCTGCAGCACGGAGAGGCCGAACGCGAGGGCGAACAGCGCCGTCGCGAGGGACGCGACGAAGACATGGATGACGAGCCACACCGACTTGAGGGGGTCGGCCAGCGGCACCACCTCGACGTAGAACGCGAGTGTCGCGCCGCCGAGGAGCAGCACCACCATGCCGGTGATCAGCGAGCCGAGGAAGCGCAGGTCGTAGCGGAACAGCACGACGAGGTACACGCCGACGATCAGCATCGTGCCGGTCAGCGAGAACTCGTACATGTTCGACCACGGCACGCGACCGGCCGAGATGCCGCGCGTGATGTCGCCGGCGAGGTGGAACAGGAAGCCCAGCACGGTCATCGACGTGCCGATGCGGGCCCAGATCATCCGCGGGGGTCGCACCGCACCGGCGTCGGACGCCGACGCGGGTGTCTCGGCGGCATCGCCGGCACCCCCGGAGACACTCGAGCCCCTCGAGGCGCCGACCGCCGCGAGCTCGCGCGGGCGCGACGCTGCGGCCTGCCGCTGCAGAGGGATCGCGTCGACGGCCAGGGCCGAGCGGCGCGCGAGATCCACGGCGTAGGCGATGAACGCGAGGGCGTAGATCGCGATGGCCGTCCAGACCAGGAGCACCGAGACCATGTCCAGCGAGAGGGGTTCGGTTGCGGGCATGTCGTCAGTCTACGCGCGGGTTCTCGGGGTGACGCAGGGATGTCTCGACGGCGTCGGTATGTCTCCGGGCGACCTGGTCGACGGCGTCAGCGAGCGTCGGATCCTCGCCGCGGGCGAGCCCGGCGTACTCGATCCGCACGGTGCGGCCGTCGGGCGTCGCCTTGACCCACATGCGGCGGCGCGGCACGAACAGGCCGGCGAGCAGGCCGAGCAGCGCGAGGATGGCGAACACCAGCACGAACGGCGCCGCGATGTCGCGGTGCACCGACAGCGAGACGTAGCGCGCGACGGAGCCGTCGTAGCCCGTGGCGCCGGCGGGGGCCTCGTCGTCGAAGGTGATCGTGCCGAGCCCGTTCGGCAGGTCGGCCGTCTCTCCCGGAGCGATCTCGATGGTCGGGGCGTCGACGCCGCGACCCGCGAGCTTGGTCATGTCGCCCGTGTCGAGCGTGTACACCGACCGCGGGGTGCCGTCGTCGATGCCGAGGTCGCCGGCGTAGACCTCGAGGGTCAGGACGGGATTGACCAGCGCGGGATACGTGGAGGTGAAGGCCCCCGACGCGAGCTGCGCCTGCGTCGGGTAGAAGAAGCCGACGAGTCCGAGCTGCTGCGGGAACCCGTCCGGCACCTTCACGACGCCGAGCGAGGTCATGTTCGCGTCCTGCGGCAGGAAGGGCACCGGGTCGGAGAACCGCACGTTCCCGTCCGCATCGCGGATGGTGAGGGTGGGCGCGTAGCCGTTGCCCATCAGATAGACGCGGTCGCCGGCGATCTCGAGCGGGTGGTTCACCCGCACGTCGCCCTCCGACGGCGTCTCGCCGGCGAGCTGCGTCGTGAGGTGCGCGACGAAGTCGCCCGCCTGCCCCGACCCCTGCGCGCCGAACGGCTGATAGGTCACGTCGAACTTGTCGAGGGTCATCGAGTAGGGCGTGAGCTGGTCCTCGTCGACGAAGCGCCCCGGGTTGAAGGAGGTGTAGTCCAGCAGCGAGTTGACGAAGGTGCGGCCCTCGATGAGCACGCTCTGACCGGTGTAGGTGAGCCCGCCGCCCACGCCGACGGCCACCAGCACGCCGACCAGCGCGAAGTGGAAGACCAGGTTGCCGGTCTCGCGCAGGTAGCCGCGCTCCGCGGAGACCGAGGGCGCGCCCCCCGCCTCGTACCGCTCGACGCGGTAGCCGGCGCGCGTGAGCTGCGACGCGGCGATGTCGACGGCGACGGATGCCGCGGCCGCGGCATCCTGCTCCGGTGCGAGTCCGAGCACCGTGGAGCGGGAGTCGTCCAGCCGGGACAGGCGGGCGGGCGTGCGCGGCGGCCGCGCGCGCAGCGCCTTCCAGTGGTGCTTGGTGCGCGGGATGACGCAGCCGATGAGCGAGATGAACAGCAGCAGGTAGATCGCCGAGAACCACACGGACGAGTACACGTCGAACAGCTGCAGGCGGTCGAGGATCGGCGCGACGCCGGGGTTGTCGGTGAAGTACTGGGTGACGCCGTTCGGGTCGGCGCTGCGCTGCGGAACGATCGAGCCGGGCACGGCGGCGATGGCCAGCAGCAGCAGGAGCACGAGCGCCGTGCGCATGGAGGTGAGCTGCCGCCAGGCCCAGCGCATCCACTCGATCGGTCCGAGGGAGGGCGAGGCGACGTCGACCATGCCGTCGGCGTGATCGGACGGGCGGAGGGGGTCGAGACCCTCGGCGTCGTCAGAGCGGGAGCGGGACACCTGCCACCACCCCCTGCAGCTGCACCATGAGGGCGCTCCACACGCCGGTGACCATGAGGAGGCCCATGACGATCAGCAGGACGCCTCCGATGAGGTTGACGGTGCGGATGTGCCGGCGGAGGAAGGTCACCGACCGCGTCGCCCAGCCGAAGCCGAGGGCGACGAGCACGAACGGGATGCCGAGACCGAGCGAGTACGCGAGCCCGAGGAGCGCGGCGCGGCCCGGGTCGCCGAGCGACCACGAGACCGAGAAGATCGCGGTCAGGGTGGGTCCGATGCAGGGCGTCCACCCGATGCCCAGTGCGAGACCGAGGAGCGGCGCGCCGATGAGGCCGATGCGCGAGCTCAGCTGCGGCCGGGCCGTGCGCTGGGCGAGTCCGAGCATGCCGATGAAGACGAGCCCCATGAGGATGACCACGACGCCGAGCAGACGGGTGAGGAGGTCGGCGTACTGCACGAAGAACAGTCCGACCGTTCCGCCGAGCACGTTGACGGCCATGAAGACGACCGTGAAGCCGGCGATGAAGAGCAGCACGCCCAGAAGCAGTCGCCCGCGGGTCGGTGCCTCCGCGGTCGCGGGGGCCGCGGCATCCGTCGACGGATCAGACGCCGTGCCGCCGACGAGGGCGCCCACCCGCGCGCGGCGCGGGGCGACGGCGCCGCTGATGAAGCCCAGGTAGCCGGGCACCAGGGGCAGCACGCACGGCGAGAGGAACGACAGCAGTCCGGCGGCGAGCGCCAGCGGGAGGGCGAGCCAGAGGGCGCCGCCCGCGACGATGTCGCCCGGGGTCACGACTGCTCCGCGAGCACGTCGCGGACGATGGTCTCGAGGATCGACGATTCGCTGAGCTGCCCGATGATGCGCGCGGCGACGCGGCCCTGCTTGTCGAGCACGAGCGTCGTCGGGGTGGCGTTGATCGGCGTCCGCTGGGCGAAGGCGAGCTTGAGCGCGCCGTCCTCGGCGGCGAGCGCGCTCGGGTAGGTCACGCCGTACTTGTCGGCGAAGGCGCCGGCCGTGGCGGCCGAGTCGGACGTGTTGATGCCCAGGAACGCGACATCCTGTCCCGCGAACGACGTGTACGCGGTCTCGAGGAAGTCGGCCTCGGCGCGGCACGGACCGCAGGCGGCGTACCAGAAGTTCACCACGAGCACCCCGCCGCGGTACTGGTCGCTCGAGACGGCGTCGCCCCGCTCGGTCGTGCCGGTGAAGTCCACCGGCGCCTCCCGCTCGGCGGGCGCGATCTCCTTGGTCTGGAAGCCGTCGGCGGCGATGAAGCCCTTGTTGTCGCCGGCGCGGTACTGGTCGGCGAGCGGGTCGCTGCCGCAGGCGGCGAGCCCCACGGCGAGCGCGAGGGCGAGAAGAGCGGATGCCGCGCGTGCGACTCCTCGGTTCGGTGTCATCACACTGCTCCCACATCGACGGCGCCGGAGTGCGCCGCGGGCTCGGCGTAGTCGACCTCGACCCAGCGCCCGTCCTTCTTCTCGAAGCTCGTCACGCTGGACAGGGCGCACCGCCGGTTGCGCGGATCGTGCCGCCCCGGAAGCCCGGCGACCGTGAGATGCGTCACCCAGATCGGCAGCTGATGCGACACCAGCACCACGTCGCCCGTCGCCGGCTTCGACCAGGCGTCGTCCATCGCGGCGAGCATGCGCGCGGAGATGCGCTCGTACGGCTCGCCCCAGCTCGGGACGGCCGGACGCCGCAGGTGGCGCCAGTTGAGCGGATTGGCCAGCGCGCGCTTCATGCGGCGGCCTTCGAAGACGTTGGTCGGCTCGATGATCCGCTCCTCGATGACCGGCTCGATGCCGAACAGCTCGGTGAAGGGCAGCGCCGACTCGCGGGTGCGCTGCAGCGGGGAGCAGACGAGGCTCGTCACCGGACGCGCGAGGCTGTGCACGTGCTCGGCCGCCGCGCGGGCCATGCCGCGACCGTCGACGCTGAGCCCGAACCCCGGAAGCCGCCCGTAGAGCACGCGGCGGGGATTGTGGACCTCGCCGTGGCGCACGAGATGGAGGCGGTCCGCTGGCACCCCTCCAGTCTACGGCGGCACCTTCTGTGCGGCGGCTGAGGGCGGCTGTGCGGCTGCCGTGCATGCGACGAGCGCCGCCCCGGGCTGCGCGGGCGCGAGGCCCCGGACGGCGGGCGCGGCCGGCGCGCGCCTGCGAGGTCACGAGACTACGGTTGCCGTGTGCCCACGAACGATCCGCTTCCCGACCGCCCGGCGCCCGATAACCCGTCGGGCAAGCTCGTCCTCCTCCGTCACGGCGAGACGGCGTGGTCGAAGGAGGGGAAGCACACCGGACTCACCGACATCCCCCTCACCCCGCGCGGAGAGGACCTCGCCCGCGGCGCCGGCGCCCTGGTGGCCGACTACGACTTCTCGCTCGTGCTCACCTCGCCGCTGCAGCGCGCGCGCCGCACGGCCGAGCTCGCGGGTCTCCACGCCGAGGTAGATCCCCTCCTGGTGGAGTGGGACTACGGCGGGTACGAGGGCCGGACGACCCGCGACATCCGCGCCGAGCTCGGCTACAACTGGAGCGCCTTCACCCACGGGGTGGTCCGCGGCGACACGCCCGGCGAGACCGTCGAGGAGGTCGCGGCCCGCGCCTCCCGCGTGGTGACGCGGGCGCTGCCGGCGATGGTCGACGGCGACGTCGCGCTGGTCGCCCACGGGCACTTCCTGCGCATCCTGACCGCCGTGTTCCTGCGGCAGGCGCCCCGCTTCGCGGCGCAGATCAGCCTGGACGCCGGCTCGGTGTCGGTGCTGAGCTTCGACCGCGAGCAGCCCGCGATCCTCTCCTGGAACTACGGGCACGAGCTGCCGCTGGTGCCGTCGGAGTCCTGAAGCCCCGGATCCGGCTCAGGCGCCGTCGAGCTGCCCGCGGCGGCGGCTCTGCGCGGCGGCGCGCACGCGGACCACGACGAACCACGCGACCGCGGCCACGATCAGCGCGATGACGATGTACTGGAAGACGTCGGCGTAGGCCTCGATCACGTGCCAGTTCTCGCCCAGCAGGAACCCGGCCATCACGAAGATCGTGTTCCAGACCAGGCTCCCCGCCGCCGTGAGCAGGCCGAAGGTCCACCACTTCATGCCCGACACCCCCGCGGGGATCGAGATGAGGCTGCGGAACAGCGGGATCATCCGCCCGAAGAACACCGCGACCGCACCGTGCCGCTGGAACCACGCGACCGTCTTGTCGACGTCCTCGACCTTCATCAGCGGCATCCAGCCCGCGACACGGCGCAGGCGCTGCGCGCCCAGCCAGCGGCCCAGGCCGTAGAGCACGTACGCGCCCACGACCGATCCGATGGTGGTCCAGATGAGGGCCTCGGCCAGGGTGAACGACCCGCGGCTCGCAGTCAGCCCCGCCATCGGCAGGACGACCTCGCTCGGCAGCGGCGGGAACAGGTTCTCCAGCGCGATGGCGGCCCCCGCGCCGACGGGGCCGATGACCTCCATGAGGGAGACCGTCCAGTCCGCCAGCGAGGTCAGCCAGGACCCCCCGCCGCTCGTCGTCGCCTGCGTCATGTCGGTCATCGGTGCTCCCGCGTCGGTGATCGGATCTGAGGCCGCGTACGGCTCCCCTCACGCTAACCGGCGCAGGTGACGGGAACCTGAGTGCGCCCGACGCGCAGAGCGTCAGGAGCCGGGGACCCCCGCCGTGGCGAAAGCCGCTCCGATGAACCAGGAGCCGATGATCAGGACGGCGGCCACCAGCGGTACCCAGAACGCGAGCCGCCGCTTCACCAGCAGCACGATCGAGACCACCAGCCCGGCCACGAGGAAGATCCACGGAAGCGCCATCGCGGCCAGCACGCCGACGGTGATGAGGTCGGTGTTGCAGTCCCTCGCCCCGCACGGATCGCTCGCCATCGCGAGGAACGCCCCGAAGAACGACATCACCAGGGCCAGCACCGCGTCGCCCACGAGGAAGACGATCGTCAGCACCACGTCCCACACGCGCAGCGGCGGACGCGCCGTCGCGGGCGCGGCCCACGGCCCCGCGAAGGCCGGAGCGGGCGGACCGTTGTAGGGAGGAGGCGCAGAGGTCACGCGGGCATCGTATCGGGCCGTGATCCCGCGCGGCACGGGCCCGCGGCATCCGTCCCCGTACACTGGACCCTCGTGAGTGAACGCGTCCTGGTCTCCCAGCTCAAGTCCCTTCCCGACGGTCCCGTCTCGGTCTCGGGGTGGGTGGAGACGGTCCGCGACCAGAAAAAGGTGCAGTTCGTCATCCTCCGCGATGAGACCGGCGCCGTGCAGCTCGTGAACCCCGCGACGCGTCCGGCGGAGGACGGGAGCGAGCAGGATGCTGCGGCTCTGGCCCTCACCGACACGATCTCGAACCTCAGCACGGGCACCTTCCTCACGGTGGAGGGCGCGCTGAAGGCCGACGAGCGGGTCAAGCTGGGCGGCGTCGAGATCAAGGTCTCGAACCTGACCATCGCCGCCGCCGCCCTTCCGGAGACGCCCATCGCGGCGGACAGCGGGCTGGACAAGCGCATGGACTGGCGCTTCCTCGACCTGCGCCAGCGCCGGAACAACCTCATCTTCCGCGTGCAGACGACCCTCGAGCACGCGATGCGCACGTACTGGATCGAGCGTGACTACATCGAGCTGCACTCCCCCAAGCTGATGTCGAGCCCGTCGGAGTCCAACGCCGAGCTGTTCAGCATGGAGTACTTCGAGGACAAGACGGCCTACCTCGCCCAGAGCCCGCAGCACTTCAAGCAGATGGCGCAGTCGGCCGGCTTCGGCAAGATCTTCGAGATCGGCGACGTGTTCCGCGCCGACCCGTCCTTCACCTCGCGGCACGCCACGGAGTTCACCTCCGTCGACGCCGAGATCAGCTGGATCGACTCGCACGAAGACGTCGCACGCATGCAGGAGGAGCTGCTGCAGACCGCGATCCAGGCCGTCAAGGACAAGCACGGCGACGAGATCCAGGAGCTCTTCGGTCTCGACGTGCAGGTGCCCGCCACGCCGTTCCCGCGCATCCCGCTGGCGGAGGCCCGCGAGATCGTGAAGGCGCGCGGCTACGAGATCCCCCGTGCAGACGGCGACCTCGACCCCGAGGGCGAGCGGCAGATCTCCGCCCACGTGCAGGAGCAGTTCGGGCACGAGTTCGTCTTCATCACCGACTACCACCCCGAGATCCGGCCGTTCTACCACATGCGCGACGAGCAGACCGGGCTCACCAAGAGCTACGACCTGCTCTTCAAGGGCGTGGAGATCACCACGGGCGCGCAGCGCGAGCATCGCGTCGACGTGCTGGAGGCGCAGGCCACCGAGAAGGGCCTCGACCTCGCCGGCATCGAGCACTACCTCGACTTCTTCCGCTACGGCACCCCGCCGCACGGCGGCTTCGGCATGGGCTTGGCCCGCGTGCTGATGCTGCTGCTGGGCGAGAGCAGCATCCGCGAGGTCACGTTCCTCTTCCGGGGTCCCACGCGCCTCGCGCCCTGACCCTCGTTCCCTCACCAGTCACGTCGGGTCTCGCACCCGACGCCGGACGCGCCCGCCACCCGTGTCCCATCTTTCGCGCAACACGCCGTGCGGGTGTGCGGAAAGTGGGACACACAGGTGGCGCGTGCGTCGCGGCCTGATCCATCGCTGACGCAGAGCGGCGGGTGTCCGATCCGGACACCCGCCGCTCTCCGTCTGTTCACCTCCCCCGGTGCCGCCGGTCATCCGGCATCCCTACGGTGCTCTCATCCCGATCGTCGACCGCCTCTTCGCGCGCTCGGCGGCAGCACCGAGAGGAACAGCACCATGATCCGTCACGCCCGTCTCACCCGCTTCGGAGGTGCCGGCGTCGCGCTCCTCGCGGGCACCGCCCTCATCCTCACCGGCTGCGCCGGTGGCTCGGCCGACGCCGGCCAGGGCGCCTCCGGAGTCGACGCCGCGACCGCCTCCGACCTCACCTCCTTCGGCACGCTCGCCGACCTCGAGGCCGCCGCCAAGGCGGAGGGCCAGCTCAACGTCATCGCCCTCCCGCGCGACTGGGCCAACTACGGCGAAATCCTCGACGCGTTCACCGCCAAGTACCCCGAGATCACCGTCAACGAGCAGTCGCCGGACGTCTCGTCGGCCGAGGAGATCCAGGCGGCCACGACCAACGAGGGCCTCGACACCGCTCCCGACGTCTTCGACCTCGGCCTCACCGTCGCCCTTCAGAACACCGGCGAGTTCGCCCCCTACAAGGTGCAAACGTGGGACGAGATCCCCGATGCCCTCAAGGAGCCTACCGGCCTGTTCGTCGGCGACTACGGCGGATACATGTCCGTCGGCTACGACTCGGCGAAGTTCCCCACCCCGACGAGCCTCGACGACCTCCTCGGCTCGGAGTTCCGCGGTTCCGTCGCGCTCAACGGCGACCCGACCCAGGCGGGCGCAGCCTTCGCCGCCGTGGGCCTGGCCACCGTGCAGACCGACGGCACCCTGGACGACTACCAGCCGGGCATCGACTTCTTCAGCGAGCTGAACACGAGCGGCAATCTGCTCAAGCTCGACGTCACCACGGCCACGGTCGCCAGCGGCGAGACCCCGGTCGTCTTCGACTGGGACTACCTCAACGCCACGCACGCGAAGGACGTCCCGTCGTGGAAGACCGTCGTCTTCCCCGGAACGGGCTACGCCGGGTACTACAACCAGGCCATCAACAAGAACGCCCCCAACCCGGCGGCGGCGCGCCTCTGGCAGGAGTTCCTCTACAGCGACGAGGCGCAGAACATGTGGCTCAAGGGCGGAGCGCGGCCCGTGCGCATGGAGGCCATGACCGACGCCGGCACCATCGACGAGGATCTGGCCGCGGCGCTGCCGGAGGCCCCGTCCGAGACGGTCGTCCCGACCGAGGCGCAGTCCACCGCGGCGGGCACCCTGCTCGGACAGAAGTGGGCAGCGGCGGTCCAGTGACCTCCGACGTCCTCGACGGTCCGAGCCTGGACCGCGTGACGAGCCCCGCCGGGCCGCAGCAGCCTGCTGCTGCGGCCCCGCGGGGCGTCGCGCGCCGAGACTGGTCGTGGGTGGGGCTGGTCCCCCTCGCCCTCTACGTCGCGGCCTTCCTCGCCGTTCCGACAGTGCTCGCCGTCGCCAGTGGGCTGTTCGACGGCGACGGGGCCTTCACCCTCGACAACCTCGCCGCACTCGGCGACCCCGTCATCCTCACGACGTTCGGGAACTCGACGTGGCTGTCCCTGCTCACCGCCGTCATCGGGGCCGTGGTCGGAGCGCTCGTCTGCTACGCCATGCTCGGCCTGCCCGAGACGGGGATCGTCCGCACCACGGTGGACGCGGCATCCGGTGTCCTCGCGCAGTTCGGCGGCGTGATGCTGGCGTTCGCGATGATCGCCGCCATCGGCACCCAGGGCATCGTGACGAAGTTCCTCTCGTCGACCTTCGGTCTCGAGCTCTACGCCGACGGCGCCTGGATCTACGCGCTCCCCGGCCTCATCCCCGCCTACCTCGTCTTCCAGGTGCCGCTGATGATCATCACCTTCATGCCCGCCCTCGCCGCGCTGCGGCCGCAGTGGGCCGAGGCGCACCTGACGCTCGGCGGCACCCGCGCCAACTTCTGGCGATTCGTCGGCCTGCCCGTGCTGGCGCCGTCGTTCCTCGCGAGCCTGCTGCTGCTGTTCGCCAATGCGTTCTCGTCGTACGCGACGGCTGCCGCCCTCGCCAGCCAGGGCTCGCAGATCGTGCCGCTGCAGATCCGCACCGCGCTCACGAGCGAGACCGTCCTCGGACGCGAGAACCTCGCCGGCGCGCTCGCCTTCGGCATGATCGTCGTCGTCGCGGTGGTGATGACGCTGTACGCCCTGGTGCAGCGCCGGGCCGCGCGGTGGCAGTCGTGAGGGGCTTCGCGCCGTCGCCGGTCACGCGGTGGCTGATCGGCCTCCTCGTCGGCATCGTCTTCGCGATCCCCTTCGCCGCGACCCTGCTGTACACGCTGGAGTCGCCCTCCGGGCTGTCGCTCGACCGCTGGGCCGCACTGTTCGATCCGGCCAACGCGGCCGCGTACCGCCCGATCTGGACGGGACTCGGCAACTCCCTGATCCTCGCGGCCGTGACGGTGCTGCTCGTCCTGCTGCTGTTCGCGCCCACCATGGTGCTGGTGGCCCTGAAGTTCCCGCAGCTGCGGCGGGGGTTCGAGTTCCTCGCCCTGCTGCCGATCTCGATCCCGGCGATCGTGCTCGTCGTCGGCCTCGCGCCGATCTACCTGCAGATCGGCCGCACCTTCGGCACCGGCGCGTGGACCCTCGCCTTCGCGTACGGCATCCTCGTGCTGCCGTTCACCTACCGCTCGATCCAGGCCTCCATCGACGCCGTCGACATCCGCACGCTGTCCGAGGCCGCCCGCACCCTGGGCGCCGGATGGTTCACCGTGCTGCTGCGCGTCATCGCGCCGAACCTCCGGCAGGGCCTGCTGGCGGCATCCCTCATCTCCGTCGCCGTCGTGCTCGGGGAGTTCACCATCGCGTCGCTGCTGAACCGTCAGGTGCTGCAGACGGCGCTCGTGCTCATCAACCGGCAGGACGCGTGGGCGGCGGCGATCTCCACGCTGCTCGCCCTCGCCTTCGCATTCGTGCTCCTGCTCATCATCGGCCGCGCCGGTCGTGTCGGCGCCAGGAGGCAGTCCTCATGACCACCGCAGACACCCCCGCGCGCGCCCTTCCGCGCACGTCCGAGAACCTCCTGCTCGCCGAGGCGGGCGAAGGTACGCGTGTGCAGTTCTCCGGCATCGTCAAGGACTACGGCGCCACGCGTGTGCTGCACGGCGTGGACCTCGACGTGGCCCCCGGCGAGTTCGTCTCGCTCCTCGGTCCCTCCGGCTGCGGCAAGACCACCGCGCTGCGCGTGCTCGCGGGACTCGAGCGGGCCACCGCCGGCTCGATCCGGCTCGGCGGGAAGGACGTCTCGTCCGTCCCGACCAACAAGCGCGACATCGGGATGGTCTTCCAGTCCTACTCGCTGTTCCCGCATCTTCGCGTCGTCGACAACGTCGCGTTCGGGCTGCGGCGTCGTCGGATCAACCGGACGGATGCCGCGGCCCGCGCCGCCGCGGCGCTCGAGCTGGTCGGGCTCGGCCATCTGGCCGAACGGTTCCCGCACGAGCTGTCCGGCGGGCAGCAGCAGCGCGTCGCGCTGGCGCGCGCTCTCGTGACAGAGCCGCGGGTGCTGCTGCTGGACGAGCCCCTGTCGGCGCTCGACGCCAAGGTGCGCGTGCAGCTGCGCGACGAGATCCGGCGCATCCAGCTGCGTCTGGGCATCACGACGGTCTTCGTCACGCACGACCAGGAGGAGGCCCTCGCCGTCTCCGATCGCATCGCCGTCATGAGCGCCGGCCGCATCGAGCAGATCGGCACCCCGGAGGACCTGTACCTCCGCCCCGCGACCGCCGAGGTCGCCGCGTTCGTGGGCGTGTCCAGCGTGGTGCTCGGTGTCGTCGCCGGAGGCGCGCTCACGGTGTGGGGTCAGCCTCTGCCCCTCCAGATCGCCGCACCCGACGGGGAGGTGGATGTCTTCCTCCGCCCGGAGAACGTGCGCATCTCGAGCGCCGACGGCTCGGGCACCGAGGCCGTCGTTCAGGAGAGCACATTCCTGGGGAGCTTCCGGCGCACACTCGTGCGCACACTCGACGGCGCGCTCGTCCGCGTGCAGCACGCGGCCTCCGACCGGGTGACCTTCGACGACCGCGTGCGCATCGCCCTCGATCCCGTGCCCGTCGCCGTGCGACCGCGCACCTGACACCCCCGCCCGGGGCCGTGTCCCACTTTCCGCACAACACGCCGAGGGGTTGTGCGGAAAGTGGGACACGGTGGTCTGCGCCGCCGGACGAGCGGAGATTCCGCCGTACGGCGTCCGCGCCCGCCCGGGGCCATGTCCCACTTTCCGCACAACACGCCGAGGGGTTGTGCGGAAAGTGGGACACGGTTGCGTCGAGCACGGCAGCGTCTGCGCCGGGCGGCCTACCGCCCGCGCGGCGCGGTCGCTAGCGTGTGCACCAGCGGCCGGTCAGCGGACCGGTGGCCACCTCGCGAAGGAGCGTGCACCATGGCCGGGAAGTTCGAGCTCTACACCGACAAGGGCGGCCACTGGCGCTTCACCCTCAAGGCCACCAACGGCCAGGTGATCGCCAGCAGCGAGGGGTACTCGTCCAAGGCCGCCGCGCAGGCGGGCATCGAGTCGGTGAAGAAGAACGCGCCGACGGCAGACACCGTCGAGGTCACCCGCTGAGGCTCAGAGCGGAACGTCGATCGCGGCGCGGTCCTTCGTGACGCTACGAACGAACTCGACGACCTCCTGGTGCGCCGGGTGGACGATGTAGCGCTCGAGGGCCTCGGCGTCGGCGAACTCCGACACGAGCGCGACGTCCCAGTTCGCACCCGGAAAGGCGACGTTCGGGCCGACCTGAATGCTGTCGATCTCGGGGATGACGTCCTGAAGCCCCTCGAGGCGCGTGCGCAGCTCTTCGGCGTGCAGCGCCCGCGTGTCGGCGTCGTCCGCGTCGAGCCGCCACAGGACGATGTGCCGCAGGCTCATGACGCCACCCCTGCCGACGTCGGAACAGCGGATGCCGTCACCAGAGCGTCGCGGAGGCGGTCAGCCGAGACCCGCCAGTGCGCGTGCAGGCCGCCGTCGATGAGGATGACCGGGATCTTCTCCCACCACTGCTCGTAGAGAGCCGGGTCGTCGAGAATCGACGCCTCACGGACATCGATGCCGTCGGCCAGACGCTCGGGGAGACCCGCGATCACATCGTCGACGATGCCGTGGGCCACGTCGCAGAGGTGACAGTCGGGTTTGCCGATCAGGGTGAGGATGGTCACGCCCTCATCCTATGGGCGCTCTCCGACACGGGCTCGGACACTCGGCGACGATTCGCCTGCCATCCGGTGACGCTCCGGCGTCGGAACGGCACGCGGCTCAGCGCTCGAGCGGAAGCCCCGCCTGCGCCCATTCGCCGGTGCCGCCGTCGACGTTGGTGGCGTCGTAGCCGCGGGCCTCGAGGGCCTCCACCACGCGTGCCGAGCGGCCGCCGGCCTGGCAGATGACGTCGAACGGCTCGTCGGGGAGTTCGTCGAGGTGCTCGCCGATGCTCGACATAGGGAGGTTGACGGCGCCGGGCACGTGCCCCGCGGCGAATTCGTCCTCTTCGCGCACGTCGATGAGCGGCACGCCGTCGCGCTCGTTCAGCTGCTGGACGGTGATCGACTTCATGGCGGGATCCTTCCTGTCGGCGCGGCGACAATACACGAAGCGCCCGTCCCTAGGGACAGGCGCTCAGTGTGGTGCGGCCGCGTTACTTCTTGTTGCGGCGCTGATGGCGAGTCTTGCGAAGCAGCTTGCGGTGCTTCTTCTTCGCCATGCGCTTGCGGCGCTTCTTGATGACTGAACCCACGGAAAACCTCACTAGATCGGGGTCTGGACGCAGGATCGCCTGCATCCGGGATCGGGCAAAACGGAAAAATGCCTCGGGTCAGTCTAGCCGACGTCGGCGACGGGCCTGTGCAGGGCCGCCGTGACGGCCGATTCGGGCACGCGGTAGCTGCGGCCGAACCGCACGGCCGGCAGTTCACCGGCATGCACGAGGCGGTACACGGTCATCTTGGACACGCGCATGAGCTCGGCGACCTCCGCGACCGTCAGGAAGCGCACATCGGCCAGTTCTGCCATGGCGTTCCTCCGCTGCGATCCCCAGATGACTGTGCTCCACACTCTAGGGGCGCGATCGCACTCGTGTAAACCTGTGTGGTCTGTGTGACGTATGAGGCTCGCCCGACCGCGATTCAGCGGCCCGGGAGCTTCTTGAGGGCGCTGGCGACGACGTGCTTCGCCGAGGCCGCAGCGCGGCCCATCACCTCAGCTGCGTGTGCGGCGGAATCCGGCAGGGTGACCGGTGCGGCATCCATGTCGATGTCGTCCAGAAGGAAGGGCATGAGCCAGTCGTCGACCGCGTCGAGCGGACCGATCGAGAGACTGTAATACCGATGCTGACCCTCTTCGCGGACGGAGACGAGCTCCGCCTCGCGCAGCACCTTGAGGTGCTTCGAGACGGTCGGCTGGCTGACCTCCAGCTGGTGGACGATCTGGGAGACGCTCGTTCCGCGCTCACCCGAGGCGGCGCGCTCCCGCAGGAGCTGCAGGATGTCGCGACGTGTGCCGTCTGCGATCACGTCGAAGATGTCCGCCATGTGCTTAGGTTAGTCGGGCATCTCCCGGAGAACCATGACCGACGTTTCGAGCGAGGGGATCAGGTATGGCGGCTGACCCGAGGGGCTCGCGGGCCTGGCGTCTGTCGTCGTCCGCCCGCCGCGGGTGGGACAGGCTGCAGGACCTCACCACGGCATCTCCGGCCCGCTTCGCCGTCCTCGTCTTCGCGACGCTGATCCTCATCTTCACCGCCCTGCTGTCGCTGCCGGCCTCGACCGCCAGCGGGCAGTCCGCGCCGTTCGCCGATGCGCTCTTCACCGCCGTCTCCACGATCTGCGTGACCGGACTGTCCACGGTCAACATGGGCACCTACTGGTCGCCGTTCGGCCAGGTGATCATCTTCATCGGCGTCAACGTCGGCGCGCTGGGCGTCCTCACGCTCGCCTCCATCCTCGGGCTCGTCATCTCGAAGCGGCTGGGCCTGCGCGCGAAGCTGATCGCCGCGGGCGACACCAATCCGATGCGCGCGCACGGCGGGGTGGTCAACGAGGGTCAGACGGTGCGCCTGGGAGAGATCGGCGTGCTGCTGCGGACCGTCGCCCTGTCGACGCTCGTCATCGAGGCGGGGATCGCCGTGCTGCTGTACCCGTCCCTGCTGATCGGCGGCGTGGAACCCCTCGTCGCGCTGTGGGAGGCGCCCTACTTCGCCGCGATGGCTTTCACGAACACCGGCTTCTCCCCCAACCCCGAGGGCATCCTGGCCTTCCAGTACGACTACTTCTTCCTCACCGTCATGATGGCCGGTGTCTTCCTCGGCTCGATCGGGTTCCCCGTCATCTACACCCTGTGGCGGCACCAGTGGCACTTCCGCCAGTGGACCCTGCACGCCAAGCTGACCATCATCACGACCGTGCTCCTGTTCTTCGCGGGCGCCATCGCGTTCCTCGCCCTCGAGTACAACAACCCCGCGACCTTCGGCAGCCGCGACGCGTGGGACACCGTCTACCAGTCCTTCTTCCTGTCCGCCATGACGCGATCCGGCGGGTTCTCCGTCGTGGACATCGGGCAGCTGAACGGCTCGTCGCTGCTGGTGGGCTCCATGCTCATGTTCGTCGGCGGCGGCTCGGCCTCCACCGCGGGCGGCATCAAGGTCACGACGCTCGCGGTGCTCGCGTTGGCGGTGTGGTCGGAGGCGAAGGGCCGCCCGTCGGTGCAGGCCTTCGGCCGGCGCATCCCGAGCGACGTCCAGCGGGTCGGCCTGTCGGTCGTCGCATGGGGCGCGACCATCGTCGCCCTCTCGACGATCACGATCACCCACATCACCAAAGAGCCGGTCGAGACGGTGCTCTTCGACGTGATCTCCGGGTTCGCGACGGTGGGACTCTCCACCGGATTGACGGAGACACTGCCCGACCCCGCGGTCTACGTGATGGCCCTCACGATGTTCATGGGGCGCATTGGTACAGTGACCCTTGCCGCGGCCGTGGCCGCGGCAACCCGTTCGCAGCTCTACGCGCTGCCGGTGGAGAGGCCGATCGTTGGGTGAGCAGATCCGTGGCGATGCGCCGGTGATGGTGATCGGCCTGGGCCGCTTCGGCGCCGCCTGCGCCGGCGAGCTGGACCGTCTCGACCGCGACGTGCTCGCCATCGACGACAACCTCGAGCTCGTGCAGAAGTGGTCGGAGCGCGTCACCCATGCCGTGCAGGCCGACGCCCGCAACATCGACGCCCTCAAGCAGATCGGGGCGCAGGACTTCCAGGTGGCGGTCGTGGCCGTCGGCTCCTCCATCGAGGCGTCCGTGCTCATCACCGCGAACCTCGTCGACCTGAAGGTGCCGCAGATCTGGGCCAAGGCGGTCTCGCAGTCGCACGGCAAGATCCTCGCCCGCGTCGGCGCCAACCACGTCATCTATCCGGAGCGCGAGGCCGGCGAGCGCGTCGCCCACCTGGTGAGCGGACGGATGCTGGACTTCATCCGCTTCGACGACGACTTCGTGCTCGCCAAGATGTACCCCCCGAAGTTCATCCGCGGCGTCGGCCTCAACGAGTCGGGCGTGCGCACGAAGTACAACGTGACCGTGGTGGGCGTGAAGAGCCCCGGCAAGCCGTTCCGCTACGCCGAGGCCAACACCGTGGTCACCAACCACGACCTCATCATCGTCTCGGGCACGAACGTCGACATCGAACGCTTCGCCTCCCTCGACCGCTGAGTCGCGCCGCGCCGGTGTCGGTGGCCCTGGGCAGACTCCGATCATGGATCGCACACACGTGAGCGCCGCCGCCCGGGCATGGGTCGCGGCCTACGAGAAGGCCTGGGCCTCGAACGACGAGGCCGACATCCGCGCGCTGTTCACCGACGACGGCGAGTACCGCACCGAGCCCTGGTCGGCGGCGTGGGAGGGTGCCGACGCCATCGTCGCCGGCTGGCTGTCGCACGCCGACGAGCCGGGCGACTACTCCTTCGCGTACGACCTCGCGGGCCTCGACGGCGACCGGGTGTTCGTCGAAGGCCGCACGGTCTACGCCGCCACCGACTCCGAGTCGGAACGCGACTACCGCAACCTGTGGGTGATCGACCTCGCGCCCGACGGCCGGGCGCGCTCGTTCACCGAGTGGTACATGCGCCGGCGCGATTGACCTGGCGGGCGCGGCTCTGGCGCCGGCGGCACCGGGACTGACCGGATGCAGCGGCTCACGCGCCGGGCTCGACTCAAGCCTTGCAGCGACTCACGCGCAGGGCTCGACTCACGCGCCGGGCTCGACTCACGCGCCGGCTCGACTCCCGCGTTGCAGCGGCTCACGCGTCGGGCTCGGCTCACGCGCGGGCTCGGCTCAGGCAGCGGCTCAGCACTCGGCGGCGAGTCAGGCGCCGGCGGCGAGCTCGCGCGCGCGGGCGAGCGCGGCATCGGTCGCCTCGGCGAACAGGGCGTCGAGGTGCGCGCCCTGCAGCACGGCCACGGCGCGCTCGGTGGTGCCCTTCGGGCTGGTGACGCGCCGGCGCAGCTCGGCCGCCTCCTCGCCCGACGCGTCGAGCAGGGCGGAGGCGCCGATGAAGGTCTGCTCCGCCATGAGGCGCGCCTGCTCGGGAGTGAATCCCTTGCCCACGGCGGCGCTCGCGAGCGCCTCCACGAGCAGGAAGACGTAGGCGGGCCCCGAGCCGGAGATCGTCGACAGTGGGTCGATCTGCTCCTCCGGAACCTGCAGCACCGCGCCCACCGTCTCGAACAGCCGGGTGACCATCGCGACGTCGTCGGCATCCGCGCCCGCGCCGGCGGCGAGACCCGTGACGGCCTTGCCGACGACGGCCGGGGTGTTGGGCATCGACCGCAGCACCCGTGCGCCCTCGCCGAGCACCGACTCGAAGGTCGCGATCGTCACGCCCGCGGCCAGGCTCACCACCACGGCGCCGGGGCGGAGCGCCGGGCGGATCTCGGACAGCAGGTCGGGCACCATGGCCGGCTTCACGCCCACCAGGATGATGCCGGCGGATCCCGCGGCATCCGTGTTCCCCGAAGGCTGCTCCTCGAGGGCGACGCTCGTCACCCCGGCCAGGCCCGCCAGCGCGTCGGCCTTGGCGCGCGTGCGGTTGGTGGCGGTGATGCCGCCGGTGGGCAGCCCGGACACCACCAGCCCCTGGAGGATGGCGCCGCCCATCGACCCCGCTCCCAGGACGGCGACGGCGGGCAGGGAACGGTCCTCGACGGTGGTCATCCCGTCATCCTAGAAGCCGTCGCGAGCCCGTGCCGGGACGCGCTCGCGGGTCCGTGAGCCGCACGGGCGTGCGGTCTATAGTCGGGAGGGCACGGAGCGGCGGCGCTCCGGAGGGCACAACGGGAGGCACCTCGCAATGACCCTGTTCGATGGCATCACGGCTCGGATCGTCGAGACGTCCCGGCTGGGCGTCGGCATCCTCGAGCGCGCGGGCGACGACTCCTCGACACCCGCCGAGCGCACGGTGGTGCTGGTGCACGGCAACGTCTCCTCCTCTCTCTTCTGGCAGGAGCTCATGCAGGACCTCCCGTCCGACATCCGGGTGATCGCGGTCGACCTCCGCGGCTTCGGCGCGACCGAGCACTCCCCCATCGATGCGACGCGGGGGCTGCGCGACTTCAGCGACGACCTCCACGCGACCCTCGAGGAGCTCGGGCTCGACGCCGTCCACCTCGTCGGCTGGTCGATGGGCGGCGGCGTGATCATGCAGTACGCCCTCGACCACCCCGTTCTCTCCCTCACCCTGCAGGCGCCCGTCTCGCCCTACGGCTTCGGCGGCACGCGTCGCGACGGCTCACGCCTCACCGACGACGACGCGGGCACGGGCGGCGGCGGTGCGAACCCCGACTTCGTGCAGCGGCTGAACGACCACGACACCACCGACGAGGCGCCGACGTCGCCGCGCAGCGTCTTCCGGGCCGCGTACGTCGCGGCCGGCTACACCAGCGAGCACGAGGATGTCTGGGTCGACTCGATGCTCACCACGTCCACGGCCGAGGGCAACTACCCCGGCGACGGCGTCCCGAGCGAGAACTGGCCGGGCTTCGCCGCCGGGACGATCGGCGTGCTCAACACGATGGCGCCGCGGTACCACGACGTGTCGGCGATCGTCGAGCTCGAACGCAAGCCCCCGATCCTCTGGATCCACGGCACCGATGACGCGATCGTCTCCGACGGGTCGTTCTTCGATCTCAACCACCTCGGCGCCCTCGGCGTGGTGCCAGAGTGGCCCGGCGACGAGATCGCGCCCGCCCAGCCGATGGTCTCCCAGACCCGCGACGTCCTCGGCGCCTACACCGACGCCGGCGGCGCCGTCACGGAGATCACGCTGGAGGGCGTCGGCCACGCCCCGCACCTGGAGCGTCCGGCGGAGTTCCGCCAGGCACTGCTCTCGGTGATCGGCTACCTCGGCACGCCGGTGGACCCGGCACCGCCGACCGAGGCGATCATCCTGCGCTCCGCAGACTGACCCGCCGACCGAGGCGATCATCCTGCGCTCCGCAGACTGACCCGCCGACCGAGGCGATCATCCTGCGCTCCGCAGACTGACCCGTCAACCGCGGGATCCGCGGACCCCGCGCGTCAATAGACTGCGGGCATGAGTGCATCCGGCGGCAACAAGGCGATCATCGCGGCCTTCTCGGCGAACATGGGCATCGCCCTGGCGAAATTCATCGCGTGGTTCGTATCGGGCTCCGCCTCGATGCTCGCCGAGGCGATCCACTCCGTCGCCGACTCCGGCAACCAGCTCCTCCTGCTGCTGGGCGGCCGCAAGGCCCGCAAGGCGGCCGACCGCGAGCATCCGTTCGGTCACGGGCGCGAGCGCTACGTCTACGCGTTCGTGGTGGCGATCATCCTCTTCTCGGTCGGCGGTCTCTTCTCCATCTACGAGGGCGTCGACAAGGTCACGCACCCGCACGAGCTGGAGAACGCCTGGCTGCCCATCACGGTGCTCGTCATCGCGATCGGGCTGGAGAGCTTCTCGCTGCGCACCGCGGTCAAGGAGAGCAATCACATCCGCGAGAAGGGCCAGTCGTGGGTGTCGTTCGTGCGGCGCGCCAAGGCTCCCGAACTTCCGGTCGTGCTCCTGGAGGACGTCGCCGCCCTCACCGGCCTCGTCTTCGCCCTCCTCGGCGTCGGCCTGACGGTGCTGACCGGCAACCCGCTCTGGGACGCGGTCGGCACGCTCGCCATCGGCACGCTGCTGATCCTCGTCGCGATCATCCTGGGCATCGAGACCAAGAGCCTCCTCGTCGGCGAGGGTGCCACCCCCGGCGACTTCGACCGCATCGTCGCCGCGATCGAGGCGGGCCCGGAGGTGGAGACGCTCATCCACATCAAGACCCTCTACCTCGGACCCGATGAGCTGCTGGTGGCGGCGAAGATCGCCCTCCCCGCCGATCGGACCCTCGCCCAGGCTTCGGCCGACATCGACGCCGTCGAGGGTCGCATCCGCGCCGGCGTGCCGATCGCGCGCGTCATCTACCTCGAACCGGATGTGTACCGACCGGATGCCCCGGCACCAGCGGCCCCCGGGTCGCCGGCACGGACGACGGCCTCCTGACGCCATGGAGTACTGCACCTTCACCGAGCCCCAGCAGGGCTTCACCTACGGCGACCAGCTCGCCTTCGCCCAGGCGACCGAGCGGGTCGGCTTCGACGGCTTCTTCCGCTCGGACCACTACATGCGGATGGGTCCCGGCGACCCGCTCCCCGGTCCGACAGACGCGTGGACGACGCTCGCAGGGCTGGCACGCGAGACCTCGCGGATCCGCCTCGGGACGCTCGTCTCCTCGGCCACCCACCGGCTCCCCGCCCTGCTCGCGATCCAGGTCGCCCAGGTCGACGAGATGTCCGGCGGACGCGTCGAGCTGGGCCTCGGCACCGGCTGGTTCGCCGAGGAGCACCGCGCCTACGGCATCCCGTTCCCTGAGCGGCGCTTCGGACCGTTCGAGGAGCAGCTGCAGATCGTCACGGGCCTGTGGTCCACGCCGATCGGCGAGACCTTCGACTTCGCCGGCGAGCACTACACGCTCGCGGGTGCCCCCGCGCTGCCGAAGCCGGTGCAGGAGCGCGTGCCGATCATCATCGGCGGCGCCGGCCCGAAGCGCACGCCGGAGCTGGCCGCGCGCTTCGCGACCGAGTTCAACATCGGCTTCCAGCCGGAGGAGAAGATCGCCGACCGCTTCGCCAACGTCCGGGCGGCGTGCGAGCGCGCCGGACGCGACCCCGGGACGCTGAAGCTGTCCGTCGCGCTGCCGACGCTGGCCGGCGCCGACGAGGGCGACCTCCGCCGCCGCGCGGAGGCGATCGGCAAGAACCCCGACGAGGTGCGCAACGGCGTCGACATCGTGGGCGGCCCCGAGGAGATCGCCGAGAAGGTGCAGCGCCTGGTCGACCTCGGCGCCGACCGCGTCTACTTCCAGCTCATGGACATGCGCGACGTCGGGCAGGTGGAGTTCCTCGGCACCGAGGTGCTTCCGCTCCTCCCCCGCTGACGACGGGCCCGGGTTCAGCGCCGCGCGAGGAAGAAGTCGCGCAGCAGGGCCTCCGACTCCGGCGCGCACACTCCGCCGACGACCTCCGCGCGCGTCGGCAGACGCCGGTCGCGCACCACGTCGTAGAGTGAGCCGGCCGCGCCGGCCTTGTCGTCCCAGGCCCCCAGCACGAGGCGTGAGATGCGCGCCTGCAGAAGGGCGCCGGCGCACATGAGGCACGGCTCGAGCGTGACGACGAGGGTGCTCCCCGCGAGGTTCCAGGAGCCGAGGGATGCCGCGGCCTCCCGCAGCGCGACGACCTCCGCGTGCGCGGTCGGATCATGGGTGGCTTCGCGCAGGTTGCGGCCCTCCCCGATGACGGTGCCCGCAGCATCCGTCACCACCGCCCCCACGGGGATGTCGCCCTCCGCACCGGCAACCGCGGCCAGCTGCAGCGCGCGCCGCATCGCGGTCAGGTCGTCGGCGGCGGTGGGCAGGCTCACGTCCTCACGGTACTGCGCACCCGCGCCCGGGGCGATCGGGGCGGCACCCGATAGCCTGGGGTCATGCGCGTCCACGTGGCCGACCACCCTCTCATCACTCACAAGCTCACGGTGATGCGCGATCAGCGCACGCCGTCGCCGGTGTTCCGCCAGCTGACCGAGGAGCTCGTCACGCTGCTCGCGTACGAGGCGACCCGGAACGTGCGCGTGACGCCGGTCGAGATCCAGACTCCGGTCACCTCGACCATCGGCGTGCGCATCGGCGATCCGCGCCCGCTCGTGGTGCCGATCCTGCGCGCGGGCCTCGGCATGCTCGACGGCATGGTCAAGCTGCTGCCGAGCGCCGAGGTCGGCTTCCTCGGCATGGCGCGCAACGAGGAGACCCTCGAGCCGACGACCTACGCGGAGCGCCTGCCCGAAGACCTCAGCGACCGGGAGTGCTTCGTGCTCGACCCGATGCTCGCCACGGGCGGCTCGCTCGGCGCGGCGATGGACTTCCTCTTCCGCCGGGGTGCCAAGGACGTGACGGCGATCTGCCTGCTCGCGGCTCCCGAGGGCGTGGCCGCCATCGAGAAGCAGGTCGAGGGTCGCGACGTCACGCTCGTCCTCGGCGCGCTCGATGAGCGGCTCAACGAGAAGGGCTACATCGTGCCCGGACTCGGCGACGCCGGCGATCGCCTCTACGGCACGGTCTGACCTCGTCCGCCCGTCGACCCCTCAGGGCGGCGGCACGTCGTGCTGCCCGGCGATCGGCGCTCTGCGCAGCGGAGACGTCGCCGGAAAGACAGGGGGCCGCGGCATCCACCCCTCGCCGAGTGGATGCCGCGACCTGCGCTGTGAGGCGCGACGCCAGGTTATGTCGGCTCGAGAACATTCTCCGAAGGGGTTGACAGCACCGGGACGGATCTCTACGCCGGAGGTCAGTCGTCGGGGTCGATGAGCGGGTCGATCGGCTGACGGCGCCCGGTCTCCTGCTCCCAGAATTCGAGCTGCTGCGTGAGGGCCTTGGCGAGCTCGAAGACCTGCTCGGGAGGGATGCGGATGCGGCTGACGACGCGCGCCGGCACGACCGTGCGCGCCTCGCCCGTCTGCGCATCGAGCTGCTCACGGGGCGGCTGGGCGAGCGCGACGAAATCCATCACGAAGACGGTGGGCGTGTGCCAGACGTTGGCGAAGTCTGCGTAGGCCCCGCCGATGAGATCGGGGGGCAGGTCGATCTCGAACTGCCGCTGGGCGTCATCGGCCATGGGGCTCCAATCGTCCGCGCAAGTCTACGTCGGCGCTGACGCCGCCCTCCGGGCGCCTGTGGACAGATCAGGCCGCCGGCGCCTCCACGAGGGTGGCGAAGCCGCTGAGGCGGGCGACGCCCTCCGGCGTGCGCGGGAGGTCGTCGAGGAGACCCGGGGAGTAGACGACGTACGCCGCCTGCATCGCCCGCGACAGCGCGACGTTGATGCGGTTGCGCAGGAGCAGGAACTCCAGCCCGCGCGGCGCATCGCGACCGGATGACGCGGCGAGCGAGACGATCGCGACCACGGCCTCCCGCCCCTGGAACTTGTCGACGGTGCCGACCTGCACGTCGCCGAAGCCGGCGGCCGTCAAAGCCGCCTCGACCTCGACCTGCTGGGCGTTGTAGGGCGTGACCACGATGACGTCGGACGGGCGGAGCGGGCGCGGCGACAGGAGGGTCGCGGCATCCCCCACTCCCCCGTCGCTGCCCGTCCACGAGCGTCCGACGAGGTCGGTGACGAGCCGGACGACCTCGGCGGCCTCCTCGGGCGATGAGGTGGCGTTGCCGCGGTGCGCGATGGGCCGGACGTGGACGCCGGCGCGCACGCCCTCCAGCGTGCGGAGGGCCGTCGACGGATGGGCGGCGAGGCGCCCCTCGTACGACAGGTGGGAGACCGGCTCGGCCACCGCAGGGTGCATGCGCCGGGTGCGCGCGAGGAAGTAGCCGTACTCCGCGGGCAGCACCTCGGCGCCGTCCATGATCCATCCCAGCGCCGATGTGTCGACCGGCTCCGGATGGGTCCCCTGGCTGACCTGCGGAAGCTGCTGCGGGTCGCCGAGCAGCAGCAGTCGTCGTGCGGCGAGCGAGACGGCGATGGTGGAGGCGAGGGAGAACTGTCCGGCCTCGTCGATGACGAGGAGGTCCAGGCTGCCCCGCGGGATGCGGCCCTGGTGGCTGAAGTCCCACGCGGTGCCGCCGACGACGAAGCCGTCGGTCTGGTGCTCGGCCGTGAAGGCGGCGACGCCGTTCTTCGGGATGATCGTGAAGCGGTGCGGCAGGGAGGGATCCTTGGGCGCCTTGCCCACCTGCACGGGCGGGACGCCCGCCTCGATGACACGGTCGAGCAAGTGCTCGACCGTGGCGTGCCCCTGGGCCACGACGCCGACCTTGAAGCCCCGCTCCTGCACGAGACGGGCGATCACGTGGGAGCCGACGTACGTCTTGCCGGTGCCGGGAGGCCCCTGCACGGCGAGGTAGCTGTGATCGAGATCGGCCACGCTGCGCGCGATCGCCGATGCCTCGTCGGAGGGATCCGCCGGAGCGAGGGCGCCCGACAGAGTGCGCGGCGGCAGGCGGCGCAGCAGATCGGTGGCGGGATCCCGCGGCAGCGGCTGCGACGGCTCCGGCGGGAGCAGCGCGGCGCCGTCGTCGCGGGCGCCGGCGGACCGCGTCTCGAGGACGGTCTGCGCCCACGCCTCGATGGCCGACTGCTGGTTGCCCGCCCGGGGCGGCGCCGCCGGCGTCAGCGCGAGGGGCAGCTCCTGCCAGGTGAACCCCTCGACGGAGAGCTCCTCGATGATCGCCCCGTCGTCGAGCACCTCGACCACGCGCACCCACTTCGCGGTGTGGATCCACCGCGGGCGGGTCTCCGACGGGAAGGGGGCCGGCAGCTCGTAGAGCGCGAACGGCTCGACGCCTTCGCTCAGCCGCGTGCCGGGCGACAGCTCGCCCCGCAGCTCGACACGACGCCGCTCCCGGCCGCTGCCCTCCGGCAGGTGCCAGTCCTCGATGACCCGGGAGCGGGCCGGATCGACCACCACGACGTCGCGGTTGTCCTCCCAGATGGAGATCGGCTCGCGCAGGCGGAGGAAATGCGTCGCCCAGAAGGACTTCGCCTCGCGGGGGTAGTAGTCGATCGCCGCGGCGCCGAGGCGCAGCGCGGTCGCATCGGAGGCGCTCGTGCTCTTCGCCTCGTCGACCTCGTCCGCGTAGGCGCGGAGCTGTACGGCGAGCGGGGAGTCCTGGTAGCCACCCTCTTCCGGCTCGCGCTCGGCGGACGGGCGGAGGCCCGCCTCCCGGGCGCGATCGACGAGCCAATCGCGCAGCCGCCGGGTGGAGACGCAGTCGTAGCGGTTGTAGTCGGCCAGGTCGTCGAGGATCTCCTGAGCCGCCGCGGCATCCCCCGCGTCGGCGTGCTCGCGCGCCTCGACGTAGCGGACGATCGAGTCGTCGCCCTTCTGCACATCGGAGGTGCGGACCTCGGCGCCCATGTAGAGGGGCTCGAGCTTCTTGATCGAGTACGACCGCGATCCCACGCGCAGCGCGCGCCGCACGATCGGGTACAGGTCGACGAAGACACCGTCGCGCAGCAGCTGGTCGACGTCGGCTTCGCGCACGCCGTACTTCGCCGCCATGGCCAGCAGGTGCGTCGGCTCGTAGGGGGCGTAGTGGTAGATGTGCATGCCCGGGCTCTTCTCGCGGCGACGGGCGACCATGTCGAGGAAGCGCTCGAGAGCGGCGCGCTCCTCGTCGAAGTCGTGCGCCCACAGCGCGCCGTAGCGCTCGGCCATGTCGACCCAGCCGAAGAGGTAGTCGATGCCCCAGGAGCTCGCATCGCCCTCGGTGTAGAGCGGGTCTCCCTCGAAGTCGAAGAAGAGGTCGCCGTGATCGGGCCTCGGGAGCGCGGCCAGGGCGCGCGGCTCCACCACCTCGAACGTCGGGACGACGGGGATGCCGGGGTCGTCCGAGACGGCGGGCACACCCGCGGGGCTGTCGAGCTGTAGGCGCGCCTGGGTGCGCAGCGACGCGAACGTGTCGGCGCCGACTCCGGCGGGCTGCGCCTCCGCGGCGGCCAGATCGTCGATGGTGCGGATGCCGGCCGTCTGCAGCCGCACGCGCTGCACCGGTCGCATGCCCGCCACGAGGAGCAGGTCGCGATGGGAGATGACCTCGACCTCGCACGTGGCGCACCGGCCGCAGGCGATGACGTCGAGGTCGCCGCGCGGATCGCCCCACGCGATCGCCTCGCCGGCCGCGCCCGAGGGCACGGCACGGTCGGCGATGAGCGCCTTGAGGCGCGCGCGGCGCAGCCGGTACACGGGCATGATGTCGTCCACCCGGTGCTCGCTGACGGTGCCGTCGCCGAGCAGCAGCTGCACCCGGTCGGCGCGGGCGATGCCGAGACGGTCGAGCTGGTCGGCGTATGCCGCCAGCTGCATCAGCGCCGTCACGCGCGCGCGCCGCGCGAGCTTCGTGTCCTGCACCACCCAGCGGGTGCCGTCGCCGTCGACTCGCGGCGTCGGGGCTGCCGTGTCGGCGCCCGGCTCGGGCGCCGACCTCTCACGCACGAGGAAGTCGGCGAAGCCGACGAACTCGTCGGTGGAGAACGCCGCCTGGAACACCACCTCGACGGACGGGTCGGCGAGCGCCGCGCGGGTGCGATCGTCGGCATCGGCGAGCGCCGCGGCATCCGAAGCCTGCGCGGCCGGGATCTCGGCCACCGCGTCGCCGAAGACCTCGCGGTAGTGCTCGAGCATGCGCAGCTCGTGCGCCGTGCCGAGGAGTCCCGCGCGCTTCAGCGTCGCATCCTCCGGCTCGACGACGGCCTCCACGCGGCCCAGGCGGGCGTCGATGCGGCGGAGCCACGCGAACTCGCACTCGGCTGCCGCCTTGAGATCGCTGGCGCTCCAGACGATTCGGCCCTCGTCTTCGATGTAGCGCATGTCTCCCCTTCCCGAACGACCCTAGCCGCGGCATCCGACACCCTCGTCCGCGAAGGCGGCCGATGCCAGACTGGGGACATGAGCCTCCCCTTCGAGAGCGTCTACCGGCACGGGTTCGCCCGCGTCGCGGCCTGCACCATCCCGCTCACGATCGCCGACCCTGCCGCCAACGGGCGCTCCGTGCTGGAGACCGCGCGGGAGCTGGACGCCGACGGCGTCGCGGTGGCCGTCTTCCCCGAGCTCTGCCTCTCGGGCTACTCGATCGAGGACCTCGTCCTGCAGGACGTGCTGCTCGATGCGGTCGCTCAGGCCGTCGAGGAGCTGGTCGCGGCATCCGAGTCGCTCCTCCCCGTCCTCGTCGTCGGGGCGCCGCTCGTGCACCGGAACCGCGTCTACAACTGCGCGGTGGTGATACACCGCGGGGAGCTGCTCGGGGTGGCGCCGAAGTCGTTCCTCCCGACGTACCGCGAGTTCTACGAGCGCCGCTGGTTCGCCGCGGGCGACGATCAGCGCGGGCAGGACATCCGAGTGGGCTCGCTGTACGCGCCGTTCGGCCCCGACCTGCTGTTCGAGGCGCTGGACGTGCCCGGACTCGTGGTGCACGCCGAGGTGTGCGAGGACATGTGGGTGCCGATCCCGCCGTCGTCGCAGGCGGCGCTGTCCGGCGCGACGGTGCTGCTCAACCTGTCGGGCAGCCCCATCACGATCGCCCGCGCGGAGGACCGCACGGACCTCGTGCAGTCGCAGTCGCTGCGCTGCCTGGCCGCGTACGCCTACGCCGCGGCGGGAATGGGCGAGTCGACGAACGACGTCTCCTGGGACGGTCAGACCATGATCTACGAGGGCGGCAACCTCCTCGTCGAGACCGAGCGCTTCCCCGACGGTCCGCGTCGCTCGGTGGCCGACGTCGACCTCGACCGGCTGCGTCAGGACCGCCTCCGGCAGGGGACGTTCGACGACAACCGGCGGGCGACGGGGGCGGATGCCGCGTTCCGCACCGTCCACTTCCGTCTCGATCCGCCCGCCCGCGACATCGGCCTGAAGCGCTCGCTCGACCGGTTCCCCTTCGTGCCGGATGACCCGGCGCGCCTGGCGCAGGACTGCTACGAGGCGTTCAACATCCAGGTCTCGGGGCTCGTGCAGCGGCTCCGCGCGATCGGCGGCCCGAAGCCGGTGATCGGCGTGAGCGGAGGACTCGACTCCACCCACGCGCTGCTCGTGGTCGCGAGGGCGATGGATGCGATGGGCCGGCCCCGCAGCGACATCCTCGCCTACACGATGCCCGGCTTCGCGACATCCGATCGCACGAAGAACAACGCGATCGCCCTCGCGGAGGCGGTCGGCGCGTCGATCGAGACCATCGACATCCGGGATGCCGCGAACGAGATGTTCGCGAAGATCCGGCACCCCTTCGCGCTGGGCGAGCCCGTCCACGACGTGACGTTCGAGAATGTGCAGGCCGGTCTGCGCACCGACTTCCTCTTCCGGCTCGCGAACAAGAATGACGGCCTCGTGATCGGCACGGGCGACCTGTCGGAGCTCGCCCTCGGCTGGATGACCTACGGCGTGGGCGACCAGATGAGCCACTACGCGGTGAACTCGGGGATCCCCAAGACGCTCGTCCAGCATGTGATCCGCTGGGTGATCTCCGACGGGCAGCTGGCCGACGGCACCGCGGAGGTGCTGCAGGCCGTGCTCGACACGGAGATCAGCCCGGAGCTGGTGCCCGCCGGGCAGGACGGACGCCTGCAGTCCACCGAGGACCGCGTCGGGCCCTACGCCCTGCACGACTTCACGCTCTGGCACGTGCTGCGCTTCGGCTTCCGTCCGTCGAAGATCGCATTCCTCGCCGCGCACGCGTGGCGCGACGCGGGCGCCGGCGCATGGCCGCCCGGATTCCCCGAGGAGGACCGCTTCGCCTACGACCTCGAGACGGTCGTGAGGTGGATGCAGGTGTTCCTCCGCCGCTTCTTCGCCTTCGCCCAGTTCAAGCGCTCGGCCATGCCCAACGGGCCGAAGGTCTCGCCGGCCGGATCGCTGTCGCCGCGCGGCGACTGGCGCGCCCCCTCCGACGGCAATGCGACGGCGTGGCTCGCGGAGCTGAAGGCAGCGCTGCCCGACCTCGTCGACTGACTCCCCGCGAGAACCCACCGGTGCGGCGGCGGTTGTCAAGCGCGAGACGCACGGGCGCGCGCGGGATACCGTCGACAAAAGGACGAGGAGACACCATGGACAGCGATCTCGAGCACGGCGCCGACGAGCAGGAGACGGGCATCACGCAGGCGGGTGTGACCGACTCCGACGGCGAGAGCAAGCCCGGCGGACTCGGCGAGGACGGCACGATCCCTCCCCACCCGGACGGTGTCGCCGCCGGACACACCGGTGAGGCATCGCATTTCGAGCCCGAAGAGGACGAGGCCGCCGACTCCTGAGTCGGCTCAGCGGGTGACCGCCGCGCCGACTCCTGAGTCGGCTCAGCGGGTGACCGCCGCCCGGTCCGCCTCGAACTCCCGCGACCGCCCGTCGGGCGTCGTCACCGTCACCGTCGCGACGCCGGTGCCGCCGGGGAACACCCGCAGCGTGAGGCCGTCGAGGTAGTCGTAGTCGGGGCGGTCCTCCCGGGCGCCCCACGGCAGGACCGCGCCCGGCCGCACGTACAGCGGCAGGTTGTGCACGTCGTGGTTCTCGCTACGCCATCCCCCGCCGGTGACGGTCTCGCCGGTGAGCAGGTGCGTCCACTCCCCCGCGGGCAGGTAGAACTCGACGTCGCCGCTCTCGGTGAAGACCGGGGCGACCAGGATGTCGGGCCCCAGCATGTACTGCCGGTCGAGGTAGGCGACGGCCGGGTCGCCGGGGAACTCCATCGCCATCGGCCGCATGAGCGGCGTTCCGGTGGTGGTCGCCGCGACGCCGAGACCGTAGAGGTACGGCATCAGGCGCAGCTTGAGGCGCGTGAACTCCCGGGTGACGTCCACGGCCTCGTCGTCGAAGATCCACGGCACACGGTACGACGTCGAGCCGTGGAAGCGGCTGTGGCTGGAGAGCAGGCCGAACGCGGTCCATCGCTTGAAGACGGCGGCATCCGGCATCCCCTCGAATCCGCCGATGTCGTGACTCCAGTGCGCGAAGCCGCTGAACGCGAGCGACAGCCCGCCCCGGAGCGTCTCGGCCATCGACACGAACGTCGAGGTGGAGTCGCCGCCCCAGTGCACGGGCATCTGCTGGCCGCCCGCCGTCGCCGACCGGGCGAAGAGCACGGCCTCGCCGTCGCCGCGCTCCTCCACGAGCACCTCGTGCACGGCCTTGTTGTACAGGTGCGTGTAGAGGTTGTGCATGCGGAGCGGATCGCTGCCGTCCGCCCACTCGACCTCCACCGGGATCCGCTCGCCGAAGTCGGTCTTGAAGCAGTCGACGCCCTGCGCGATGAGCCGGCGCAGGTGCCCCTGGTACCAGGCGGTCGCGTCGGGGTTCGTGAAATCGACGAGCCCCATGCCCGCCTGCCACAGGTCCCACTGCCACACCGTTCCGTCGGCGCGCTTCACCAGGAAGCCCTGGTCGGCGGCCTCGCGGAACAGCGGGGAGCGCTGGCCGATGTAAGGGTTGAGCCACACGCTCACGCGCAGGTCGCGGTCGTGCAGACGCTGCAGCATCCCCTCCGGATCGGGGAAGACCCGCGCGTCCCATTCGAAGTCGCACCAGTTGAACTCGCGCATCCAGAAGCAGTCGAAGTGGAACACCGACATCGGCAGCTCGCGCCGCGCCATCTCGTCGATGAACGACGTGACGGTCTCCTCGTCGTAGTCGGTGGTGAAGCTCGTCGAAAGCCACAGTCCGTACGACCACGCCGGCACCACCGGCGGGCGCCCGGTCAGGGCGGTGTAGCGGTCCAGCACGTGCTTCGGCGTCGGACCGGCGATGAGGAAGTACTCGAGCACCTCACCGGGCACCGAGAACTGCACGCGCTCGACGGCCTCCGATCCGACCTCGTACGAGACGTGCCCGGGGTCGTTGACGAGCACTCCGTAGCCGCGGCTGGACACGTGGAACGGAACGCTCTTGTAGGCCTGCTCGCTGGAGGTGCCGCCGTCGGCGTTCCACACCTCGACGGTCTGGCCGTTCTTCACCAGGGGTCCGAACCGCTCCCCCAGGCCGTAGACGAGCTCGCCGACGCCCAGGTCGAGCTGCTCGTGGACGAAGGTGCGCTCGACGGGAGCCGCACCGTGACCACGGGCGTTGCCCACGACGCCGTGGTCCACCTGCGCGTCGGCGGCGAGGCTGATGTAGCCCTGCGCCTTCGGCCCGCTGCCGGTGACGCGCACGCCGTCGACCTCGAAGTCGAGCGCCCAGGGCGCGCCCCGGCGGATGCGCGCCGTGAGCGGACCCGTGGTGAGGGTGCCGCCGTCGCCGTCGACGGACACGGAGCCCGCGCCGCCGGCCACGGCTCCTGGCAGGTCGAAGCCGTCATGCCGTGCGCCGCCCTCGTGGTGGGCGATGCGCACCCGCACGATGCCCTCGGCGGGCGAGGAGAGGGTGACGCCGAGCACGGGCCGGTTGAGCGTGTCGCCGCGGCGGACGATCTGCGCCGTCGGCGCGGTGATCACGATCCCGGAGCCGTCGGCCGCGGCATCCGTCTCCTCCACGTCGTAGGCCTCCTGGCCGTAGAGCGCCGTCACGCCGGGGCGCAGCTGCCAGAAACCATCGGTGAACTTCATTACTTGACTGCTCCTGCGGTGATGCCGCGCGTGAGGGTGCGCTGGAAGATGAGGAAGAAGAGGAGGGTGGGGATGAGGCCCAGCAGCGCGGAGGCGCTGGTGGTGGTGACGTCCATCAGGCGGTCGCCCTGGAGCACGCTGATCGCGACGGGCACGGTCTGGTTGGCGTTGGAGACGAGGAACGTCAGCGGGATGAGGAACTCGTTCCACGTCCAGATGAAGAAGAAGATCAGCAGCACCGAGAGGGTGGGCCGGCTGATCGGGAAGATGACCCGCCACAGGATCTGCCAGCGGCTCGCGCCGTCGATGGATGCCGCCTCCAGCACCTCCTTCGGGAAGGTGCCGTAGACCGACGCGAGCAGGTAGGTGCCGAACGCCGCCTGGATCACGGTGAAGATGATGATCACCGACCACACGTTGTTGTAGAGGCCCACCGCTTTGAACATGTAGTAGAGCGGGTACAGCAGAGCCTCCTGCGGCAGCAGGTTCGCCAGCAGGAACAGCAGCACGATCCAGCTGCGCCCGCGGATGCGGCCGATGCCGATCGCGAAGGCGTTCAGCACGGAGATCAGCACCGCGAGGATCGCGACCATGCCGGAGATGAAGAACGAGTTCCACACCTTGCCCGGGAAGTCGACGCGCTCCCAGAACGCGATGATGCCGTCGAGGTAGATGCCCGTCGGCAGTGCGAGCGGCCCGCCGTTGGAGTAGTCGGCCGGCGACTTGAACGAGTTGACGAGGATCAGGTAGAACGGCGCGACGATCAGCGCCGCAGCCGCCACGGCGAACGCCAGCAGCAGCCAGTCGACGCCCTTCTTCTTCGTCATGCCGCCGCGGGGGCGGGACGGACGGCCGGTGCGGGCGGTGGTCCGGGCGGCGCGCGGGCCGGAGACGGCGGGCAGGGTCGTGGTGGTGGTGGCCATTACAGACCCGCCCTTTCCTTGCGCTCCGCGGCGTTCTGCGCGCGGATGAAGACGACCGAGACGATCGCGATGACGATGGTCAGGGCGGTGGCGATGGTCGCGCCGTAGCCGACCTGCTGCGCCTGGAAGAACTCGCTGTACGCGTAGTACGCGGGCACGATGGTGGAGTCGCCGGGACCGCCGCGCGTCAGCACGTAGACGGGACCGAAGACCTTGAGCGCGGCGATCGTGCACGTCAGGGTGACGACGTAGATCTCGGGCTTGATGATGCTGACCGTGATCGCGCGGAAGCGCTGGATCCAGTTGGCGCCGTCGAGCTCCGCGGCCTCGTACAGCTCGGGGTCGACGCGCTGGAGCGCCGCCATGAACACCACGACCGGGTAGCCGATCTGGATCCAGACGAGCACGACCATGATGCTGGCGAGCGCCGTGTCGGGGCTGCCCAGCCAGTTGTGCGTGAGGGCGCCGAGACCGAGACCCTCGAGGATCTCGTTGAGCGCGCCGTCCTGCGGCCGGAGGATCCAGCCGATGACGATGCCGGCGATCGCGGCGGGGAGGATCTGAGGCAGGTAGTAGGTCGCGCGCAGGAAGCTGGCGAGCCGGCCGCCGAACTTGCGCCCGACGAGGTCGAACAGCAGGGCGGCGAGGATCAGGCCCACGAGCGTCGGCACGACCACCATCGCGACGATCATCCAGATGCTGTTGCCGAACGACGTCCAGAACTTCGCGTCGCCGGCCAGCTCGATCCAGTTGTCGAAGCCGATGAACTCGGGGGGACGGATGCCGCGCCACTCGGTGAAGGAGAGGTACACGTTCCAGCCGAGCGGGATCAGCACGACGATCGTCAGCAGCACGAGTCCGGGCACCAGGTAGAGCCAGTAGCCGGCTCCGCCGCGACGCCCGCGCTGCGGGATGAGCGGCTCATCGGGCGGCACGTCGGCCCGGCGCGCCTTGGGCGTGCGAGGCGGTCGCACGAAGGGGACAGCGGTCATGCCCTGCTCCTCAGGGTTCGAAGGGGTGGGATGCCGCGCCCGCGGTGGACGCGGCATCCCTGTTCAGACGGCTCTCGCCGCGAGGTGCGACTCAGCGGAAGTCGGACGTGTACGAGTCGTACTCGTCGCCGAGCGCCTTCTGCACGTCGGCCGGGCTCTTCGTGCCGTTCACGAGCTCCTGCAGCTGGGCGACGATGGTGTCGTAGAACGTGGGAGTGGGCCAGTCGGGGTAGAACGACAGCCCGTCCTTCTCGTTCACGGCGTTGAAGGCCTGGATCAGCTCGAGGCTCTTCGGGTCGGTGATGTCGGACTCCTCGGCAGCGACCGGCAGGCCGCCGTTGTTGCCGATGAGGGCCTGGATCTCCGGGCGCATCGTGATGTCGATGAACTCGTAGGCCAGCTCCTTGTTCTTGGCGTTCTCCGGCACGACCCACAGGTTGCCCGAGGAGCCGAGGCTCAGATCGGCGTCGGGGAACGGGAAGATGCCGAAGTCGAAGTCCGAGATCTCATCGACGAAGCGGCCGTACCACCAGCTGCCCGACACGAAGATCGGCGCGGTGCCGTTGATGAACGAGACGCCGGCGTCCTCCGCCTTGACGCCCGAGACGTCCGGGGAGATGTAGCCCTTGTCGACGTACTCCTTGACGGTGTCGGTCGCGTACGACACGGCCTCGCCCTGCCAGTCGACGGGGTTCTCGTACAGCTGGTAGTCGTTGACCCACTGGCGGTCGGCCTTGCTCAGCGCGAGCTGGTACCAGAGCTGCCCGAGGGGGTACTCCAGTCCCGCCTCGGCGAGGGGGGTGACGCCCTGTGCGACGAAGGCGTCCATCACGTCGACGAACTCGTCGTAGGTCGTGGGGATCTCCAGTCCCGCCGCGGCGAACATGTCCTTGTTGTAGTACACGGTGACGAACTCGCCGTAGTTCGGGATGCCGTACCAGGCGCCCGATCCCATGACGCCGTCTTCGCTGTACTTGGCGGTGGTCTGCAGCGCGGGGGCGAGCTTGTCGGCCCAGCCGTACTCGTCGACCGCGGAGCTGATGTCGGAGAGCAGGCCCTGGCTGGCGAGGAGGCCGGCCGTGGCGTTGCCCTTGTTGTACTCCATGATGTCGGGCGCCTCGTCGGAGTTGAGCACCTGGCTGGAGGTCGAACGGATCTGCTCGAAGCTCTTCTCCTCGAAGGTGACCGTGGCTCCGGTCTCCTCCTCGAAGGTCTTGATCGCCTGGTCCCAGGCGATGCCCATGGCGCTGTTGGCGCCCTCGAAGTGCCAGAGCGTCAGCGAGTCGCCGCTCTCGGCTTCCTGTCCGCTGCCGCCGGAGCAGCCGGCGAGCGCGAGCGCGCCGGCGGTGACGAGCGAGGCGGCTGTGAGCAGCCGCATGCGGGTCCGCGGGGTGATGTGGTGTGCCATCTTCGGCATTCCTTTCTCGGTGACCGTCGTCGGTCGAGGTGAGTGCGGGTGGTGCGGGTGGTGCGGTCGTGCGGGTCGTGCGGGTCTTCGTCGAAGCGCTTCGATGATGGGCGAACGGATGCTGCGGCTCGCCCGCGACGGGCGCTAGCTCGTAGCCGGCGGGCCGACCGAGCCATGGGCGCGGTAGGTGGGCGGGATGAGGTGGACGCCCGGCTCCGGAGGAGTGGAGCCGAGCGAGCGCATGGCGAGGTCGACCGCGAGGTCGCAGGAGGAGGCCGGGATGAGCGGGATGGCGTCCAGGGGCACGGAGAAGGAGGCGGGGTCGAACGTTGCGCCCACCGAGATGACCGAGACGTCGTCCGGCACGGCGCGGCCGTGGGCGGCCAGCTCTTCCAGCACGGCGGCGTGCGCGTCGTCTCCCCCGTGGAGGACGAAGCCGGTCACGCCCTCGGCGAGCATGTCGGCGACGGCGGCGCGGACGACGGCGATCTCGACGACCGGTCCGCCCGTGGTGCGGAAGAGGCCCGAGACCTCGCGTCGCGCACAGGCGTCCTCGAAGCCCGCGCGCACGCGCGGCGGGAAGTTCGAGTTCTCGTAGGCGATGGCCGGGTGGCCGATCAGGCCGACGACCCGATGGCCGGCCTCGAAGAGCCGGTCCACGGCCAGGGCCGCGGCCGCCTCGAAGTCGAGGTCGACGCAGGTCAGGCCGTGGTGGTCATCGGGCACGCCGATGAAGATGGAGGGGATGTCGAGCTGCCGGGCGAGGGCGACGCGGCGGTCCGCGGGCGCGACGTCGAGCACCAGGATGCCGTCGACCAGTCCGCTGTCGGCGACGCGGCGCATACCGTCCGCAGCGTCCTCCTCGGTCAGCAGGAGGATGTCGTAGTCCTGCCGCCGCGCGGCGATCGAGGTGGCCAGCACGAAGGCCATGTGGGTCGGGGCGAAGGTGTCGGGGCGGAACGGCTCGGTGAGGGCGAAGATCTGCGTGCGGCTTCCGGCGAGCATCCGCGCCCCCGCGTTGGCCCGGTAGCCGAGCTCCTCGACGGCGGACTCGATGCGGGTGCGGGTGGCGGCCGAGACCGGGCGCTTGCCGCTGAGGGCGTACGAGACGGTGCTAATGGAGACACCGGCGGCACGGGCCACCTCGTCGATCTTGACCATCAGGACTCCTTCGTCGTGCGACTCGTGTCGCGTGTCGAAGCGCTTCGCGAAACGCTTCGACGACGATGCTAACCCCGGGTCCGCCATCACGCAAGACTTTTGTCGCCGAAGCCAACAAAGCCCGCACGGGCTGTGCGCGGCGGATCGCCTGTGGACGGGAGGGGAGAATGGGACGGTGAAACTTCTCGTCGCGGCCCTGGATGCCGAGCTCGTCGCCTTTCCCGAGACCCTCCCCGGATTCGACCGCCTGGTCACGGGCCCCGGCAAGCTGCAGGCGACCTTCGCGCTGACCCGCGCTCTGGACGCGGCGACCTACGACGAGATCCTCGTCGTCGGCACGGCGGGCGCGATCGATCCCCTGCTCCCCACGGGCGTGCACGAGATCGCCGGCGCGATCCAGCACGACGTCACCGACATCGACGGCGTCGTCGGCCAGCACGTGTCACTTCCCCCGCGCGTGGAGATCGGCGACGGAGACGGCGTCGTGATCGCCACGGGCGACCACTTCGTCGACGACGCCGAGGCCGTGGGCGTCATCCGCCCTCTCGGCGCTCGCATGGTCGACATGGAGACGTACGCCTACATCTGGGTCGCCGACCGGTTCGGCGTGCCCATCCGCGTGCTGAAGGCCGTGTCGGATCGCGCGCAGGACGACGCGATCACCGACTGGCGTGAGACGGTCGCGGCGTGCAGCGCGCAGCTGCGCGAGACCGTCGCGGAGCTCTACGGAGTCTGAGCCCGGCACGCTCACGGTTGCGCGTCGCCGTCGAGAGGCGGCCGCGGCAGCCCCTCACGTGATGACGCGCGGCTCCTCGGCGTCTTCGTCGGTCTCGGGCTCGGTCTCGCGCTCGCGACGCTTGCGCGCGGTGAGGTCGAGAACCGACAGCACGAAGGCGAAGGCGATGAAGAGGGCGACGGCCACCATCCCGAAGGCATAGGCGTCGTGGAAGACCACCGAGTCGGTGGCCTTGCCGTCTTCGCGATAGATCGTCGCGTAGAACAGGGCGAGGGCGATCGCCGTGCCGACCGCAGTGCCGATGCGCTGACCCAGCTGGCCGACCGAGCCGGCGAGCCCGCCCTGCTTGACCGGGATGTCGGCGAGCGTGAGCGTCTGGTTGGGCGCGATGACGAGTCCACCGCCGATGCCGCCGATGACCATGACGCCGGCCATCGCGTAGGGCGTGACCGCATCGGGCACGTACAGGGCCGTCACGACGAGCCCGGCGATGCAGACCATCACGAGCACGAGGCCCCACACCACGACCGGTCGCCCGTACTTCGTCACGATGTTGCCGCCGATCCACGACGCCACGGCGCTGGACAGCGCGAAGCCGATCGAGACCATGCCCGCGAAGACCGGCTCCAGTCCCAGCCCGCTCTGCAGGTAGAGGGTCGTCAGCAGGAACAGCGAGGGGATGGCGGCGAAGTACGCGGCCTGCAGGATCGAGCCGTTGCGGAAGGACGACACAGAGAACAGCGTGAACGGGATCAGGGGATCACGACCGGATGCCGCATACCTCCGCTCCCAGGCGAAGAACGCCGTCGCGAACAGCACGAAGACCACGAGCAGCCACCAGCGCTGCGGGTTGTCGCTCGGGGAGCCGGTCGTGAAGAGGAACGGGAACATCAGCGCGATGATCGTCAGCGCGAACAGGACGACGCCGACCGGGTCGAGCTGCAGCGGTTTTCGCGAGGCCTTTCGCGTGGCGGGCAGGACGAAGATGGCCAGCGCGATGGCGATGAGCCCGAGCGGGATGTTGATCCAGAAGATGTAGCGCCACCCGTCGGTGGGGCCGCCGAGGGCGATCATCAGTCCGCCGAGCGTCGGGCCGAAGGCGGTCGCGACGCCGATGGTCGCACCGAACAGGCCGAAGGCACGGCCTCGCTCCTTGCCCTGGAAGAGCTGCTGGATGAGGCCGAGCACCTGGGGCATCTGGATGCCGGCGGCCACTCCCTGGATGAGGCGGGCGACCAGCAGCACCGTCGTGTTCGGCGCGAGGGCGCAGACGAGGCTCGTGAGGGTGAAGAGCGTCAGACCGACGATGAAGAGCGTGCGACGGGAGCGCTGGTCGCCCAGACGCCCCATCGGCACGAGCAGCAGGCCGAACGTGAGGACGTACCCCGACACGATCAGCTGGAGCTCGGTCGACCCGGAGCCGAAGGCCGCCTCGATGGACGGCAGCGCGACGTTGACCTTGCTGAGATCGAGGATCGTGATCGCCGCCACCGAAACGCACACCCAGAAGGCGCGCCACTTCCGCGCCGGCGTCAGCGGAATGGTGAGTGTCTGCGGAGAGGCAGGCGACGAGGAGGTCTGTTCGGCGGGCATCCCCCTCAGGGTACTCGCCGGGAGCGGCGCGCCCGGTCGGTCAGCCGACGTCGCTGCGACGTGTGAACAGCGACCGCAGGACGAAGAACACCACGATCGCCACGACGGCGACGATGACGATCTTGAAGATGAACGCGAGCACGGAGAACAGGATGTTCACGAGGAACCAGGCGATGACGATCGCGACGATGACGCCGACGATGCTCCAGAGGGTGCGGGTGTTCACTCTCCGATCCTAGACGGAGGCCACGGGGCGTCTCCGCTGCAGATCGCGCTCGGCTCAGCGGGATGTCAACCGCTTGCCGCGCCCGCCGAGTGGGGAGATCGTGGACGAGCGGTATCAGGCCGCCAGGAGCGAAGGAGAAGCCATGGTCGACACGTCGAAGGGTTTCACGATCGTCCGCAACCTCGACGCGGCACCTGAGGCGATCTGGACGGCATGGACCGATCCGGACGAGGCCGCGCAGTGGTGGCACCCGCGAGATGCCACGACTCCGCGCGACACCGTCGAGATCGACCCCCGTGTGGGCGGACGCTACGCGTACACGATGGTGAACACCCTCACGCAGGAGAAGTATCCGACCGGTGGGGTCTACCGCGTGGTGGAGCCGCACGCACGACTCTCGTTCACCTGGGGCGACCCCGGCGACGACCCCGACGACGCCCCGGTGGTGACCGTCGCCATCGAGCCCCTCGGCGACCTGACACGTCTCACGTTCGACCTGCAGGGTGTGGACGGCGAGCCCGGCGACGAGTCGTTCTACGACGGATGGGACGAGGCGCTGGATGCGCTCGTCGAGCACCTCGGGCAGGTCGCCGTGCACGGCTGAGACCGCACGTCGCGACGGGCGAGGATCGCCGCGTCGGGCGAGGATCGCCGCGTCCTAAATGCCCCAGCGATACCGGCGTCCCACAGGCCCGCGCTATACCCGCGTTCACAGGCCCGCGCTATACGGACGCCGGCACCTCTTGCTCGATGACGCTGTCGCCGTGCGGAGTGGTGCGCACGGTGAGCTGAGCGGGGAGCTGGTCCTTCATCGCCTCGACGTGACTGATGACGCCGACGACCCGGCCGCCCTGCCGGAGCTCATCGAGCGTCTGCATCGCGACGTCGAGGGTGTCGCCGTCGAGCGACCCGAAGCCCTCGTCGATGAACAGGGTGTCGAGGGTGATGCCGCCGGCGCGGGCGGTGACGACCTCGGCCAGGCCGAGGGCGAGCGCGAGCGACGCGAGGAAGGTCTCGCCGCCCGAGAGAGATGAGACCGGCCGGGCCTGTCCGGTGAACGCGTCGAACACCTCGATGCCGAGTCCGGAGGCCGCACCGCGCGCCGCGCGGGCGTCGGTGTGCTGGAGCCGGTAGCGTCCCTGCGTCATGCCGTCGAGCCGGACGTTGGCGGCGGCCACGATCTCTTCGAGCTCGGCGGCCAGCACGAAGGTCTCGAGGTTCATCTTCAGCGTGTTCGGCGCGCGCCCGGCGACCGCGTGGGCGAGCCGCTCGATGACCTCGGCCTCCGCGGCGACCTCCGCGATGGCCTCGTGCGCGATCTCGGCGGCCGTCACCGCCTCGTTCAGGCGCTCCGCGGCCTCGGCCGCGCGGACGCACCGCCGGACCGCCTCGTCTCGCTGCTCGGAGGCGTCGCGGAGCAGCGCGGCCGCGGTCTCGACGTCGACCGGCTCGGCGGGCAGCATCCGCAGCTCGAGGTCCATGAGGGTCGCGCGCAGACCCGCGATCTCGTCGTCGAAGAGACGCACCTCGCGCGTGAGCCGCTCACGCGCCGCGGCGTCGAGGAGCGCGGCGGCGGCAGCATCCCGTCCCTCGAACGGGGAGACCTCGAGGGCGGCGACGAGCTCGGCATCGGCCGTCGCGACCGCCGCGCGACGACGCGCGACGGCGTCGATCGCACCGAGCAGCGCGCGGGCTTTGCGGATGAGCTCCTCCGCCGACGACAGGCGCGCCTGCACCGACTCATGACCGGCGCGGGCGCCGAGGACGAGGGCCTCGGCCTGGGCGATCGCCCGGTCGACCGCGACGAGCTCACCGGATGCCGCGGCGCGCGCCTTCTCGAGGGCGTCGACCGCGGCTCCGACGTCGGCGAACTCGGTTTCGCGCTCGGCGCGCTGCGCGGCCAGGGTCGCGGCCTCAGCCACGGCGGTCTCCGCCGCGGCGAGGTCGGCTTCCGCGGCATCCGCCTCGGCGCGCGCTTCGGCGGGCGTGCGGCCGCCTGCTCGCTGCAGCGCAGCGGCGAGGTCGTCGCGGGCGGACTGCAGGGCGGCGGTCGCGGCCTGGTCGGCGGTCGCCGCCGCGGCCTTCGCCGTCTCCGCGGCAGTGATGTCGTCGTCGGTGACCGGATCGCCGGTGCGGGCGGTCGGCTGCGGGTGCTCGCAGGAACCGCAGACGGGGCACGGGTCGCCCTCGACCAGCGACTCGGCGAGCTCGCCCGCGTGATCGCGGAACCGCCGGTCGCGCAGGTCGTCCAGCGCCGCGGATGCGCGGGTCAGCGCGCGTCCCGTCGCTCCTGCGGCGGCCTCGGCTTCGTCACGTCGGTCGCGCCGGGTCTCGGCCTCCTCGGCCGCGCCGACGACCGCGCGCGCCGTCTTCACTCGGTCCTGCGCGTCGGGCAGACGCGCCGCCCGACCCTCGGCGAGCGCCAGCGCGGCCGCGGACTCGCTGAGCAGCACCGGCAGGTCGGCGCGGCGGGCGGTCAGGGCCTCTGTCTCGGCCGCCGCAGCGGCGAGCAGGGCGGCCGTCGTGGCGCGTTCCTCGCGCAGCGACGGAAGCGAGCGCTCGGTCTCGAGGGCGACGCCGATCGCGCCCACGTCGGCGAGCAGTGCGTCGGTGCGCTGCTCGAGCTCAGCGCGTTCGACCGACTCCTCCCCCGCGCCGACCCAGGCGGCCAGGGCTGCGGCGTGAGCGACCTCATCGCCGGTGAGAGCGACATGCGCTCGGTCGGCGGCGGTCATGAGAGCGCGCAGCGGCTCGGCGTCGCCTGCCCGCGCGAGCGTCTCCCGGGCATCGCCGACCGCCTCGAATCGCGACTCGAGCGTCGCCAGCGTCACACGGGCGTCGTCGCGGCGGATCTGCGCCGCGCGCTGCTCCACGCGGTCGGCGTGCACGGCCTCGGCGGCGGACTGCGCCGCGCGGGCCGCGACCTCCTCTGCCCCGGTCACCTCGCGGGCATGGGCCGCCCGCAGGCGCGCCTGCCGAACCCGGCGGAGGCGCTCCTCGAGCGGGAGCTCGGCCACATCTTCGGCGACGGTCTGCGCGGCCCCCGCGTAGACGGGTCCTTCAGACGTCTCGCCGCCGGGCTCGGCCGCGGGAACCGCGGCCCGGCTCTGCGCCTCGGCGTTGTCGAGCTGCACGAGCAGCGTGCGCGTGTCGAGGGTGAGCCGCTCGAGCGTCTCTTTGCGGCGGCGCTCGAGCGTCTCCTCGTAGCCGCCGAACCGCTTCGAGTCGAACAGGGTCCGCAGCAGCGTCTGGCGCTCGTCGTTGCGGGCGAGCAGGAAGCGGGCGAAGCGCCCCTGCGCCAGCAGGATGACCTGCAGGAACTGGTGCTGCGTCAGCCCGAGCACCGGCCCGAGCTCGTGCCCGACGTCGACGGGACGGGACGCGCGTCCGACCCACTCGCCGTCGACCTCCTCCTCCAGCCGCGCCTCGGCGGCCGTCAGCGTGGTGCCGCGGCCGTTGCGCTTCAGGCGCTCGTAGGTGGGCACCCGCTCGACGCGCCATCTCCGGCCGCCGCTCGAGAACTCCAGACGCACGCGCGTCGGCTCGGTGAGAGTCGCGTGATCGCTGCGGATGCGCTTCTCGCCGTCTTCGTATCGGGGCACCCCGCCGTACAGGGCGAAGCAGACCGCGTCGAGGATGCTGGACTTGCCCGCGCCCGTGCGGCCGCCGATCAGGAAGATGCCGTCGCGGGCGAGCGCGTCGAAGTCGACGGTCTGCGGCGCGCGGAAAGGGCCGAAGCCCTCGATCTCGAGCCGATGCAGCCTCACGACGTGAGCTCCGCGACCCGGGCCTCTGCGACGGCATCGGCGATGAGCTCCCGCTCGCGCTCCCCGGCGCCCTCGCCGGCACGCACGTGGGTGAGGAAGCGCTCGATGAGCTCGTCGTCGCTCTCGACGTCACGAACGCGGTCGGCGTAGGTGATGCGGGATGCCGCGGGCACCCCTACCGGGTCGAGCTTGATCGTGGCGCACCAGGCGAACCGCGTCTGGAGCTTGCGCATGGGATCGATCTGGGGCGTGGGATCGGTGAGCACCGCGCACACCCAGTCGTCGTGGTGCGCATCGAGCGACGGGTCTGCCAGCAGCTCGTCGAGCGGACCGCGCAGCGTCACCAGGCGGCGGGGCACGGGAAGATCGAGCCACCGCGCCGTGACCTCGCCCGCGGCATCCACGTCGATCAGCCACGACCCGCGGGGCTTGTCGGCCTCGCCGAAGCTGTAGTGCAGCGGCGCGCCCGCATAGCGCACGCGCTCGGAGAGCTGCTGGCGGCCGTGGATGTGCCCGAGGGCCACGTAGTCGACACCGTCGAAGGCCGACAGCGGCACCACATCGAGGCCACCCTGCTGGATGTCGCGCTCGAGCTGCGGCGTGGGCGCGACGCCGGCCGCGAAGCAGTGGGCGATCGCGATCGACCGCCCGCCCCGCTGCGCGAGATCGGCCCGGATGAGGCCCATCGCATGATCGAGGGTGTCGGCGTGCGAGCGCAGGGTCACACCCGGCCACACCGCGCGCACCATCGTCGGCTCGAGGTAGGGGATGCCGTAGAAGTGCACCGGCCCGTGGCCGTCGTCGACGGTGACCGGCACCCCGACCGTGGCCGGATCGGTGATGACGTGGATGCCGTCGCGGAGGAGCGCGGACTGGAATCCCAGCCGTGCGGAGGAGTCGTGATTGCCGGAGGTGACGACGATCTGCGCTCCGGCGTCGCGGATGGCGCCGAGCGACCGCGAGAGGAGCGGGTAGCAGGCCGCGGCCGGGGTCGCGGAGTCGAACACGTCGCCCGCGACGATCACGACGTCGACCTCGTTGTCGCGCACCTGCAGCGCGAGCTCCTGCAGCACGCCGGCGAGCGCGTCGAGCGTGACGTGGCCGTGGAACGACCGCCCGATGTGCCAGTCGGAGGTGTGCAGGATGCGCATGCTCACACGCTAAAACGAGCCACCGACATCCCCGGGCAGCGGGCGGGCGGGTCGCCGAGAGCGGTCCCCCGACCGGCCGGGATCGCGCTGACCGCTGTCAGCCCACCTGCGCGACGCGCGGGGCGTAGCGTCCGGACGCCTCGGCCCGAGCGCGGGCCTTGGCCGCTTCCTCCTCCCGGTTCTTGGGCGGGACGGCGGCGACGAGGTCCTGCAGGAGGTGCCCGGTGATGTGCGCGATCTCGGCCACCGCACGATCGAAGGCGGCCTGGTTCGCCCGGGACGGCTTGGTGGTGCCGGCGATCTTGCGCACGTACTGGAGGGCGGCGGCGTGCACCTCGTCGTCGGTCGCGGCGGGCTCGAAGTTGTGGAGGGTGTGGATGTTGCGGCACATGGCAGACACGGTACGCGCGCATCCCGCCCGCGAGAAGAGGCATGGGAGCCGGACGGCACGCCTCGGTGAGCCGGCACGGAGACCCGCATAGACACACTGAGTAGTGTCGTCCGGTGCCGTTCGCCCGTCGCCCGCCCGCCGACACGTCGGTGGTCGCCCCGCACGGCGTCCCGGCGATCGTCCGGAGCTTCTCGCACGCGGGCGCCACGCTCGTCGTGGAGTCGTTCGGACGGGGTGCCCGCACCTTCCTCTTCCTCCACGGCATCGGAATGGGGCGCCTCGCCTTCCGTGGACTCGCCGGGCACCTGCGCGGCCGGGGCCGATTCATCGCCGTCGATCTTCCCGGCTACGGCGCGGCTCCGGAGCCTCCGCGCATCCTGACGATGGCGCGCACCGCTGACCTGCTCGCCGCGCTGCTCCGCGACGGCGGCGAGGGACCGGTCACCGTCGTCGGCCATTCGATGGGCACGCAGGTCGCGGTCGAACTCGCTGCCCGGCATCCCGCGCTGGTCGACGGCGTCGTGCTGCTGGCTCCCACCGTCACCCGCACGGAGCGCACCGCGGCCCGGCAGATCCTCCGGCTCGCCCACGATCTGGCGATCGAGAGCCCGCGGGTCATCCTGGTGGGGGCGATCGAGTACCTGCGCGCCGGTCCCCACATCCACGGCAAGTTCCGCGCGATGCTGGCGCATCACCCGGAGGACGTCTACCCGCGGGTGAGCCAGCCGGCGCTCGTGATCCGCGGAGGATCGGACCGCGTCTGCCCGCAGTGGTGGTGCGCCGAGGTCGCGGCGGCCCTGCACGGCGCCGACCTGGTCGAGGTCGATCATCACGGGCACGAGACGATGATCCGCGACTCCGCTTCGTCCGCCGCGGCCATCCTGGCTTTCACCGGAGGCTGATTCGCGACAGGATCACCGGCCGGCACGCCCCCCGGGGCGCGCCGGCCGGATCGGCTCACTCCCCGGAGATGCGCTTCGCGAGGGCGACGCGGTCTTCGTCGGTCACGGTCATGCCTGCGTCGGTGAAGCGCTGCGAGAGCACGTCGGCGATCCGCTCGTGCCCCTCGCCGCCGACATCGAGCCGCGTCTGGGCGGCGATGCCGGCGACCTTGTCCTCGTGGCTCGCGTCGTGCACGTCCATGGCGGGCTCGTCCTGCGTGTTTCTCGCGGCATCCGGACCGGACTTCTCATCGGCGTCGTGCGAGAGCGCACCGCCGACGACGTCCTCGCGCATGCCGGGCTCACCGGGCGTCTCGCCGGGCACCTGCGCATCGGCGGGGGCGTTGCTGCCGCCCACGGGCTCTTCGTTCGTGCTGCGGTCGCTCACGCGTTCTCCTCGGCTTCCTCGTCGGTGCGCATGTCGGGGTCGATGCCGCGCGTCGCAGCGGCGTCCTCGATCGAGCCGTCGGGGTCGGCGGGCGCCGCAGGGCCGTCGCCGACGACCTCATCGCCGGTGGCGGATTCGGGCATCGGCGTGTTCGGCGGCAGACCAGAGTCCGTCAGGGACGCGGCGTGGATCGAGTCCGCGGTGCTCTCCGACGTCTCGGTGTCGCTGGTGGCCCCGTCCTCCCAGGCTCCGGCCGGGTTCGCGTCGAGGACGCCCTCGGGCAGATCGCGCTGATCGCTCATGTTTTCCACTCCCTCATCGTTTCCTCCAGCGTGCTCCGTTCGCCGCCGGAACGCAGGGGCTTGACAGCCCGGAGCGCTCCGGCGACCGGGCCACTCCGGTGTCAGTGCGGATTCGGTGCCGTGGAGCGAGCGGATGCCGCGGCATCCCGATCGCGGACGACCGCGTCGCCCAGCATCTGGCCTCCGCTGCGCAGGAGCGCCCGGCGCCAGGGCAGCACGCCCTCGATCTCCACCTGGATCGACATGGACAGCACCGTGCGGATGAGCACGATGACACCCAGGATGAGCGCGTCCTCGAGCGAGGGCTTCGAGGTGATGGTGCGCAGGAGGTCGGCGGCGACGAGGACTTCGAGCCCCAGAAGGATGGCGGACCCGAGCGTGTTGCGCAGCACGAGGAACGCCGTCCTGCCCCCCTCGCGCCGGCGAAGCGAGCGCGCGCAGAGCACGATGGCGAGGAGGAAGCCCGACACCATGGCGACGGCGCCCGCGACCTCGAAGCCCACGGCGACACCGATGAAGACCGACTCCATGTCCACGGGGTCAGTGTAGGTCGGGGCGGAACGAGGCGCTCGACGCGCGTGCGGCGCGGAAGGTCAGGCGCGGGCGCGCAGGATGCCGGAGCGCTCGGGGTGCGCCTCGAACCAGTCGGCCACGTACCAGCAGACCGGCAGCACGTCGCGGTCGCCGTTCTCCTCGAGGGAGGACACCGCACGCTCGACCACTTCGCCCGCGTAGCCGTGGCCGCGGAAGGTGGGGATCGTGTACGCGCGGGTCATGGCGACGGTGCGTCCGTCGTCGCGGTAGTCGAGGACGCTGACGAGGTCGTCGCCCTTGTGCAGGGCGTAGCGCGACGCGTCCTTCTCATGGGTGAAGGTCAGCTCGGTCACCGCAGAAGAATACGCCCGCGAGAAGGGTGCCGCGCTGTGCGGATGCTGTGTGGAGGAGCCGCCGGCATCCGCTCCTCCGTCGGACTGAGCAATCTGTCACAATTCGTCATCCGTCCGCGGTCCGACCTGGGCGATTTGACGCATCCGGACGCATTCCGTCATAATCAGCCACATGACCGACAACGCACGCTCTCTGTCCGCCCTGGAGGCGAACGGGACTGCCCGCATGATGATGGCCGGCGGCCGCGTCATGTGCTGTCGAATGTGCCGCTGACACAGTGACCCCTGCCGGGCTCACGAGTCGCCGTCCGGGTTCTGAGAGAGCCGAGAGAACGCGACCCGTTCCGCCCCCGAGGCACCGTCCGCATGATCTGCGCGACGAAGGATGCCTCGTCTCCGCCCCTCCGGGCACCCAGCAGCACCCCTGAACCCCGCCGGGTTCCTCCCGCAAGGACTTCCATCGTGTCGAACAACCTTCTGCTTGATCGTCCCGCCGCCCGCGTCCCGCACCTGCGTGCCGTCCCACCGATCGCCGCCGTCCCGGCCGCGCCGGAGCCGGTCGCCGCCGCACCCGCCGCTCCCGCGAGTCACCTCCCGCCGAACACCGCGCCGCGCGGCTTCGCCCTCTACGTCGGGATCGACGAGGAGAAGGCCGCGGCCGCCGGTGTCAGCCTCGGCGTGCTCGTCGAGGCCCTCCGCCGCACGCTGGGCGAGCTGGCGCCGACCGCCGAGACCTACGCGACCGTGGCGCTGGCGCCGACCGGTGCGGGCGGCCGCGACGTCGACGTCGTGCGCCTCGCACTGCACGAGCCGTCCGCCGTCGCACGCACCAAGAACGAGCCGGAGCCCGAGGATCACGTGGAGGGCGGCGTCGTCGTGGACATCTCCCGCAAGCGCGTGCTCATCGACGGGGAGTCGGCCGCGTTCACCTTCAAGGAGTTCGAGCTGCTGCAGTACCTGGTGCTGCGCGAGGGCCGCACCATCGAGCGCACGGAGCTCGTCTCCTCCCTCTGGCAGGGCGCCACGGACGACGAGGCACCCGGCGAGCGCACGATCGACGTGCATGTGCGCCGCCTGCGCGCGAAGCTCGGCCGCTACGAGGACATCGTGCGCACCGTGCGCGGCATCGGCTACCGCTTCGACCGTCACGCCGACGTCGTGATCCGCTACGGCCACGGCACCCCCTCCCCCGACCGCTTCTGACGCGCCGCCCGCCCGCGGCGCCGCCGGCCGGATGTCGGAGGGGCGCGCGTAGGGTGTCTGCATGACGATCTCCCCACCCGGCTCCGCGCTCGCGCGCGAGCCGCGTCGGGGCGTGCGCAGCCTCCCTTCGAGCACGGCCGACGGTCGAGCGCTCGAGACGGAGTACCGCCCGCGGCATCCGCTCGACGTCCGGCGCACCGTGATGTACCAGCGGCACGGCATCGGCGATCCCACGATGACGCTCGACGGATCGGTGATGTGGCGCGTGAGCCGCACGCCGGCCGGCGTCTCGACGCTGGCCATCCGGGAGGTGTCGCGCGGCGTGATCCGTGCCGCCGCCTGGGGGCCGGGAGCCGGCGTGGCGCTCGAGCGACTGCCCGCGCTGTGCGGGGCGGACGATGACCCGACCGGGTTCGACGGGTCGAGGCATCCGCTCATCTCCGAAGTGCATCGCCGCAATCCGGGCCTGCGCATCGGGCGCACCGGCGACGTGTTCGACGCGTTCGCGAGCTCGGTCATCGAGCAGAAGGTGACGAGCCTGCAGGCCTTCTCGGCCTGGCGCAGCCTGGTCACCTGGTTCGGCGAGCGCGCGCCGGGGCCGACTCCGAAGCCGATGTTCGCGCCGCCCACCATTCAGGGCTGGCGTCACATCCCCTCGTGGGGCTGGCATCGAGCCGGTCTCGAGCCGCCGCAGTCGCGCACGATCGTCGAGGCCGCGCGCCGCGGCGACACCGTCGTGCGCGCGCTCCTCCGGGCGGAGGACGGCGAGGCCCGCGACCGGGTGCTCATCTCCCTGCGCGGCGTCGGCGCGTGGACGTCGGCCGAGACGCGCATCCGCGCCTTCGGCGACCCCGACGCGGTGAGCGTCGGCGACTACCACCTCGCCCATCAGGTGGGCTGGGCCCTGACGGGCGCCCGTTGCGACGACGACGGGATGCTGCGGCTCCTGGCCCCCTGGCCGGGGCACCGTCAGCGGGTCATCCGCCTGATCGGCCTGAGCGGCGCGGTCGAGCCGCGCCGCGGCCCCCGCCTGCACCCCGAGGACCACCGCGACCGCTGAGCCCACGGCACGGTACGGCGGGGGTACGCACGCCGTGGATCCGGGGGTCCGCCCCCTGTCGTCGCCGGATGGCGGCGATCAGACTGAGGTCATGACCACTCTCGCCCGTCCCCGCCAGGGCCGCGTCCTCGCCGGCGTCTGCGCCGCCATCGCCCGCCGCTTCGGCTGGAGCCCGACGGTCGTGCGCGTGCTCACCGTCCTCGGCGTGGTCTTCGCCGGCGTCTCCGTGCTCGCCTACCTGCTGCTCTGGGTGCTCATCCCGCAGGAGTGAGGACGGATGCCGCGGCCTCAGCCGAGCGCTGCGGCCACGTCGTCCCACCACAGCGCGGCGCGCGCACGGTGCGCGGGGAGGCGCGACAGGGCGCGCTCGGCGATCGCGGCGCGCGCGGCGTCGAGCTGTGCCAGCTTCGCGGGTGCCCCGGCGAGGTCGTCGAGGTCGACGACCTCCGACTGCCCCCAGTGCCCGAGGGCGCCGCCGAGCTTGATGCGCGTGTACTCGTCGGCGGCGAGCGCGAGGATCGGCACACCCGCAGGAGCGGCGAACACCGCCGGGTGGTAGCGGCTGGTGATGAGCAGCCGGGCGCCGCGCGCGAGCTCGGCGGCCGTCTGCGAGTCCCCGCTCGGCACGACCGTGCTGACCTGCCGCATCCGCGCCCGCACGAGTTCGTGCAGCGCGGCGTCGCCCTGCGGCTCGGCGCCCGCTGCGACAGGACCGAAGTGCGCGTGGAAGACGACAGGACCGACGGTCCGGGCCGCAGCATCCAGCAGCTCGGCGATCCCCTGCTCGACGTCCGCCGCGGGTCGGCCCGCGAACCAGCCCGACAGGCTCACCAGCACCGGCGCGGACGGATCCGCGACGGGACTGTCCGACGGTCCACCGGCGAGGAAGGACGCGTCGTCGACGCCGACCCGCGCGCGCACGCCCCAGGTCTGCTGCGCGCGGGCTCCGGAGTCGTGCTCCCGCACGCCGGTGAGCCGCGCCGCTCGAGCCATCGCCGCGACCCGGCTCTCGTCGGCGGGCGTCAGGTCGGGGCCGAAGGTCTGCCCTGTGACGACCACGGGGAGTCCCCGCGCGACGGCCATCGCGGCGAGAGTGGTCCGCTCGTAGACGTGCACGGGCCACCGGGAGGCGAGGTTGCCGCCGCCGGCGATCAGCACGCCGCTCGCGTCGTCCAGCGCGCGCAGGACAGCGACCGCCGGGTCGGTGTCGTCGAGCGCCGATGCTCCGGATGCCGCGGCCCGGAGCATGGAGGACCGCTCCTCCGCCGCGGCGCGGTCGAGGTCGCCGAAGCCGAGTCGCCCGATCGCGTAGATGCCGTAGCGGTGCGCGGATTCCTCGGGTGCCGATGAGATCCCCGTCATCGTGCGGCCGCGCGCAGCCAGCTCGTCGCGAGCCGCTTCGAACATGGCCTCGTCGCCGATGTGGATGATGCCGGAGGAGACTCCGATATCGCCGATGGTCAGGATGCTCACGCGTCTCCCGTCGTGCTGGACGGCACCGGTCGGCGCCCCATCAACCGTAAGCGTCCGTCCATGTGCGCGCACTACGATCACTTCGGCGCTGAACCGCGGCGCCAGGGCGGAGGACCCATGGGGATCCAGTCGGCGATGGATCGCATCAGTGAGGCTCCGACCGTGGTCGCCGCGCTCCGCGCGGCGGACGACCTGGCCTTCGAAGCGGGACGCGACCCGGGTGTCCGCACCCTGCGCGTGCTCTCCGCCGCCCTCGCCGGCGCAGATGACATCGCCGCCATCGCCGCGGTGCACGCGATCGCCGAGATGAACGACGAGCAGGCGGCCCGCCTGCTCGTGTCGCTGCTCTCCGACCCCCGCGCGTGGATCGTGCAGCACGCCGCCTGGGCGCTCGGGCGCCGCCCGATGCGGGCCGACGCGGTGGGGCGCCTCATCCGCCTCGTCGCCGACGGCGGCTTCGCCGGAATGCTCGCCCAGCACACCATCGAGAAGTGGTCGGTCACCGGCGGCGATCTGCTCGCGGTGGCCCTCGAGGCCGCGGGGACGGGCACCCTCTCCTCCGGCGCCCGGGCGCGGCTCATCGAGACGCTCGGGCTCATCCGCCAGCCGTCGGCGACGGCGCTCCTGCGCCAGGCCGCCGCCGACGCGAAGGTCCCGCGCCCCGTGCGCGCCGCGGCCGTCGCCGCCCTGGGACAGCGCAGCGATGCCGCATCCGTCGCCCTCCTCGACCAGCTCGTCTCCGAGGGCGGTCTGCTCGGCGACCTCGCCCGGCTCTCCCTCATCGACGCCGACCCCGAGACCGCGCCGCCTCGCGGGGGCACCGGTCTGACCGTCGCCCAGCTCTTCCTGCACGCCGACGTCGACTCGTCGCTCTCGTCGGCGGGCGCCGGGGACAACGGCGGGATCGCCACCCTCCTGGTGCGCCTCGGCGACGCGCTCGTCGCGCAGGACGCCGGCGTGGAGCGCGTGCTCACGCTGTCGCGCGGCACCGTGCTGCAGGCGGCTCCCGACCTTCTCCAGGTCGCGGGCACGGCGTCGGGTCACGTGTACGGCCACATTCCGCTCAACGAGCTGCCGGCGTCGTCGAGCACCGCCTGGCATCTCCGCGTGACCGTGCGCCGCGGCATCCGCCGACTGCTGAAGGCGGCCGGCCGCGTCGACGTGCTGCACCTGCGCATGGCCGACGTCGGCAGCCTCGCCGCCGCCGACGTCGCGCGCGAGCTCGGCATCCCGACCGTCTTCACCGTCGCGCCCGACCCGCACAGCGTCATCGCGTCGCTGGAGCGCTCCGGCCAGCTGACCCGCGACGGCTTCGGCGCGGCCGACGTGCGCGAGCACTACTGGTTCCGCGCGCACCTCGTGCAGAGCCTCGCGGCCTCGGCATCGCACTCGGTGCTCTTCCCGCGGCCCGACCTCGTCAGCGACATGCGCGAGCTCGTCGGCATCGACCTCACGTCGCGGCCCGAGCGCCACAGCGTCGTGGCGGAGGGCGTCGACCTCGCCGTCATCGACGACGCGGCCGTGACGGCTCGTGACGCCGCCCGCGGGGGCGCGCTCACGCCCGCGCTGACCGAGCTGGCATCGCTCCTCGCGGAGCTGCCGGCGGAGCGCCGGACGCTGCCGCTGCTCATCAGCGTCGGGCGCATGCACCGGGTCAAGGGCATGGCCGCCCTGGTGCGCACCTGGGCGGAGAGCCCGCTGGCCGACGCCGCCAACCTGCTCATCGTGGGCGGCGACCTGCGCTTCCCGTCGGGCGACGAGCGGGAGCAGCTCGATGCCATCGATGCGGTCGTCTCGCGCAGCGATCGTGCCGCACGCGGCCTCATCGTGCCCGGCCATCGCCCCAACGGCGTGACCGCGGAGTGGCTCGCGGCCGCCCGGCTGGGGCTGCCCGGTCTGGCAGCACCCGGCGGAGCCTACGTGTGCGCGAGCGTCAAGGAGGAGTTCGGGCTCGCGATCCTCGAGGCGATGGCCACCGGACTGGTCGTGGTCGCCCCCGACGCGGGCGGCCCTGCCACCTACGTCACCGAGGGCGACACCGGGTTCCTCGTCGCAACCGCCGACCCGGAGCGGCTCGCGGGGGCGATCGGCAACGCCCTCGGGCGCGCCGCGGAGCTGGGCGTCGACGGACCGGCGCGCGGCCGCGCGCTCGTCGCCGAGCGCTTCACCATCCAGGGCATGGCCGCGACCCTCGCGCCCGTCTACGGGATGGTCGCGCGTGCCGAGGCGGAGCTGGAGCGCGCGGCGGGTCTGTCCGCGTGACGCTGCTCGTCATCAGCCCCGACTACGCCTCGCACCTCCTGCCGCTGGCGGGCATCGCCACCGCATGGCGCGACGCGGGTGAGCGCGTCGTGGTGGCCACCGGGCCCGCCACCGCCCCGGTGGTCGCGCAGTTCGGCTACGACCGGGTGAACCTCCCGCTCGGCCGGGGCGCCAACCCGGGCGTGATCCGCAGCGACGAACAGGTCGCGGCCGAGGCGCAGTCGCTCGAGGGATTCTTCGCCGCGACGCGGCTCGGCATGGTCGAGACCCTGACCTATCAGGCGCGCGAGCGCCTCACCGACCTCATGTGGCAGCCGGTCGACCGGGCACGGGCCACGCTCGCGGTGATCGAGGAGGTGCGCCCCGACGCGATCCTCGTCGACCACCTGGCCTTCAGCGCCCGGCTGGCCCTGCACACCCGCGGCATCCCCTACGGCGACGTCGTGCTCGGGCACCCGACCGCGCTCCCCGTCGGCGACGAGGTCTACGGCTGTCCGCCGTCCTGGCCGGCCGCCTTCGACCCCGGGGACGAGCAGCTGGCCGCGCTGCGTGCGCTGTGCGAGCGGGTGGCGACCGGCTTCACCGCGCAATGGAACGAGGCGGCGAGAGAACTGGATGCCGCAGCATCCCCCGTCGACGACGCTTTCGCGCTGCGCGGCGACACCGTGCTCTACAACTACCCCGTCGAGCTCGCCGACGGCGACGGCCGCGTGCTGCCGCCGCACCGTTTCCTGGGCTCCGTCCCCCGCGACGAGGCCCGCGAGGCCCACGTCGAGGAATGGCTGGCGACGGGCGAGCCCTTCGTCTACGTGAGCTTCGGCAGCTTCCTGTCGGTGCGGGCGGACGTCCTCGCCCGCGTGGCGGAGGCACTGCGGCGTGCGGGCCTGCGCGCGGCGATCGCGACGGGCTCGACCGATCCGGCGGAGCTCGGCCCTGTCCCCGCCGGCTGGCTCGTGGCCGCCTACCTGCCGCAGGTGCGGCTGCTGTCGGCCGCGACGGCGGCCGTCACGCACGGCGGGAACAACTCCGTCACGGAGGCCGTCGGGTCGGGTGTGCCGCTCGTCGTGCTGCCCTTCTCCACCGATCAGTTCGCCGGCGCCGCGGCCCTCGAGCGGACGGGTGCGGGCATCGCGCTCGACCCGAACGCCGCCGACGTCGTCGCGCTCACGCGCGCGCTCATGGCCGTCGTCGACGAGGGGTTCCGCGGAAGGGCGCCGCTCGCGGCCGCCGCCGAGGCGCAGGCCGAGCGACCGGGACCGCAGATCGCCTTCGAGACGCTGTCCGGCTCGGTCTGACGCGCCTGCGACTGCTCCGGCCGCATCGGCCGGTCAGCCGGCCGCAGGCGGCCCTGCGGCGTCGGCCGTCAGCCGGCCGCAGGCGGCCCTGCGGGGTCGGCCGGTCAGCCGGCTGCGGGCGGCTCGATGCCCACGACGGCAGCCATCACCGCAGCATCCCCGGACGCCCGCCGGTAGAGCTCCATGCGCGCGGCGTTCGCCTCGTAGTCCGCCCCCGCGCGCACCTCGCCGGCATGGTGCAGCGCGTAGACCCGGCCGTGATGACGCTGAGGCGGGGAACCGAGGATCGTCGTGTGGGCGAGGTACCAGGCGGCATCCTCGAATCCCCATCCGCGGAACCGCTCGTCCTGGCCGCCGTGCGCGGCCCACGTGCGCGGGGTGGCGATGTAGACGCCGGAGCAGGCGCCGTCGACGTACTGCTCGACCGTGCAGTCGATGAGGGGCGTGCCGCCGGCGACCTCGGCGGAGCCGCTGCGGCCGAGCCAGCGGTACTCGTCGTAGGGCAGGTGCACGAACCGGCTCGTCGCCGCGGCGATGATCGCCTCGCGGAGCGGCTCGATCTCGGGCAGCGTGTCGGCATCGCCGATGACGACGACCTCGTCGGGCTGCGCCTCGCTCATCGCGCGGTTGCGGCAGGCGGCGAGCACGAACGGGGTGTCGCCCGTGTCGACGGTGTCGACCGGCACGCCCGGAAGAGCCTCCCGGTACCAGGACACGACGCGCTCGAAGGCGTCCATCCTCGACGGCGCAGGGCGCCACGGGATGACGACGCGCACCGGGGGGAGCCCGCTCACGCGTCGGCTCCGGTGGCGCCCGTCTCAGCGACGGGGCCCTCGCCGGCGGGGCGGCCTTCGTCGGGGCCGTCTCCGGCGGGGCGGCCTTCGTCGGGGCCCTCGCCTGCGGGGCGGCCTTCGTCGGGGCCCTCTCCGGCGGGGCGGCGCATCGGGATGTGCGGGATCCCGTCCTCCTGGTAGGCGTCTCCCGTGCGGACGAAGCCGAAGCGGCCGTACCACTGCTCGAGCTGCAGCTGCGCGTCGAGGTCGATCGGCAGGTCGCGGGCGAGATGGGCGCAGCGCTCGATCGCCGCCTCGATCAGGCGGGCGGCGAGGCCCCGGCCGCGCGCGGCGCGTGCGGTCGCGACGCGGCCGATGCGCATCGCCTCGTCACCGCAGAGGATGCGAAGGGTGGCGAGCACCTCGTCGTCCTCGACGATCCACATCAGCTCGGCGCCGGGCTCGAGGTCGCGCCCGTCGATCTCGGGATACGCCGCCTGCTGCTCGACGACGAACACGCTGACGCGCAGCCACAGGATGCGGTACAGCGCGACGGGGTCGATGTCGGCGACGTGCGCCCGATGGATCTCACTCACCCGATCACGCTACTCCGGAGTCGCGGGGCCCTCCGACGGGTCGTCGCGGGGCCGGGCAGAAGGTTCAGCGGAGGGCTCGGCGCCCGTCGGTCGCCAGGGCTCGTGCGTGTGCGAGAGCCATACGGCGACGGGGTTCAGCGAGCGGATGAGGCGCTGACCCTCGGTGGTCGGCTCGTCGAGCTCGCCGAACCACACGGCGGTGTCCCCGGCGATGACGACAGGGCCGTCGGCGGTGTCGACGACGACGATCTGCGAGCCCGGCGTGTGTCCCGGCGCGGGGAGCAGCCGGACGCCCGGCAGCAGGTCGTGCGCGCCGTCGTGCTCGACGTATCGGATGCCGGGCGGGTCGACCCACTCGGGGATCGTGTAGTCGGGTGCGGTTCGGGCGTCGTGGAGCTCGCGCGTCTGCACGTGGATCGGGATGCCGGGGAACAGGTGGTCGCCTCCGACGTGGTCGAAGTGCAGGTGCGTGTTCACCACGGCGTCGATCCGGCCCAGCGCATCGAGGTCGAGCGGGAACAGCCGGGGATCCATGTCGGCGACCGCCGGATGCAGCTCGGTGAAGCCGGTGTCCACCAGCACGCGGCCGGCGGGATGCTCGATGAGATGCACGCAGACCGGCATGGTCTCGCCCTCGACCGCGAGGTCTGCGACGTGGATGGGCGCGACGGTGACGCCGGCCGGCGCGGTGGAGGGTGCCCCGGTCTGGTCCATGGCCACACGGTACGCCCCGGCCGTCGTCGGCGGCAGACCGGGGTCGCCGTGACCGCCGACACCTGGCCGAAACAGGGGCCGCCTACGCTCGGAAGCCGGCGCCGCGCGTGCGCTGACGCGCGGCCCTCCCCCGCTCCGACCGAAGGATCCCCATGCCCCTGGACGACATCGCCACCGAGTACCGCATCGCCCTCCCCGCGTGGATCTCCGACGAACTTGCCGACACCCCCGACGTCATCGCCGATCCCGTCGAGCGGATGCGGCTCGTCCACCGGCTCGCCGACCGCAACTGGCGCGAGGGCAACGGCGGGCCCTTCGCCGCGCTCGTCGCCGAGCGCGAGACGGGCCGCATCGTGTCCGTCGGCGTGAACGTCGTCCTCGGCAACGGAGTCTCCAGCGCCCACGCCGAGGTCGTCGCCCTCGGACTCGCGCAGACCCGCCTCGGCGGGTGGGATCTGGGCGCGGCAGGACTCCCCGAGCACGAGCTCGTCGTCAACTGGCGGCCGTGCATCCAGTGCTACGGCGCCGCCATGTGGTCGGGGGTCCGCCACCTCACGATCGCGGGCGAGGGTCGCGAGCTGGAGGACCTCACGACGTTCGACGAGGGCCCGCTCGGAGCCGACTGGGCCGAGCAGTTCGAGGCCCGCGGCATCCGTGTCACGACGGGCGTGCTGCGCGACGAGGCGCTCGACGTCTTCCGCGCCTACCGCGACGCGGTCGACGACGGCGGGATCACCGTCTACAACGCGCGCGCCGGCTCGGACTGACACGGAGCCCTAGGCTGGGCGCATGGATGAACCCCGCACCGGCTTCCCACGCGGACGCATCGGCTGGATCGCGGGCACCGTCGCTCTGATCGGCCTCGGCGTGCTCGTCGGGGCCGTGCTCGGCAGCATCTTCCTCGGGCTGTTCATCGCCGCGATCATCTCGATCGGCTGGCTCATCGCCTACGAGTCGTGGCGCGGGCGCACGGCGGGCCTCGACGACCCGCACGACGACGGCGCGCAGCTGTAGCTCCGGAGACGCGCCGTCGCTCACCTGACGCGATCCGCGGAATCCTCGACGCGGAGGCGACAGCACGCGTCATATGAACGAACAGGATGCTGCGGCATCCGCTCGGCTCGGATGCTCACCTGACGCGAAGCGCGGGAACGCCCACGCAGAGGCGACAGCACGCGTCACATGAACGAACAGGATGCTGCGGCATCCACTGGGCTCTGGCTCTCACCTGACGCGAACGGCGGGAACGCACGCAGGGAATCGACGTCGAGCGTCAGCTGGGCGAGGGATGCGGGCGTTCCCGAGCGGGCTGCACGGGCTAGCCGCGCGGCGCGAGCTGGCTGACGACGAACGTGGCGCCCGACGGGTCGGCGACGAGGGCCTCGCGCGTCCAGTCGGTCTCGGTGGACGACAGCACCCGTCCTCCCGCACGCTGGACCGCGTCGATGCTCGCATCGCGGTCGGCGGAGGTGAAGCGCACCTCCCACCGGGCTGTGCCGTCGGCCTGAGCGATGCCCGCGACCACATCGGCGAAGCCGGGAGGAGCGAAGGACTGGCGTTCGTGGATGCCGGGGTCCACCGTGCTCGCCAGGTGGTCGCCGTAGCCGGGGAGACGGATCATCCCGGCTCCGAGGCCGGGGTCGACGCGCCAGCCGAACACCGCACCGTAGAACGCGAGGGCGGCGTCGGCATCGGGGGTCCGGAGGTCGCTGAAGTTCCACGCGCCCGGCTCGTTCACGATCTGCGCGCCGAGGCGACGCCGCGCCTGCCACAGCCGGAACACGGCGCCCTGGGGATCGGCGCAGATCGCGAGCCTGCCACCGGGCCCCGCGTCCGCCGGCGACGACAGGACCGTGCCGCCGGCCTCGGTCACCGCGGCGGCTGCGGCCTCGACGTCGTCGCAGGCGATGTAGGTGTTCCAGACCGGGTCAGCGGTGCCGGGACCGATCGCCGCAGCATCCTGTCCCTTCAGCGAGGCGATGTCGTAGAAGCCCGGAGCACCCGGGGGCATCGCCGGGGAGAACTCCCATCCGAAGACAGCGGAGTAGAACCGTTCTGCCGCCTCGCGGTCGTCGACCTCGATGTCGACCCAGCAGGGCACGCCCTCGGGGTAGATCCTCGGCTGATCGGCCATGTCTCACATCTCCTCGTGGGTGTCGGGGTCGGCTCCCCACAGGCGTCCGCGCTCGAGGCCGCTGATCGCTGCGACCTCGTCTGCCGACAGCTCGAAGCCGAAGACGTCGGCGTTCTCGCGCTGTCGCGCCGGATCGGCGGACTTCGGGATGGGCGTCGACCCGATCTGGACGTGCCAGCGCAGCACGGCCTGCGTCGGCGTCACGCCGTGGGCGGCGGCGACGTCGCGCACGACCTGCTCCTCCAGCAGCTCGGAGCGCTTCGCGAGCGGGCTCCAGCTCTCGGTGCGGATGCCGTGCTCATCGTGGAACGCGCGCAGGGCCGTCTGCGGGAAGTACGGGTGCAGCTCGACCTGGTTGATCGCGGGGATCACTCCTGTCTCGTCTGCCAGACGGGTGAGCATCGCCTCGGTGAAGTTCGAGACGCCGATCGTGCGGACGAGTCCCTGATCGCGGAGCTCGATCATGCCGCGCCAGGTCTGCACGAACTTGTCGACGCTCGGGTTCGGCCAGTGGATCAGCTGCACGTCGATGCGGTCGAGGCCGAGCCGCTCGAGGGAGTCGCGACCGCTGCGGATCGCCTCGTCGTAGCCGTGCTCGCGGCCCGGGATCTTCGTCGTGACCACCAGAGAATCACGATCTGCGCCGCTGCGCCGCACGGCCTCGCCGACCTCCCGCTCGTTCTCGTAATTTACCGCGGAGTCCAGCAGCGTGTAGCCGGTGCGGATGGCTTCGACGATCGCCGAGACGCCCTCCTCCCCGCGCAGCTCGTAGGTGCCGAGACCGAGCTCCGGGAAGGCGGTGTCGTCGTTGAGGGTCACGGTGGGGATCTGCAGGGCATCCGTCATGCCCCAATTCTTCCGACGGCGCGCCCGTTGCGGAACCGCCTTCAGCACGGGGAGGGCGGCGGATAGGATGCCGCGTCAGTCGTTCTCGCCGGGTTCGTGCGCGCGCAGCGAGGTCTCCTCGGCGTCGATCGCCTTCAGGGCGCTGACGACGGCGGGCTCCTGATAGCGACCCTCCCGGCGGGCCTGCACCACCGTCGCGCGCTGCGCCGCGAGCATCTGGCGGCGCAGTCGCTGCTGCGACTGGAACTGCTTCCACTGCTCCTCGGGCTCGAAGCCGTCGAGCGTGTCGCCGAGGAATGCGGCGTCGGTGCGCAGCAGCTCGACGACGCGCGGCTCGTCGTCCGGAGTGACGACCTCGTCGAGGCGCCGGACGCCCGCGCGACGCGCCTCGGCGAGCAGGTTCTTGAGCTCGGTGCGCTCCTGCAGGCTGTTGGGCGGCGGCAGGTGCAGGGCGCGGATGATGGCCGGCAGAGCGAGTCCGCCGAGCAGGCTCAGCACGACGACGACGAACGCGAGGAACTGCAGGTACTCGCGTGCGGGCGTCTCGGCGGGCAGGAGGAACACCGCCGCGAGGGTGACCACGCCGCGGACGCTCGCCGACGACACGGCGAGGCCGTTGCCCCAGCTCCAGCTGCGCTCGCGCAGCCGCGGCGGGCCCCACCGGTAGATCGCGGTGACGGTCATCGTCCACAGGAACCGCGACGCGATGAGGGCGGACATGATGCCGGCGACGATGAGGACGGTCGGCCACAGGCCGGGTCCGGTGCGGACGGCGCCGGCGACGATGCCCGACAGGTTGAGGCCGATGAAGAGGAACACGGCGTTCTCGAGCAGGAACTGGATCGTGCGCCAGTTGAGCCGCGTCGCGACCCGCGCCTCGGCGGAGGCCACGGTCGGCGAGACGAACGACATGTACAGCCCCGCGGCGACGACGGCGATGACGCCGGAGCCGCGCAGCGACTGGGCGACCAGGAAGATCGCGAACGGGACGATCAGCACCAGGCTGGTGTCGAGCACCGGCGAGTGCAGCCGGCGCCGGACGGAGGAGATGACCCAGGCGGCCCCGAGTCCGACGCCGAGGCCCACGCCGACCGCGAGCGCGAAGTCCAGCGGGATCGACACGGGATTGACGATGCTGACGATCGCCGCGATCGAGGTGTTCAGCGCCACCAGCGCGGTCGCATCGTTGAGGAGGCTCTCCCCCTCGAGGATCGTGACCACCTGCCGTGGCAGCCCCACCTTTCCGGCGATGGCGCTGACAGCGACCGCGTCGGTCGGCGCCACGACGGCGGCGAAGGCGAAGGCGGCCGCCAATGTGACGACGGGGAACAGCAGCCACGTCGCGAACCCCACCGTGACGACCGTGAACGCGACGAGCCCGACCGACAGGAGCAGGATGCTGTCACGTCGGGCGCGGATGTCGACGATGGAGCTGCGGATCGCCGCCGCGAACAGCAGCGGCGGGAGGATGCCGTAAAGGATGAGGTCGGGGTCCACCGTGATCGCGGGGATGCCCGGGATGTAGGAGATCGCGCCGCCCACGGCCACGAGGGCGACCGGAGCGGAGAAGCCGATCCGTCCCACCAGCCCGGTCACCGTCACCGTGACGAGCACGAACGCGACCACCCAGGCGATCAGGGCGACAGGATCCTCCATGGAGCCAGTATCCAGCCTGACGCCCGGGCCGCGTGGCGTCAGGCGCCCAGCAGTCCCCGGATGTCGTCCGCGTTGAGCGCCTCGCTGAAGACGCCCTCGTCATCGAGCACGGAGGACACCAGCGCGGCCTTCTTCTCCTTCAGCGCCATGACCTTCTGCTCGATCGTGTCCTCCGACACCAGCCGGTAGACCATGACCTTCCGCTCCTGGCCGATGCGGTGGGTGCGGTCGACGGCCTGCGCCTCGGTCGCGGGGTTCCACCACGGGTCCAGCAGGAAGACGTAGTCGGCCTCGGTGAGGTTGAGGCCGAAGCCGCCGGCCTTGAGGCTGATGAAGAAGACGCGCGCCTCGCCCGACCGGAAGCGGTCGATGACCTCCTCGCGGCGGCGGGTGGTCCCGTCGAGATAGGCGTACGGCGTGCCGCGCTGCTCCACCCGGGCCGCGGCGCGGCGCAGGAATGAGGTGAACTGGCTGAAGACCAGCGCCTGGTGGCCCTCCGCCAGCACGTCCTCGAGCTGCTCGAGCAGCGCGTCGAGCTTGGCCGAGGGCACGTCGGCGTACGCCTCCGGGTCGACGAGCGCAGCATCCAGGCTCATCAGACGCAGCAGGGTCAACGAGCGGTACACCGTGAACCTGTTGCGGTCGAGGTCGGCGACCAGTCCGAGGATCTTCTGCCGCTCGCGCTGCAGGTGCGTGTCGTACAGACGCCGGTGCTCCGGATGCAGCGGCACCTCGAGCACCTGCTCCTGCTTGGGAGGCAGCTCGGGGACGACCTGCTCCTTCGTGCGACGGAGGAGGAACGGACGGATGCGGCGGCGCAGGCGCTGCCGCTTCTCCTCGTCCCCCATCACCTCGATGGGCCGGCGATAGGTCTCGTCGAACGCCCGGCGCGAGGGGAAGAGCCCGGGAGCGGTGAGGGCCAGCAGCGCCCACAGCTCGCCGAGGTTGTTCTCGATCGGGGTGCCGGTGACCGCGAGCCGGAACGGCGCGCGGACGCCCTGCGCGGCCTCGTGCACCTTCGATGCCGCGTTCTTCGCGAACTGCGCCTCGTCGAGGATGAGCCCGGCCCACTCGCGGGACGCGAACTCCTCCGCGTCGAGACGGAGGATCGCGTAGGTGGTCAGGACGATGTCCGCCCCGCGGACCCTGTCGGCCAGCCCGCGCCTGCTCTTGCCCCGGGTGCGGTCGATCTGCACGACCCGCAGCCCCGGCACGAACCGCGCCGCCTCGCGCGCCCAGTTGGACACGACTGATGTGGGCGCCACCACGAGGAAGGGCCGCCGCGCGGCATCCGGTCCTTCGTCGGTCTCGACGGCGTGCTGGATGAGCGCGAGCGTCTGCGCGGTCTTGCCGAGTCCCATGTCGTCGGCGAGGATGCCGCCGAGGCGTGCTCGATGCAGGAACGCGAGCCAGCGGAAGCCGGCCACCTGGTACGGCCGGAGCTCGCCCTGGAACCCCGCGGGCACCGGGGCGTCCCAGGGCTCCGCGTCGTCTGCCAGCCCGTCGACGGTGCGGCGCCAGGCGAGCGCCTGCGGGCTCTCGTCGGCGCGGTCCTCGAACTCCGCCATGAGCGTCGCCTGATAGCGGCTGATGCGTGCGCCCGTCTCCCACTCCCGGAGCGACCCCGCCTCCTCGATCAGCTGCCGGAGCGGGTCGAAGACGGGCTGCTTCAGCGACAGGTAGCTGCTGTCGACGAGCAGCAGCTTGGCGGCGCCCTTCGACAGCGCCTTGAAGAGCGGCCCGAACGGGACGATGCGCCCCTCGACCTGCACCATGACGCCGAGCTCGAACCAGTCGTTGCGCTCCGACTCGACGGTGCGCACCACGAGCGTCGGCGCCTCCTCGATCTCACGGTAGGCGGGCTGCTCGCCGATCACCTCGACGCGCACCCGTTCGAGCCGCTCGATCTCCGGCAGCAGCCGGGCGCTGAACTCCGCGGCGTCGAGATGGTGCAGGACGGTGGTCGGGCGGAGCGCTCCGTCCGCGGCCAGCGCCGCGGCGCCGGTCGGGTCGGTGGCGAGGAGCTCGGCGGCGCGGGCCGCGGGCGCCCGCTCGGTCGCAGGGTCGAGGAAGGACGCGTCGCCGGCGGCGAGGGGCACGCGTCGCTCACCCGCGAGCTCCCACCGCCAGTCCAGGCGCAGCACGCGGTCGCGCTCGAACCGGGCCGACAGCACCAGGGTCGCCGGCGGCACCGCGGGCGGCTCGAACGTGCCGTCGGAGCTCAGGATGCGCGCCGTGCGCGACAGTGCCGGGAGGCCGCGCAGGAACTCCGTGCGGTCGGCCGCGTCGACCGCGACCTCCTGCGGGCGCTCGAGGATCGCGCGCTGCGCGCGGCTCAGCGGGGCCGACAGGCGGGATAGGCGGACCGTCTTCGCTGCGAAGTCGACGACGTAGACGCCGTGCCCGCCGATCGGGCTCGCCGCTGCGGCGTCGACCACCTCGCCGTCCATCACCACGACGGGCGAGAGGGTGAGCGCGTCGTCGGCGTCGTGCGCATCGAACCCGACGGACGCCCCGCCGACCACCGAGACCGTGGGCAGGACCGTGCCGACGAGCGCGATGCCGAGAACGGGAGCCTCGGCGAGGTGGGCCCACAGCAGGGGCGACTCGAAGACGTCGAGGGCGATCCAGTCCGAGCCGTGCTCCATGGCCCCGAGAGCCGTCGCGCCCTTGAGTGCGGCGAGCTGTCCGAACCACTGCGCCTGCGCGGGGTCGTAGCCTCCGGCGGCGCCTTGGAAGCCCACGTTCTGCCAGGTGAGGTCGCTCTTGATCCACCCGCCGCGCTGACCGGAGGTCACGGGACGGACGGCGAGGCGGTCGACGGATGCCGCATCCTTCGCCGGTTCGTCACGTCGCTCCCCCCAGCGGCTCCGCCCCGCCGTGCGCCGTCGCGGCTCGAACTGCAGCGCGAGGGGGCGCCGCACGTGTGCGGCGTCCCGGCCGGCGCCGGCATCGCCGAACGCGGCGAGCAGGCCGCGCCAGCCGGCATCCGCCTCGCTCTCCGCCGTCCGTGCCGCCTTGCCTGCGGCGGCCGCCGCGGTCAGCACCGCCGCGGCGTGCTTGCAGTTGATGGCGATGGGACAGGTGCACGTGGCGGTGCGCACCATGGGGCGTGACGTCGTCGCATCGGCGAGCGCGATGCGCACCTGGTACGGCCGATCGGCGCTGCCCTTCACGAGCCCGGACAGCACCTGCCCGGCCGCCTGATAGGTGAGGTCGCTCACGCGCCCGCTGTCGGCGTAGGTCTTGCCGCGGCTGAAGGAGAGGGCGCCGACCAGACGCGCGATCGTGAGCTCCTCGACCTGCGGGAACCAGTCGGCGGACATCCCTCCATCGTCCCACGCGCTGCCGACGACGCGGCGGCGGTCCGTCGTCAGTCGGCGCCGTCGTCGCCCGCGCCGCGTCGCGTGATGCGGAGGATCACGCGCTCGCCGGGGCGCCGCTGCAGTCGGCGCACGAAGCGCTCGACGGTCAGGAACGCCCGGAACTGGAAGCCGTACTTCTTACCCAGGGCATCGGTCGCGGACCGTTCCGCCGCGGCGGTGTCGGTGACCACTGCGACCGCCTTCACGAGCGGCGCCCCCGGCTCGACCTTGCCCATCCGGCTGCAGGGCTGCAGCACGACGCGGGCATTGCGCCGCAGGCGCTTGACCTTGCCGGTCGACCGCTCCGTCGTGACCACGAGCGCGGCGCCGTCGGGCGCGATCCACACGGGCGTGCTCACGACCTCCCCGTTCTTGCGGAAGGTGCCGAGCGAGACGAAGCTCTCAGCGCCCAGACGGGTCCAGTCGGCGTCGGAGGCGGGCGAGGCGTCCTCGTAGGCGGTCATCGTGCGGTCCCTTCGGGATCGGATGCCGGACGGGCGCCGGCATTCGTGCGTACACACTATGCGCGGGGGAAGGCGGCGTCGCGGGCTTGCGCGACGGCCCGTGACGATCGACGCTACCGATCCCCGATGCTGCGATCCTCCCGCGCGGGGTGGATCCTCCTCCTCCGATCGGCGGAGGACGGCGGAGAGCGCGGCCGGCCTCGCCGAGTCCGACAGCCTGACCGGTCAGGACGACGGCTGGGCGGTGGTGGCGGATTCCGCAGCCCAGGACGCGAGGAGCCGGAGGCGATCGGCGGAAGGGGACCCGGGTTCGGCCGTGTACACGAGCAGCACCTTGCCTGGCTCTGCGGTGATCGCCAGCTCCTCGTAGACGAGCGTGAGGTCGCCGACGACGGGGTGGTGGAACCGCTTCTGCCCCGACCCGTGCGATCGCACGTTGTGCGCCGCCCACAGCGCACGGAAGGTGTCGCTCCGGGTGGAGAGCTCCCCCACGAGATCCTGAATGCCCTTGTCGTGCGGATCGCGACCGGCCTCCCCGCGGAGCACCGCCACGCACATGTCGGCGAAGAGGTCCCAGTCCGGGTAGAAGTCGCGGGCGATCGGGTCGAGGAACTGGAATCGCGCGAAGTTCGGAACGCGACCGCCGTCGCCGATCAGCGGCGAATAGAACGCCTTGCCGAGGTCGTTGAAAGCGAGCAGATTCTGCCGCTGGTCCCGCACCACCACGACGGCATCGGCCATCGCCGCGAGAGCCCACTCCAGGCTGGGCCGAAGCGGGCCGGTCCTGCTGGTGCGTCGACGACCGCGGCCCGAGGAGGGGATGCCGTCCGCGTTGCGCGCGAGGTCGAGCAGGTGCGCATATTCCGCGTCGGACAGCTGCAGTGCGCTGGACACCGCATCCAGCACCGCGCCCGAGGCTCCGGCGATGGCGCCGCGCTCCAATTTCGCGTAATACTCGACGCTGACGCCTGCCAGAGCGGCGACCTCGCTGCGCCGCAGTCCTGCGACGCGCCGGTTGGGTCCGGCGGAGATGCCGGCCGCGTCCGGTGACAGCCGGGCACGGCGGGTCATGAGGAACTCGCGCACCTCTTGTCGATTGTCCATACCGTCAGGCTAGGTCGCCAGACCAGTCACAGGGATGCCCTGTCAGAGCACCCATTCCTCCGCCGACCGCCGGGCGACGGGTTCCCTGTCAGTACACCCCTCAGCAGGGACTCCCCTGCGGTGACGATGGCGATGAGTCTTGAGGCATGACCGAACAGACCCTTGCAGAGCGACCGGTGTCGCGGCGGGTACTGCCCGCACTCCTCCTTCTGCTGACGGTGTTCGGCCCGATCTCGATGGACCTGTACCTCCCCGCACTCCCCGCACTGACCTCCGAGCTCGGCGCCGTCACCTCGGTGGCCCAGCTGACCGTGACGGCGTGTCTGGTCGGGCTCGCCGCCGGGCAGCTGGTCGCGGGTCCCCTCTCGGACCGATTCGGACGCCGCGGCATCCTCCTCGTGGGAGTGACCGCGTACATGCTGACGTCCGCTCTCTGCGCGGTCAGCCCGTCGGTGGAGATGCTCATCGCCGCCAGGTTCGTCCAGGGACTGGCCGGCGGGGTCGGGATCGTCATCTCCCAGGCCGCAGGGCGGGACGTCTACACCGGCGGCGCCCTGATCCGGTTCTACGGGCGCCTGACGGTGGTGGGCGGTTTCGCCGCGATCATCGGACCGCTGGTCGGCGGCGTGCTGAACACCGTCACCGACTGGCGGGGCCTGTTCGTCTTCCTCGCCGTCATCGGCGCAGGGATCCTGCTCATCTCGCTCGTGCTCTTCCCGGAGACCCTCTCCGCCGACGGGCGCATCAGCGGCGGGTGGGCCCACACCGTCCGCGACTTCCGGACGCTGCTCGCCGACCGGGTGTTCGTGGGCGCGGTGCTGAACCAGGGGTTCCTCTACGCCGCGCTCTTCGCCTACCTGTCCGGCTCGACGTTCGTGCTGCAGGACGTCTACGGACTGTCGCCGCTCGAGTACGCGCTCGCCTTCGGACTCAACTCCGCCGGATTCATGGCGTTCGGCTACCTCGCCGGTCGCGCCGCAGAGCGCTGGAGCGTCGCAGGGACCCTCGCCACCGGCATCCTGATCGCCGGTCTCGGCGCTCTCGGACTGCTCGCATCCGGACTCACCACCACGCCGCTGTGGGTGGTGATCCTGTCCCTGTTCCTCCTCGCGGGAGGCGTCGCGATCTCATCGCCGCCTGCCACGACGCTCGCCCTGGTCGACTATCCGCAGATGGCGGGCACGGCATCGTCTCTGCTCGGAATGGTGCGGTTCGGCTTCGGCGGGGTCGCCGCACCGCTGGTGGGCGTCGCCGGTGCCCTCAGCATCCTCCCCCTCGGCGTGGTCACCACCGTCGCGGTGACCCTCGCAGGCACGGCCTACGTGCTGCTCGCGCGCCGGCCGACCTCCACATCGTCTGCACTGTGCCCGGTCGACACATCGACCGGTCCCCGCATCTGAACGTCATCACCTCCCACCCGCCATCCCGTGAAACGGAGTGCTTCGTGAACATCGAACCCGCCACACCCACCGTCAAGAATCCACCTGAGCAGTTCGCCGGGGACGTGTGGGTGGACATGATCGCCGTGCCCCATGAGCCGCAGCAGCGGATGTCGGTCGCCGTCGTCAGGTTCGCGCCCGGCGCGCGCACGGCATGGCATTCCCACGCCCGAGGGCAGTACCTCCGCGTCACTCAGGGGGTTGCGCGGTTCGGCGGCCGAGACGGCACCATCATCGACGTGCACCCCGGGCAGACGCTGTATACGCCACCCGGAGAGGACCACTGGCACGCCGCCGCGGGAGACACCTTCATGGAACACGTCGCCATGCTCGAGAACGGCGACGACCCCGCCGCCACCACGACATGGAAAGAGCACATCACAGACGCGGAGTTCGCGGGCCGCCCTCACGGAGAAGCACAGTCATGACCGAACAGGGCTGCCGCACCCGGTACGGGCCGGTGACGCATCGTGCACGTCTCACTGTCGCCGTCGGATCGCTCCTGATCCTCGCCGTCACCGCCTGCAGCCCCACTCCGTCCGCTGCCCCTGTCAGCCCCTCCCCCACGTCGACGGGTCCGGTCCCCGCATCGGGGTCGCCGAGCGCCGACAGGATCGAGGAGTCACCGGCGCCGGTCGAGGAATCGGCGGAGATCGTGGGCACGGTGGTGCGATTCACCTCAGACCGGACCACCGTCGACGTCACCGTCGGGGAGGACAGCGCCGGCGTGCGCGACTTCCTCTCCCTTCTGCCCACGCAGCTCACCATCGAGGAGTTCAGCGGAAAGGAGAAGATCTCGTATCTGCCGCGGAAGCTGAACTCCCAGGGCTCCTCCGGCTCCGACCCGGAAGACGGCGATCTCATCTATTTCACTCCGTGGGGCAACCTCGGCTTCTACTACGACGCCAGCGGCATCGGCTACTCCGACGCCACCCTCCACATCGGCACCTACACCGCCGCCGAGGAGCAGCTCGCCCTCCTCGAGGGCGGTCCCGTCACCGTCGAGATCGTCCGCTGACGACCGCCTCCTCTGCGTCCTCCTGACCAGCCGGAGCAGATCCTCGCGGGCGTGACATCCGCAGCACCCAGCATCCATCACCCATCACCCATCACCCATCACCCATCACCCACGAAGGAAGCAGTCAGCCCCATGCGCGCAACCCTCATGTACGCCGCCGGCGACGTCCGCGTCGTCGACGTTCCCGAACCCGCCCTCGAAGAGCCCACCGATGCGATCATCCGCGTCACGCATGCCTGCGTCTGCGGATCCGACCTGCACCCCTACCGTGACCTCGGCGACACCCCTGAAGGCCGTCGCATGGGCCACGAGGCGATCGGGGTGATCGAGCGGATCGGTGCGGATGTCACCACTCTCCGCGTCGGCGACACCGTCATCGTGCCCTTCGCCTGGTCCGACGGCACCTGCGCGTTCTGCCGCGACGGGATCACGACCTCGTGCGTGCACGGCGGATTCTTCGACGGCGCCGCCTCCGCCACCCAGGCCGAGAAGCTCCGCATCCCCTACGCCGACGGCACCGCCGTTGCCATCCCCGCCGGGACCGACCCGGCACTCATGCCGTCCCTGCTCACCCTCTCCGACGTGTACCTCACCGGTTATCACGCCGCCATCCGCGGCGGCGTCGAGGCGGGGAAGTCCGTCGTCGTGATCGGGGACGGTGCGGTGGGCCTCTCCGCTGTGCTGGCCGCCCGGCAGCTCGGTGCCGAGACCGTGATTTTGATGGGCCGGCACACCGCCCGCACCGATGTCGGACGCGAGTTCGGTGCCACGCAGGTGGTCGCGGAACGCGGCGAGGAGGGTGTCGCGAAAGTGCTCGAGCTCACGGGTGGCGAGGGCGCGCACGTCGTCCTCGAGGCGGTCGGCCACATGCCCGCTTACGAGCAGGCCTGTGGAGTCGTTCGCCCGGGAGGGGTGATCTCGCGCGTGGGCGTCCCCCAGTACGAAGAGGCACCTGTCGGCTTCGCGTCACTCTTCGGCAAGAACGCCACTCTCACCGGCGGGCCCGCAACCGTGCGCGCCTACCTCGAAGCTGCCATCCCGCAGGTGCTGGACGGCACCATCGACCCCGGGAGGGTTTTCGACCGGGAGCTGCCCCTCGAGGACATCGCCGAGGCCTACCGGCTGATGGATGCCCGCGAGGCGCTCAAGGTCCTCATCCGCCTCTGAGGCCTCGACCGGCGCGCGGGTGAGCAGCGCGTCCAGTCGTCGTCGGTCTCGAAGACATCGAACACAAAACGCTCCGGCTCTTGCAGAATCTTCGATCGCATAGAGGTAGACGACGGCAACCCCCTCGCAAAACACAGCTGACGGACGCATCGTCGGGGGATGAGCGATCGAGACGACATCCGACAGCCCCTGGACCACCTTCCCCCGGCCGACGAGCGCGACGAATCGGGCGGGCCCGATCAGCCGGAGTACCCCGACACGGGCGGCAGCGGCTCGCCGTCGGCCGTCAGCCCGGACACCGCCGCCGAGCCCGACGAGCCCGCGCGCCACGGCGTGGCGAAGCTCCCGACGACGGACCGGTGAGCCCCTGAGCGGCACGCTGTCCACTGATTACGAAAAGATAACGACGAATGCTTGCCGTCGTTACCTCGCCGTTATAGAGTCATCGCCAGGCAGTTGTTTTGCTGTGGCAGCTGCCGACATGTGATTGCAGGACACTCTTGGTGCAAAGGGACAAGGGCCGGTCGGATTCCTCTCCGACCGGCCTTCCTTTTTGCCCGACATACGCCCTCTCGCACCCGCCGCGCGGCGCTAGCGTGGAGTCATGAGCGCGCCCATCGACCCCACGTCCACCCCCGCCTGGTCGGAGCTGACCGCGCTGCGCGATTCGCTCCGCCCCGACCTGCGCACCTGGTTCGCCGAAGACGCCGGGCGCGTGGAGCGGATGTCGCTGCCCCTCGTCGATCTGCACGTCGACCTGTCGAAGAACCTCGTCACCGACGACGTGCTCGCGGCCCTCGTCCGCCTCGCCGAGCAGACGGGTGTCGCCGAGCGCTTCGCGGAGATGCTGGCCGGCGTGCATCTCAACACGTCCGAGGATCGCGCCGTGCTCCATACCGCGCTCCGCCGCCCCGCGGGCGCCTCCCCCGCGCTCGAGGTCGACGGTCAGCAGATCGACAGTGACGTGCAGGCCGTGCTCGAGAAGCTGTCGACCTTCGCCGACCGGGTGCGCTCGGGCGAGTGGCAGGGCGTCACGGGCAAGAAGGTGACGCACGTCGTCAACATCGGCATCGGCGGCTCTGATCTCGGTCCGGTGATGGTCTACGAGGCGCTCAAGCCCCTCGCCGACGCCGGCATCGAGGCGCGCTTCGTCTCGAACATCGACCCGACCGACATCGCGCAGAAGACGTCGGGACTCGACCCGGAGACCACGCTCTTCATCGTCGCGTCCAAGACCTTCACGACCCTCGAGACCCTCACCAACGCCCGGCTCGCGCGCGACTGGCTGTGGGACGGCTTGACGTCCGCGGGCATCATCGACGGCACGGATGCCGCGAAGACGGATGCCGTCGCGCACCACTTCGTCGCCGTGTCCACCGCGCTCGACAAGGTGGAGGCCTTCGGCATCGACCCGACCAACGCGTTCGGCTTCTGGGACTGGGTGGGCGGACGCTACTCCGTCGATTCGGCCATCGGGCTGTCGCTGGCGATCGTCTTCGGGCCGTCCGCGTTCCGCGAGCTGCTGGCCGGCTTCCACGCCGTCGACGAGCATGTCGCGTCCACCCCCGTCGCGCAGAACGTCCCCTTTCTGATGGGGCTGCTCAACGTCTGGTACAGCAACTTCCTCGGTGCGCAGTCGCACGCCGTCCTCCCCTACGCGCAGCAGCTCAACCGCTTCCCGGCCTACCTCCAGCAGCTCACGATGGAGTCCAACGGCAAGTCCGTGCGCTGGGACGGCACCCCCGTCACGACCGACACGGGCGAGGTCTTCTGGGGCGAGCCCGGCACCAACGGCCAGCACGCGTTCTACCAGCTGATCCACCAGGGCACGCGCCTCATCCCCGCCGACTTCATCGCCTTCGTGAATCCGGCCTATCCGCTGGAGGACGGCGGGCGCGACGTGCACGGCCTGTTCCTCGCGAACTTCCTCGCCCAGACCAAGGCGCTGGCGTTCGGCAAGACCGCGGAGGAGGTCGAGGCCGAGGGCACGACCGGCGCTCTCGTCGCCGCGCGCACCTTCCCCGGCAACCGCCCGACGACGTCGATCTTCGCCGCGTCGCTGACGCCGTCGGTGCTCGGCCAGCTCATCGCCCTCTACGAGCACATCACGTTCACGCAGGGCACGGTCTGGGGCATCAACTCGTTCGATCAGTGGGGTGTGGAGCTGGGCAAGCAGCTGGCCCTGCAGATCGCACCCGCCATCGAGGGCGACGCCGAGGCTCTGGAAGCGCAGGATGCCTCGACCCGCGCACTGCTGGAGTACTACAGCGCCCACCGCTCGTCCTGACCCGCAGGCCGGTGCCGGGTATCCGACGGGGATCCGGCGCGGGCGCGTGCATCCGCAGGCGCCGCCGCCTCAGCGCAGCTCGAGCAGACGCGCCCGCAGCTCCGGCGCGAACGGCTCGGTGAGCTCCAGCACGACCTCCACGGTGGGGCCGGACGGCACGGGGTGCCCGCGGTACATGCCGCGGAAGTCGCAGATCGTCTGACCCCGCCCGGGGCCGTGGGTCGTGTCGACCACCACACGCACCCGCGGCGCCAGCGCGCTGCGGACACCGCCCGCCGCGAGTGCCGCCGCGAGCGGGTCGTGCAGCGCGACATCCGGGGCTCCGAAGATCGGCGTGTAGAACTCCTCGTACAGCGCCAGCATCTCGCCGATCGCCCGTGCGGCGGCACCGGGGGCGGCCGTGAGCGCGGCGCGGTCGCCCGACGTGAAACGGTTCTGCATCGTGACGTCCAGCGGCACCAGCACGACAGGCCAGTCGGCCTCGAGCACGACCTGCGCGGCCTCGGGGTCATGGAAGATGTTCGCCTCAGCGGTCGGCGTGATGTTGCCGGGCACCAGAGCGGCGCCGCCCATCACCCACACGCCGTCGAGGAGACCGGCGATCGCCGGATCGCGCTCGAGGGCCACGGCGAGGTTCGTCAGCGGACCGATCGCCACCACCCGGAGCCGGCCCGCGTGCTCGTGCGCCAGCCGGATCAGCAGATCCGCGGCATCTTCCGAGACCGGCTCGTCGGGGCTGCGATCGAGGACCACGCCGCCGATGCCGTTGTCGCCGTGCACATGCGGGGCCCCGCCGGCGAACGGTCCCGCGAGCGGGTCGGAGGCACCGACCGCGACCGGGATGCCGCGGCCCGTGGTCAGCGCGAGCAGGTCCAGCACGTTGCGCGCGGCCTGCGGGGCGTCGAGGTTGCCGTGCACCGATCCGACGCCCACGACCTCGACGCCGGGGTGCGCCAGCAGGTAGCCGAGCGCCAGCGCATCGTCGATGCCGAGGTCGGTGTCGAGGTAGACGGGAGCAGGGATCGCCGCAGACCTCCGCTCGACGGGCCGCGGCGCAGCATCCGCAACCGACGCATCGCCCCCGAGCGCCGCCTCGATCTCGTCCCGGGAGGGCATGGATGCCGCGGCTCCCTCGCGCGTGACGGCGATGGCCGCTGCGGCGGCCGCCGCCTCCAGCGCCTCCTCGAGCTCGGCGCCCCCGGCGAGCCAGGCGATCAGCGCGCCGACGAAGGTGTCGCCCGCGCCGGTCGTGTCCACCGCGTCGACGCGGCGGGCGCCCACCCGGTGCACGATCTCCCCGCCCCGGGCGACGACCGCACCGCGTTCACCGAGGGTCACGACGGCGAGGCCGGTGCCGTCGCCTTTCGAGGCGCGGCCGCTGAGGGCTCGCGCGGATGCGTCGGCGTCGGGATCGGCGAGCCCCGACAGCATCGCCGCCTCGCCCTCGTTGGGCACGACGATGTCGGCGAGCGGGATCAGTGCGGCGGCCTCCGTCGTCGCGGGCGCGGGAGTCAGCACGGTGCGCACTCCGCTCTCGCGCGCGGTCTCCAGCGCCCGGCGCACGAGGGGCAGCGGGCGCTCGAGCTGCACGAGGAGGAACTGCGCGCGGCCGATGGCCGCGGCATCCGTCTCCGTCAGCTCGTCGTCGCCGTTCGCGCCGGGCACGACGACGATCGAGTTCTCGCCGTCGTCGGTCACGCTGATGGCGGCGATGCCGGTCGTGGCGCGGTCGATGGGCTCCGCGACCACCCGGACGGCCGAGGCATCGATGCCGGCCTCGTCGAGCACGCGGGTCAGGCGCGCGCCGAAGTCGTCGGGGCCCACGCAGCCGATGAAGGCGACCTCCGCGCCGGCCCGCGCGGCGGCGACGGCCTGGTTGAGGCCCTTGCCGCCGGGGCCGGTCGCGAACGAGCTGCCCGACATCGTCTCGCCGGGGTGCGCGGGCCGCGGCTGGCGCACCACGAGGTCCATGTTGGCGCTGCCGAGGACGACGATTCCGCTCATCCGTCGACCGTATCGCGGCGATCACCGCGCGTTGGGCGAGCGCCGCGCGTCGACACGCATCCCACCCCGATTCGTCTCGGTCGCCGCGCTCCCCCGCTCGACGACCGACCATCGCCCGTTACGCTCAGGTCCCGAAGACGAGCTCCTCGAGCGTCGTGATGACGCCGTGGTCGACGTTCGACGGGGCACGGTGGCGCGCACGGGCGACGACGTCCGGATGCGCGTCCGCCATCGCGAACGACCAGTCCGCGGCATCCAGCATCTCGAGGTCGTTGAGGAAGTCGCCGAACGCCGCGGTCTGCGAGCGGTCGATGCCGAGGTCCTCCTGGAGGCGGCGGAGGGCGACGCCCTTGTCGACGCCGCGGTTCATGATGTCGACCCAATGCGTGCCCGACACCACCACCTGGTGCGTGCGGGCGAGGTCGGCGAGCGCCGGGCCCACGCTGTGCTCGGCGATGTCGAAGTCGTACACCGCGAGCTTCAGCACCTCGTCGTCGACCGCGAGCAGGTCGTCGACGACCTCGAGCGCGGCGTAGTACGTGTCGGCCTCCGTCTGGAACGCGGCGTCCGTCCGCTCGATGTAGGCCGAACGACGTCCGCACACGACCACGCCGAGGTCGTACCCGTCGGCCGCGAGCTCCCGCAGCGTCGTGACCGCCGTGCGGACCGTCTCCGCGTCGAGGGCGTCGAGGGCGATGACGCGGGATCCGTCGACGACGTGCGTGCCGTTCTCGGCGATGAACGTCATGCCGGCGGCGGCGTCGCCGAAAGAGCGCTGGAGGGTGGCGAGCTGCCGACCCGACGCGGGCACGAAGGTCACCCCGCGCGCGGCGAGGCGCGGCAGCAGGGGCCAGAGCGTGTCGGGGATGCGGCCGTCGCCGTCGAGGAGGGTGCCGTCCATGTCGACGGCGACGAGGCGGATGTCGGGGCTCACTCCTCCATCCTCCCCGACCCGACCGGCGCCCGCGGACGCCTGCCCCGGCTAGACCTCGCCGTCGCGGGGGTCGCGCACCGTCCACCCGACGCGCTCGAGCGCGGACCGCAGCGTCGAAGCCGCTGCGCGGGCGACCTCGGGCGAGGCGTCCGAGCACACGTCCACGGCCAGCGGCGGCGGGTCGCCGAAGCGCGGGATCTGCACCTCGGCCCAGGCGTTCGGGGCCACGCCGACGCGGGGCCATGCGGTGCCCGCGTTGTCGATGTGCCCGTCCGAGACGAACGCGATCACCTCGAGCGCGTCGAGCTTCGCGATCGGCAGGTCGACGACCAGGGTGACCACGAACGGACCGCTCGCGGTGTCGCGGTAGTGGGCCATGACCCCAGTTTCCCAGCCCCGGGGAGGGGTGGAGCCGCCCGGCGCGAATCGGTCTCAATACCGCTCGTAGAGCAGCCCCGCGATCTTGTTCTCGTCGTCGAAGACCGAGAACAGGTCGTCGATCTTCGGCAGCTTGAGGTTGTTGACGTAGAGCGCGAACGCGAGCTTTCGACCCGACTTCGCGTCGATGTAGCCGATGAGCGTCTCGGCGATGACCGTGAGGTCGCCCGTGGTCAGGTCGCCGCCGGCGACGGTCCCCGTCTTCGCGTACACGTGGCCTGCCGCACCCGTGCCCGTGTTGTCGGTCGCGATGCTGCCGTCCACGCCGAGGATGGGCAGCGCGTTCTTCAGCGTGTCGAAGTCGTCGCGCGTGCTGATGGCCCGCAGCAGCTCCAGCGCGGCATCCGGAGTCGTCAGATCGGCCGGCTCACCGCCTCGGCCGTCGGCGAACGAGACGCCCGTGCCGTCCACCCCGATCTTCTCGAGGTGCTCCGCCACCGCCGCGAGTCCTGCCCCGCACCGGGTCGACCCCTCGGCGATCGCCAGCAGGCACATGTCGTTGTCGGCGCCGCGGTTGTGACTCACCTTCCAGATGACCTTCGCGTACTCGCGGAAGGGCGCCGACTCATGGGCGGCGACGCGGGCGGCGCCGGCATAGGTCGTGTCCGCGGGCAGGCGGTCCGAGGGATTGGATGCCGCGGGGTCGGCCGCGACGGTGACACCGCGCTCGCGCAGCGCCTCGATGAGCGCGGTGCGGGCGAACGACGACGGGTCCTCGATCTCGGCGACCTGGACGATCGGCACGCCGCCCGCCGGGATGGACCCGGACACCGTGACGGCGCCGCCCTGCTCGCTGATCGCGATCTGCGGAGCGGAGTCGGCGGCGCCCGTCGTCACCGTCGAGGTCACCTGCAGAGTGGAGACCTTCGGACGCCAGTCGAACTCCGCCGCGGCGCCGTCGGCGCCGGCCGTCAGGGTGATGTCGATGACGTTCTCGTTGATGTACATCGGATCCAGACGGATGCCGGACAGCTCCTGACCGGCCGGGAACAGACGGTCGTCGATGATGACCTCGCCGGAGACGGAGGTGACGCCGGAGGCCACGATCTGGTCGGCCAGATCATCGATCCCCGCCAGTGGATCCTCGGGGACGAGCCCTGCCAGCCCGGGGAAGGAATTGGCCTCCATGTGGTCGAAGTCCGTGAACGACAGCTCGTCGGCGCCCGCGCGCCGGGCGCCGAAGAACACGTCGCCCTGGGCCACGAGCACGAGGTCGCCGCTGACCGCACCCCCGGAGACGGGAGCCGTCGCGTAGACGGGGGTGACGAAGCGGTGGTCGCCGCCGAGCGTCTCGTACGTCGGCGTGACGGTGAACACCTTCGTCGTCGATCCGGGCGGGAAGAACTCGTCCGACCCGAGGTCGACGAGCCGCTCGCCCGTCTCGAGGTCCTCGACCGCGAGCCCCCACCGGGCGTGCGGATAGCTCGCGCCGTCCATGATCGCCCGGATGTCGTCGGGGACCGCGGGGCCGGCGCTCTGCGTCGGCTCCGCCGGTGCGGCGAAGGTGCAGCCGGCGAGGGCCAGACTCGCGACGAGCAGGACGGCGGTGACGAGGGGGCGACGTGCGGGAACGGGCATGCGAGGGTCCGATCGGCTGCGGGGTGCGCTCAGTGTAATGACGCGCGCACCGTCGGATCCAGCATCCGTCTCAGTCGGCCAGCAGCTGCTCCCTCACCAGCCGCCGCTGGATCTTGCCGATCTGCGAACGCGGCAGGTCGCCGAGCTGGACGATGCGCTTGGGCACCTTGTAAGCGGTGATGTGGGAGCGGCAGAAGTCGCGCAGGGCGCCCGCGTCGAACACGGCACCGTCGGTGAGCACGACCGCGGCGACGACGTCCTCTCCGCCCGAGTCGCGCGGCAGTCCGATGACGGCCGCCTCCGCGACGTCGGGGTGCAGCAGGAGCGCCTGCTCGACCTCGCTGGGGCTCACGTTGAAGCCGCCGGTGATGATGAGCTCCTTGACCCGGTCGACGACCGTGACGAAGCCGTCGGCGGAGACCGTGACGATGTCGCCGGTGCGCAGCCACCCGTCGGCCAGCAGCACCGCCGCCGTCTCGTCGGGGCGCCGCCAGTAGCCGCCGAAGACCTGCGGTCCGCGGATCAGCAGCTCACCCGGCTCGCCGAGGGCGCGGTCGGAGGACGGATCCTCGGGGTCGACGACGCGGATGTCCGTGCTCGGGAACGGCACGCCGACCGTGCCGGGCCGTCGCGTCGGGCCGATCGGGTTGCCGAGCGCGACCGGCGAGGTCTCGGTCATGCCGTAGCCCTCGACAAGGAGTCCGCCCGTGGCCTCCTCCCACCGGGTGACCGTGGGCACCGGCAGGCTCATGGCGCCCGAGATGGCGAAGCGGATGCTGGTGAGATCGACGCCCCTGCGCGACGTCGCCCGTGCCAGGGCGTCGTAGATCGGCGGCACACCCGGCAGGAACGTCGGTGGAGAGGACTTCGCGGCGGCCACGACGAGGTCGACGTCGAACTTCGGGAACAGCACGATGCGAGCGCCGATGGAGATCGCGAAGGTCAGGCAGAGCGTGAGGCCGTACGCGTGGAACATGGGCAGCACCGCATAGAAGGTCTCCTCCCCCTCGCGCAGTCCCGGCACCCAGGCGCGTCCCTGCGCCGCGTTGGAGCGGAGGTTGCGGTGGGTGAGGATCGCGGCCTTCGGCGTGCCTGTCGTGCCGCTGGTCAGCTGAAGCAGAGCGGTGTCGTCGAGGGACGGGATGGGATGTCTGCGCGACAGCCTGCGCGTCTTGATGAGCTGGGACCACGTCAGCACACCCTTCGCGGTCGGGTCGGCGGTCATCGCGTCGCGGGAGGCACGAGCGGCGGGCACAGGGAGCCGCAGCGCGACGCGCTTGCCCCAGGGAAGGGCATCCGTCATGCGCACCGACACGATGGCGGACGGTGCGATGTCGCTCGGGAACTCCGCCACGGTGTCGGCGACCTTGTCCCAGACGATGGCCACGACGGCCTCGTGCACCTCGAACTGGTGACGCAGCTCGCGCGCCGTGTAGAGCGGGTTGTGCTCGACGACGATGGCGCCGATACGCAGGGCGGCGTAGAAGGCGACGACGTGCTGCGGGCAGTTCGGCAGCACCAGGGCGACCCTGTCCCCCGCCTCGACGCCCAGCTTGCGCAGGGCGTTGGCCGCTCGGGAGACCTGCTCCCCCAGCTCGGCGTACGTCGTCTCAGCCCCGAAGAACTCGCACGCGACCTGACTGCTGTACCGCTGCACCGATGCGTCGAGCAGGTCCACCAGCGTCTCGGTGACGGGGTCGATCTCCTCCGGCACCCCGTCGGCATAGGCGCTCAGCCACGGGCGGTGCCGCAGCGGCGACTCGTCTGGGGTGGGGTTCGCGCTCATGACGCCTCCTTCGGGGTGTTCCGCCAGCGTACGGCGAGACGTCGGCCCGAGCCTGGGCGCGAGCCCCGTGGCGGGGGCCCGAGCGTCTGAGCGCGCGGGCCCGCGCGGTTCAGCCCGCGGGCTGCACGTCGACGACCCAGGTGACGCCGAAGCGGTCGCTGAGCATGCCGAAGCCCGCGCTCCAGGCGGAGGCCGCCAGCGGCTCGATGATGAGCGCCCCGTCGGACAGGTGGTCCCACAAGACCGAGACCTCGTCGAGCGTCGGCCCCTGCAGCGACTGGAAGAACGTGCGGTCGGTGAGGGTCATGCCGTATTCCCGACGCGTGCGGCCGGCGGTGGCCGCGGCATCCGTGTCATCGGTTCCGGGGATGTCGTACGCCATCAGCCGGAACCCGCCGTCGGCCTGCAGGCGCGAGAAGACGACCTTGTCCGCCCCGGGCGCCTCAGCGGGCATCCCCATCTGGGCGTAGGTCATGAGCTGGAGGTCGCCGCCGAAGACGGAGCGGTAGAACTCCATCGCCGATCGCGCGGTGCCGCGGAAGTTGAGGTGTGTGGTGGTGGTGATGCTCATGGGATGTCCTTCGGTCAGAGGTGCGGCTGATCGCCGTGTCTGCACTCTCTCGCCCGAAGCGGACAGGTTGAGTCCTCTTCTTCCCCGAGAATGTCATGATGCCTACGACGTCCTCGCGCATGCTCGCGCTCCTGTCGCTTCTGCAGACGCGGCGCGACTGGCCAGGACCGGTGCTCGCGGAGCGATTGAACGTGACGCCGCGGACGGTCCGCCGCGACGTCGACCGCCTGCGGGAGCTCGGCTACGAGATCGCGTCGAGCAAGGGGCCCGACGGCGGCTACCGCCTGTCCGCCGGCTCCGACCTGCCGCCGTTGCTGTTCGACGACGCGCAGGCGGTCGCGATCGCGATCGCCCTGCAGTCGGTGCCCTCCTCAGGGGTCGAGCTGGACGATGCGGCCGCGCGGGCGCTCCTCACGGTGCGACAGGTGATGCCTGCACGGCTGCGGCACCGCATCGACGGCATCCGCTTCTCCGGCACGGCGGCGCAGATCCACGTCGATCCGGCGGTGGTGGAGGTCGTGAGCGCGGCTGTCCACGACCGTCGCACACTGCGCTTCGACTACGGCGACGAGAGCGACCGCCCCACGCGACGCGCCGAGCCGCACGGGATCGTCGCACGCGCCGGCCGCTGGTACCTCGTGGCGTGGGACCTCGACCGCGACGACTGGCGCACCTTCCGTCTCGACCGGCTCCGACTGAAGGCGGGCGGCGCGCCCTTCACGGCACGGCCGATCCCGACGGGCGCCGCCGGCACGTTCGTGGAGGCGAGGGCGAAGGGATCGACGGATGCCGCCACCTGGCCGGTGCACGGGGAGTTCGCCTTCCCGCTGCCACCCGCTGCCGTCGCACCGTGGATCGGCGACGGCGACCTCGAGGAGCTGCCCGACGGCGGCTGCCGCGTGCGCATCGGCTCGTGGTCGTGCGCCGGACTGCTGTCCTGGGTGCTGCGCTTCGACGTCGCTTTCACCGTCATCGGGCCGCCGGAACTGCGGGCAGCTGCGGGGGTGGTCGCGGCGCGGCTGGCTGCGGCTCGGACAGCTCTTACGCCGGTGTCGCCGACGCCCGACGTCTGACCGGAGAGGGTCAGGCCCGACCGGAAGGTGTCAGTCCTTGCCCTCGCCCAGGTCGGCGTCGGTGTACTGGCCGGGGTGAACGTTGTCCTTGTGCGTGTCGCGGCCCGACGCCGTCTCGGTGTCGGTGTACTCGCCCTCGCTCGTGGTCTCGCGCACCGTCTCGTCGTGGGCTGACGTGTCGTGGGACTTGTCGTGGTGTGTCATGGCCGCCTCCTCGGGGTCGTGAGCACGACGCTACGCCGGGGAGGGCCGCCGCGTACAGACTTGACAGCGGGATGTCGGATCAGCTCCTGATCTCCTGCAGATGCCCGAGCTCGACTCCGGCCTTCGATCAGTGGATCGGCGAGACTGAAGCATGCCCTCCCACCGCGCCCTCCAGAACGCACTCGCCGACACGATCGAAGCGCACTACGTGTTCCCCGAGGTCGCCGCCGCAGTCGCGGCGGAGGTGAGGTCGTGGGACGCGGCGGGTGATGAGCCGCCGTTCGAGGAGTGGACCCGACGCCTGCGGCTGTTCGACCGGCACTTCCGGGTCGTCCGCGAGGCGCCGACCCCTGTCGCCCGTGAGGTGCAGGCCGGTGACACGGGCGCGTTCCTGCGCACCCACCCCCGGGGGCAGATCGGCGTGCTGGTCATCTCGGAGTTCGTGGATCCTGATGAGCGGGGGCGCGCGGAGGAGCTCGCGGAAGCGCTCCGGTGGCTCGCGGACTTCGATGCCGCGATCGTGGATGTCCGCGGCAACCACGGGGGCTGGCCGACGATGGTCGCCGCCGTCGCGGGGCCCCTTCTCGGGCAGCCGCCCGTCCACGTGGTCGACTTCACGACCAGAACGGGCGTCGAAACTTCCTACACGACACCAGCCGACGACGACTCTGCTCTGACCTGGATGCCGCTGGCGGTCCTCATCGACGGAGGGACAGCCTCCGCCGCGGAGAGTTTCGCCTATCTCCTCTCGACGACGCGCCGAGCAGTCATCGTCGGAGAGAGGTCGGCGGGTGCGGCGAATCCCGGAACCTTCTTCGACACCGGCGCGGGCTTCGCCGTCTTCGTGTCGACCGGCGCACCCCTCGACCCCCGCACCTCGACGAACTGGGAGGCTGTCGGCGTCGCCCCCGACCACGACGTGCCGTCCTCGGACGCGGAAGACGCCGCGGTGGAGGTGCTCACGGAGCAGCTGACCCACCGTCCCGCGCCCTGACGCGGCACGGTCGCATCAGCGCCGGATCTCCTGCAACGACCAGGCGTTGCCGTCGAGGTCGGTGAAGAAGGCGAAGCGCGAGCCCTGCATGCCCTCGGGGCCGAGCTGCTGCACCTCCGAGATCGGCACACCGCGGCCGGCGAGCTCCTCACGCGCTGCGTCGATGTCGCCGACCACCAGCTGAAGGCCCTTCGTCGAGCCGGGCTCACCGAGCGGCATCCCCTCGCCGATCACCACCGAGCAGGCCGACCCGACCGGCGTCATCTGCACCACCCGCATCCCGGGAACGTGCGAGACGTCGTGGTCGAGGTGGAACCCGACCTGATCGACGTAGAAGCGCACCGCGTCGTCGACGTCCGAGACGGGGATCGCGATCACCTCGAGCGAGTAGTCCATGCCGACCTCCGATCGCGGTCGCTGAGGCGCGACCCGACCCGAGCCTACGGTCGGTCGAGCGCGGCCGACAGAGGTCCGGCACGCCCGCGCCGTACCCGGCAGGGCTGATCCGGGAGGGGGCTAGCCGCCCGGCCCCGTGGAGGTCGAGCATGGATTCCGTCGCATCCGCGACGGAGAGAGGTTCCCATGATCGACCTGACCCTGAACAACGGCGTCACCCTTCCCACGATCGGGCTCGGCGTCTTCCAGAGCCCGCCCGAGGAGACGGCCGCCGCGGTGGACACCGCGCTGCGCGTCGGCTACCGCCACATCGACACCGCGGCGGCCTACAACAACGAGCGCGAGGTGGGCGAGGGCCTCCGGCGGTCGGGCGTCGACCGCGCCGACGTCTTCCTCGAGACCAAGGTGTGGGTGTCCGACTACGGCCACGACGAGGCGCTGCACGCCTTCGAGAAAGCGGTCGGGAAGCTCGGCGTCGAGACGCTCGATCTGCTGATCCTGCATCAGCCCGCGCCGAGCCGGTTCGCCCGCACGGTGGCCGCGTATCAGGCGCTCGAGGAGCTCCTGGCCGACGGGCGGGTGCGGGCGATCGGAGTGAGCAACTTCATGCCCCCTCACCTGGAGCGGCTGATGGCGGAGGTCGAGGTGGTCCCGGCCGTCAACCAGGTCGAGCTCCACCCCTACTTCGCGCAGCCCGACGTGCAGTCCGAGGACGCGCGGCGCGGCATCCTGACCCAGGCGTGGTCGCCGATCGGCGGCATCACCTTCTACCCGGGACCCTGGGGCGACGAGCGCCGCAACGTGATGCAGGACGAGACCATCGGCGACATCGCCCGCGTCCACGGGAGGAGTCCCGCCCAGGTCATGCTGCGGTGGGGCATCCAGCAGGGCCGCTCCGTCATCCCGAAGTCCACGAACCCCGAGCGCATCCGCGAGAACTTCGACGTCTTCGACTTCGAGCTCGGCGCCGACGAGATGGCGCGCATCACGGCGCTCGACACCGGGGTGCGCAGCGGACCCGACCCCGACGTCGCCCGCGAAGAGCTCTTCGACCGGGTCATCCCCGAGGCCTGATAACCGACTGCCAGGTTCGGACGGAGAAAAGTCTTCCCTTCCGTTACCTGGTCGTTATACAGTTCAGGAGCGGAAGTTGTTTGCTGTGGCAGCTCCCGTCATGTGATTGCAAGATTCTCTTGGTGCAAAGGGACACGGGCCGGTCGGATGCCTCTCCGACCGGCCCTCACTGCGTCCGGGCCGGGTGAGTCAGCTGTAGAGCTCGCCCACGGGCACGTCGACGCGCAGCACGTTTCCCGGCTGCGCGAGCGGGCACGCCCATGCCGGGTCGTAGGCGCACGACGGGTTGTAGGCGAAGTTGAAGTCGACGACGATGCGGGATGCCGCGGCATCCGCCCCCAGATCGGCACCCTTGATCGTGTCGATCAGGTAGCGCCCGCCGCCGTACGTGCCGCCGGGGGCTCCGGCGAGCGCGTCGCGCACCGGGATGAACAGCCCGCCGCCGTACGTGGTCAGCCGCCACACGTCCAGGGTGCCCACGCCGGGGATCTCGACGACGCCGAGCCGCTCGAACGGCACCACGCCGTCGGTGCCGGTGGCGAATTCGAAGCGCGCGGGCTCGGCCTCGACGATGGGCAGCTCGAAACGCCAGTCGGCGTCGTACGGCGCCACCTCGGCGCCCGTGAACCACTGCTTCGCCTCGGGCAGCAGGGGTGATGCCGGATGCCGCGCCAGCAGGTCATCGCGTTCGATCCGCCACAGCTCGTGCCCCTCCTCGGGCGTCTCCGCGCGGCGGACCGCGTCGTAGAGGGCGAAGACACGACGGCGCCAGTCGGCGGTCTCGAGGGCGGTGCGGGCGTCAGAGGGCATGCGTCCAGGCTAGGCGCGACGCGGGCTGTGGAGCGCGGGTATAGCGGGGGCGTGAGCACAGGGTTCAGGGCGTACGCGCGGGCGCGGCGAGGCCGCAGCGCCGGCGAGCGACGCGAACCGCGGAACTCAGACTCCGCCGCCGCCTCCCCCGCCGCCGCCGCCACCGGCCGACCCGCCGCCGCTCGACCCGCCGGAGGACGAAGAGGACGACGCCACGGACGAGAGCGACGTGATGCCGGAGGAGAACGCCGCCGCGTTGAAGGTGCCGCTGCCGTAGTACCAGGTGGGCGTGTGGTCGCCGTAGAGCACGATCAGCCGCTCCGCCCACTCCTTCTCCTGCCCGAACACGACCGCGTACGGCAGAAGGGTCTCGTAGAGACGCAGCATCTCGCGCGGATCGCCCGGGTCGATGCGCACGCGCTCCGCGCCCGTCGGCGACTGCAGCATCCGGATGCGGTCGGCTTCGGCCCACTCGATGAACACCTTCAGCCCCGCCAGGTGATCGCGGACCTCGGCGCCCGCCGCGGTCAGCGGCTTGCGCGCGAGGACGCCGCCGACGAGGAAGAAGGCGACGAAGGTGGCGACCATGAGCAGCACCGGCACCAGGGCGAAGACGCCCGCGGTGATCGCGGCGAAGCCGAGGAGGAAGACCCCGATCCCGGCGCCGATGCAGAGCAGGATCGGCCAGGCGCGCAGTCGCGCGGGGACCTTCTTGCGCAACCCGCGGATGGTCAGCTCGCTGTCCGCCGCCTTGAGGATCTTCTGCGCCGCCGTCGAGAAGCGCGTGTCGGTGCTGCCGAACTCGAACTGCGCACCGGGTGTCAGGTCGCGGAAGAGGCCGTCGAGCAGCATCCGCCCGTCCCTGTCGGCTCGCGAGGGATCGACGAGCTCGGCGATGAGGCGCTGCCCGCCGAAGAACCTCTTGCGACCCTCGATGATGCGGATGCTGCCGACCACCGCCTGCTCGAGGACCTCCGCGGGAATCGCCTTCGCCTGCTTGCCCAGGAGCACCGCGCTCTCGAGGGCGTCGATGCCGGGCGGGGGCGTGTACTCGGCGATGACGACCGGTCGGCCGGGATCGTCGCGCAGGCGCCGCCCGGCCACGACGAACGCTCCGACGACGGCGGCGAGCACGCCGAGTCCGGCGACGCCCTGCGCCCACCCCCAGGGTGAGGCGAGGTACGAGGAATCGAACTGCGCGAAGGTGCCGGTCGTGAACGCCACGGCGATCGTCACGGTCTGGTAGGGCGCCACGTCCTGCGAGAAGGCGTCGAACACGACGCCGTCTCCGTCGGGCGCCTGGTCGATCGGGCAGGTCGCGGTCGCGCCCTGGGCCCCGACGTAGCAGGAGGCGGCGCCGGTCAGCGATCCGGCGAGCGCCGCGGGCACGTGCAGCCGCGCGGACACCGCGCCGAACGGCTGGGCCCACTGGACGCCGTTGACGTCCCAGTAGAACTCCGTCGCATCGGTGTCGGCGAATGTGCCCGTGACGTTGCGCAGCTCGTACGTGAACACATAGGTCTGCGATCCGCGGACGAAGTCGTCGGCCCGCGAGGTCATCGAGTACGAGCCGTCCTCGGAGTCGGTCTCCGATGCCCGCGGCTGCCCGTCGCCGTCGGTGATCGAGATCAGCTTCGGGAAGAGCGGCTGGCCCTGGTAGCTGTCGGGGATGATGCGGCGCATCCCGCGGTTCTGGTCGATGTCGGGGAAGAGCGCGACGAAGGTCTCGACGACGCGGAGGGTGCTCGTGCCGTCGTCGGCTCTGCCGATCGTGTAGTCGGCGTCCATGCTCTCGAAGGAGAAGTCGTCGACCCCGGCGGTGACGATTCCCGGGACGGATGCCGCGGCCTCCGCTGTCCGGTCATCACCGGTCTCGACGGCGGCGACCGCTGTCGCGGGGGCTGCCAGCAGGAGCGGCAGGATGACCGCCAGCAGGCTCAGGATGAGGCGGGCGGGGCGTCGCGTCCGGGACATGTCGCAAGCCTAAAGGCGTCTCTCGCTCTATCCTGGGGGGCATGACCGATCGACGCCTCGCTGTGGATGCGTGGGAGAGCCTGTTCCGTGCGCAGCACGAGGTGTTCTCCGAGATCTCCACCGACTTCGAGGGCGACGGGCTGCTGCAGGGCGAGTACGACGTGCTGCTGACGGTCACCCGATCGGCCGACATGACCGCCCGGCTGCGAGACGTCACGGCCAACATGCTGATCAGTCAGCCGAGCGTCTCGCGCCTCGTCGACCGCATGGCCACCCGCGGACTGGTCACCAAGTGCCCCGACCCCGACGACGGCCGCGGCGCCCTCGTACGCGCGACCGACGAGGGCACGAAGATCTTCCGGCGCCTCGCCACCGCGCACGGCCGGTCGATCGCCGACCGGATGTCGGCCCTCACCGACGAGGAGCTCGTGCAGCTGCGCGACCTGACCGCGAAGCTGCGCACCCCGCGCGAGGACTGAGCGCTCGCCTGTTCGTCTGGGGTTCGTCCCTGGTGGGGGTTCACCTGACGCTCGATGCGAATACCGCCGCGGGGTTCTGGCAGTTCACGTCACCTGAGCGGCGCGGTCGCGTGTGCTCCGACGGCGCGATGCCCGGCCGCACGGTTCACCTGACTGTTCCTGCGGGGTCGGCTACGGCATGACGGCAGCTCGCGACACCTGAGCGGCGCGGTGAGCGTCGGCTGCTTCGCGTCGTGCGTCGTCGCCTGGCTCACCTGACACCGTCTGCGGCATCGAGCGCGGCCCTCCTGAAGTTCCCGCCGTGTGGAGACGCGGCCGCGGTTCTCCCCAGGGCGGTGCCACGCGCCGCAGTCCCCGGGACAGTTGCGCGCGGCCCGTGCGCGGAGGTGGCTGAAGCGATGATGAGCGGATGCCGCGACCTCCCACCCCGCTTCCGTCCTCGCTGTCCGACGCGTTCTCGGTGGCGCAGGCCCGGCGGGCCGGAGTGTCGGCCGGGCGCATGCGTGCGCGGGACCTGGAGACACCCTTCCGCGGCGTGCGCGTCCGCAGCGCCGGCCGGGGTCAGCGCGAACCGGCTCCACGCGAGCACCACCCGGATGACGTCCGCCGGCTCGAGCGCGGGCGAACCGAGCGGCACGGACGCCAGCCCACGCCGAACGACCGACGCGATCGCGAGCAGATGCGAGACGCGCACCCCCGCGAACAGGCGGCGGACGCACACGTCGTCCTCGCCACGGCCTACGCCACGGCGATGCCGCCCGACACGGTCTTCTCGCATCGGACCGCCGCCCTCATCCATGGTCTGCCCGTACCGGTGCCGTCGCTTCTCGACGTGAGCGCGATCGCCCCTCGTCGGGCGTCGCGCGCGGCCGGCGTCCGGGGCCGACAGCTCCACCCCGCCCTCATCGCGACCCGCTCGGTGTCCGGGCTGATCGTCTGCGACCCCGCCACCACCTGGGCTCAGCTCGGAGGGCTGGTCGGAGCATCCCTGACTCTGGACGATCTCGTGATCGTCGGCGACGCAATCGTCCGCATCCCGAGACTGCGGGGCGGGCATGCGGGCGAACCCCGGCACGCGCTCGCGCGGATCGCGGATCTCTGCGCGGCGACGACGGTCGGTCGACGAGCAGGAGCCGCCGCGCTGCGCGAAGCCCTCGACCTCATCCGCCTCGGGAGCTCATCGCCCGGCGAGACCCTCGCTCGCCTCGCGATCATCCGCGCGGGGCTGCCGGAACCCGAGCTCGACGTGGAGATCCTCGGCGAGGAGGGCGCGCTCGTCGGGATCGCCGACCTCGCCTACCGGCTGTTCCGCGTGATGGCCGAGTACGAGGGCGACCAGCACCGCGTCGACGCGCGTCAGTGGAACCGCGACATCGACAAATACGCCGCGTGCGACAGCCTCGGCTGGATCGTGGTCCGCATCACCGCCGCACATCTGCGCTCCGGCGCCGCCGTCGCCCGCATCCGGGCAGCGCTCGTGCGTCGCGGCTGGGAACCGGCTTCACCTGACGCGTGATGCGGGTAGTCGGCCGCGGTTCCTTCATCGAGCGTCAGCTGAACGCCCGGCGACGCCGGAGCCGGGACGTCGTCGGAACGGACAGACCCGCTCACCTGGCGGATGCTGCTGGCACGCCGCTCCGGTTGCCGCAGCAAGCGACAACTGAACCCTGTCGCCAGCCCTCAACCGCTCCCGAGGCCACGACCCCTCCCGAGGCCCTGACTCCTCTCGAGCCTTGAATCCCTCTCAACCCTCAGCCCTCTCTCGAGCCCCCATCCCCTCTCCACCCACCCGCCCCTGCTCGCGGTTGCCGAGCCCCGCGACCGGCTTGACCTGTCGCGAAGTGCAGGCACCCGGCCGTGATCCCGCAACGGGCGTCAGGTGAAACGCACGCAACGTCGATCCCGCAACGGGCGTCAGGTGAAACGCACGAAACGTCGAACCCGAGCAGACCCCGGCGCCAGCACTCGACCCCGCGCGAACCCCGAATCAGCACTCGATGACGTTGACCGCGAGGCCGCCCTCGCTGGTCTCCTTGTACTTCGTCGACATGTCGATGCCCGTCTGGCGCATGGTCTCCACGACCATGTCGAGCGAGACGTAGTGCGACCCGTCGCCGCGCAGGGCGAGGCGGGCGGCGGTGACCGCGGTCGAGGCGGCGATCGCGTTGCGCTCGATGCACGGGATCTGCACCAGCCCGCCCACGGGGTCGCACGTGAGGCCGAGGTGGTGCTCCATCGCGATCTCGGCGGCGTTCTCGATCTGCCGCGTCGTCCCGCCCATCACGGCGGTCAGGCCGCCGGCCGCCATCGCGCACGCCGAGCCGACCTCGGCCTGACAGCCGCCCTCGGCGCCGGAGATCGAGGCGTTCGCCTTGAAGAGTGACCCGAGCGCGGTCGCCGTGAGGAGGAAGCGACGGATGCCGCGGCGACGGTTCGCCTCTGCGATCTGCTCCTCGTCCCGCTCGTCGCGTTCGGCCGGCTCGAGCTGGGCGGCGCCCGAGAAGCCGAGCAGGGCGCTGCCGACGAGCTCGCCGTGCGGGGTGACGGCGTTGCCGGCGCCCAGGCCGGAGTCGGCCAGGAATCGCCACCAGTACATCGCCACGGCAGGGACGATGCCCGCCGCACCGTTGGTCGGGGCTGTCACGACGCGACCGCCGGCGGCGTTCTCCTCGTTGACGGCGAGGGCGAAGGCACCCAGCCACTCCCCCGGCAGCTCGCGGTGGCCGCCCGACTCGGCGGCCTCGAGCTGTTCGCGGATGACGGCCGCACGGCGTCGCACCTGCAGCATCCCGGGCAGCACGCCACCCGTCTCGAGACCCGCTTCGACGCAGCCGGCCATGGCGTCCCACACGGCGTCGAGTCCGGCGGCGATCTCCTCATCGGAGCGCAGCGCCTCCTCGTTCATGCGCGCGGCCTCGGCGATCGTGATGCCGCGCTCGTCGCAGAGGGCGATCAGCTCCTCCGCGCTGGAGAAGTCGAGCGGATACGCGTGCGCCTGCACCCGCGGGGCCTCGCCGTCGCGGCGGATGAACCCGCCGCCCACCGAGTAGTACGTCTCGCGCAGCAGCAGGCCCTCGTCGCTCACGGGCGCGACGAGCGCCGGCGCCGTGCCGGTCGCCCGCACGTCACCCGCCTCCGACCGCGGCGGCCCCTGATGAGGCTCGGCCCATGCCTCGAGGGTCATGGCGTTGGGGTGCCCGGGCAGTCGCACTCGGGCGGCGAACGTCACATCGGACTTCGCGAACGGAACACGGTGCGTGCCGTCCACGAGCAGCTCACCGCCGCGCGGCCAGGTCATCCAGGCCGCCCGCACCTCGTCGGGGTCGACGGTCTCGGGCTGGAGCCCGCGCAGGCCCGCCACGACGGCGTCGGGCGTGCCGTGACCGATGCCGGTCGCGCCCAGAGAGCCGTACAGCGTGCAGGTGATGCGCCCGACCTGATCGAGCAGTCCGGACTCCCGCAGGCGCATCGCGAAGTCGACTGCGGCCCGCATGGGACCGACCGTGTGGGAGCTCGAGGGTCCTACTCCGATGGAGAACAGCTCGAACGCCGAGACGTAGGCGCTCACACCTCCAGGGTAGTCGTCGGCGGGTCCTCGGGCGGGAGGGCGCCGGCTCTAGGCTGGCGGGATGACCGCGCTGAGCGACGCCGCCACCGACCTGCAGCTGATCCGCACGGCCACCGTGACCGACGCGTCGTTCGACACCCGCCTCGACGCGCAGTTCCCCCGGCTGCACGGCATCTTCCAGGAGCTCTACGGCGATCGGGCGGATGCTGCGGAGCAGCTCGCCGCGGTCGTGCAGGAAGCCGCGGCATCGTGGCGCCGCCGCTCGCTCGAGCTCAAGGCGCGCGACGCGCAGCGTGCGGCCGACCCGGACTGGTTCCAGTCGGAGAGCATGCTCGGCGGCGTCTGCTACGTCGATCGCTTCGCGGGAGACCTCGACGGTGTACGGGCGCAGATCCCGTACTTCCAGGAGCTGGGCCTGACCTACCTGCACCTCATGCCGCTCTTCGACGCCCCGGAGGGCGACAACGACGGCGGCTACGCGGTGTCGAGCTACCGGCGCGTGAGCCCGGCGCTCGGATCGATGGAGGAGCTCGCGGCGCTGGCCGCCGACCTGCGCCTCGCGGGCATCTCGCTCGTGCTGGACTTCATCTTCAACCACACGAGCAACGAGCACGAGTGGGCGCGGAAGGCGGTCGCGGGCGACCCCGACTTCGAGGACTTCTACCTGATCTTCCCCGACCGCACGATGCCCGACGCCTACGAGCAGACGGTGCGCGAGATCTTCCCCGACGACCACCCCGGCTCCTTCGTGCAGCTGGACGACGGCCGCTGGATCTGGGCGACCTTCTACCACTTCCAGTGGGATCTGAACTACGCGAACCCCGCGGTCTTCCGGGCGATGGCGGGCGAGATGATCTTCCTCGCGAATCAGGGTGTCGAGATCCTGCGCATGGACGCGGTCGCCTTCATCTGGAAGCGCCTGGGAACGACGTGCGAGTCGCTGCCGGAGGCGCACCTGCTCCTGCAGGCCTTCAACGCGGTGCTCGATCTGGCGGCGCCGTCGATGCTGTTCAAGTCGGAGGCCATCGTGCACCCCGACGAGGTGGTCAGCTACATCTCCCGCGACGAATGCGAGCTGTCGTACAACCCGCTGCAGATGGCGCTCACGTGGGAGGCGCTGGCCACCCGCGATCCCCGCCTGCTGCAGCAGGCGCTCGAGCGCCGCCACGCGCTGCCCGCCGGGACGGCGTGGGTGAACTACGTGCGCAGTCACGACGACATCGGGTGGACCTTCGCCGACGAGGATGCTGCGGAGTTGGGCATCGACGGGTACGCGCACCGCCGCTTCCTCAACGACTTCTACGTGAACCGCGTGGAGGGGAGCTTCTCGCGCGGCGCGACCTTCCAGGAGAACCCCCGGACCGGGGACGCCCGGGTCGCCGGCACCACCGCCTCGCTGGCCGGGGTGGAGGCGGGCGACGCCGGCGGTGAGGACCGCGTCGTGCTGGCGCACGCCATCGCCCTGAGCACGGGCGGCATCCCGCTGCTGTACCTCGGGGACGAGGTCGGACAGCTCAACGACGACGGCTATCTCGACGACCCGCATCACGCCCACGACTCACGATGGGTGCACCGCGGCGAGCGCCCCGCAGAGGCCTACGCCGCCCGCCACGACGAGTCGACGCCGGCGGGGCGCATCCACTCCCGCCTCACCCGGGTGATCGCCACACGCAAGGCGACGCCCGCCCTCGGCGGCAACCGGCTCATCGGCTTCGACGCCGGCCACCCGACCGTGCTGGGCTACCAGCGGCCCGGCGTCGGATCGGTGGTGCTCGTGCTGGCGAACGTCGGAGACGATCCGGCCGACATCGACGCGCTCACGCTCTCGGGCTTCGACGCCGCGGCGACCGACCTCGTCACCGCCGAGCCGGTCGACCTCGCGGCCGGCCTCACCCTTCCCGCCCACGGTTTCGTGTGGCTGGAGGTCGGGCCGCGCTGACCCGCCGCGGACGCCGGCACGTCACCGCGCCGGCGCGCCGGATCAGCGGGGCGAGGTCCGGGACGCGCTCGCCCGTGCCCGGAACCAGATGCTGAGCTCGCGCACGGCGCGCAGGGTCGCCCGCTCGTCGATGTCGCCTTCGAGGTCGTCGAACGTGTCGCGGAAGCCCACGGGGGCCGGCTCCCCGGTCGCGGCGATGGGCTCGTAGCCCATCGTCCAGTCCGAGAACCAGCGCGCGGGCACGTGCTCCTCCAGCAGGATCCGCATGTCGGCATGACGCGGATCGCGCTCGATGCGCGCGACGAGGTCGCGCACCGGCTGCTCCGGCCCCTCGAGGATCTGGATGAACCGGCCCGAGCGGTAGAGCAGCATGCCGGTGAGTCCGAGCCGTTCGTTCGATGCCCGGCTCTGCGCGAGGAGCGCGGCGAGATCATGGTCGTCGAAATCCTCGGCGGCCCCGCTCGAGTAGGTCACCGACAGCAGCTGCCCGTCATCGGCGGTCACGAGGACGTGCCCCCTTCGCCGCGCGCATCGGCATCGGGATGCCGCTCCGAGAGCACCCGGATCGCCGATGCCAGATCGGGGAAGCGTCCGACGACCCGCGCCGTCATGTCCCAGGCGAGGTACTGGCCGTCGTCGCGCCGGTCGATGTATCCGAGGAAGTCGCCGTCGCGGCTGCCGACGTGGAAGCCGGGCTCGACCTGCGCCCAGACGATGCCGTCGAGCGTGCCGCGGGGCGCGGCGTCCATCGTGTCCCTCATCGTTCTCTCCGTGTGGGCTCGGTGGCCCGGGTGTCAGGGGTGGGTGTGTGAGCTTCGAGGGCGCCGACGCCGGAGGGCGCGGCAACAGCGGCCCCTGGGGGCGCGGCAGCATCGGCCCCCGATCGCGCGGCAGTGACGGCACCGGGTCGCGCGGCAGTGCTCGCCCGCGCCGGCTGGCAGGAGGGGCACCACCAGGTGCGGCGGTGATCGGGATCGTTCGGCTGCTCCGCCCGCACGAGGATCGTGGTGCGGCACCGCAGGCACGGACGGTGCGCGCGACCTGCGACCCAGTGCGACTCGCCCTTCTGCGACCGGCCCGTCGTCACCTGGTACATCCCGGGCACGGTGGCGGAGACCCGGAGCGAGCGTGCGGCCAACGCCACCAGCGGCTCGAGCTCGACGTCGCCGATCGGCTGGAACGGGGAGACGCCGCGAAGGAAGGCGAGCTCGTTCACCCACAGGTTGCCCAGGCCCGCCATGTTGCGCTGATCGAGCAGCGCCGACACGAGCGGCCGCGCCGGCTCCCGCCGCAGGCGCCCCACGGCCTCCGCCGCGTCCCAGTCGTCGCGCAGCGGATCGGGGCCGAGGTGGCCGATGACCTGGTCTTCGTGCGATGTCGGCACGGTCTCCACGACGGGGAGGTCGAGCCCCCACATCGTGCGCCCGTCATCGAGCCGCATCCGCACCCTCACCTTGTCGTGCATCGCCCGCGGGAGCGTCTTGCCCGTGCCGGTGATCGACCAGCTGCCCTGCATACGCAGGTGGGTGTGGAGCGTGACGCCGTCGTCGAAGCGCATGAGCAGGTTCTTCCCATGCGTCACCATCTCGAGGATCTTCCGGCCGGCGAGCGGTGCCCCGGCCGACGGACCGGAGCGCAGTTCACCGTCGACGACACGGCGACCGTCGCCCACTGCCCGCAGCCGCGCGGCCAGCAGATAGACGCTGTCTCCCTCCGGCACCCGCTCACTGTAGGCGCGACCTGCGACATGATCGTGGCCTGGCGCCGGAGCCCGGGATGACGTAGGACGTCTCCGCCACGGGCGTCAGCTGATCCGGGTGACGCGCACGGTCACGTGCACCCCAGCGCCGTCGCCGAACCGGGCGGCGATCGCCTCGGCGGCGGCCCTGCCTGTCTCCGGCGCGGGGCGTGACCGGTCCACACCCACGTGCGCGAGCGCCTCCACGGCGTCCGTCTCCTCGTCGACGTACACCTTCGACAACGCGGCGAGGTCGTGCGCCAGCACGGCCGCCACCGTCTCAGGTGGATCGGCCAGCGCCGCCGGCGCCGGGAAGACGTCGGTCACTCCGTCGACCTCCCGCGCAGCATCCGTCAGCTCGGACTCTTCGGGAACAGCGTTCATCATCCCTCCCCCGTTCTCGTCGATCGGTGCACGTCGACGATCGAGATGTCGATGTCCTCGATGCGCAGCTCGGTGTGCTCGGCGATGGCCTCGGCGACCGCGTCGCGGAGGGCCGTGATCGCCTCGGCGGCGGGCACCTTCCAGTCGAGGCTCACGGTCAGCACGACCCGTGTCGGCGCGCCGGGGGTCTCGACGTCGCCTTCGAGGCTGCAGCCGGCGATCACCACGCCGGGGATCGATCCGCCGACGGAGCGCACGAGTGCGCGCACGGCGCCTTCGGCGATCACGACCGTCAGGCGCGGATCGGGGTGCGCCACGGGCAGGTCCCGGCCCGATCTCACCTCGAGCGCGATGCTGTCCAGGATGCCGCGGATCCACGACTCGTCGGGCGCGCCCAGCCGTCGGCCGTCATCCTCGAGGAGCTCGCGGGACCACGCCGAGAGATCGTTCAGACCGCTCAGCGCATTCAGGCACTCCGCGCAGTTCTCGATGGTGGGGTCGTACGGTTCGCGCTGCTGAGAGAGGTAGTCGCTCAGCTCATCGATCGTCTTCCCGCATGCCAGCATGCGAGGGTCAGAGGTCGTCATCGCCACTCCTCCATTCGCGTATAGATCGTCGCCCGGGCCACGGCGAGGCGCGCCCGGACGTCGGTGTCCGTCAGTCCGAGCAGCTCCGAGATCTCGTGGACCTCGAGTCCGCCCATCTCTCTGAGGAGCCAGCAGTGCCTCTCTTCGTCGGGAAGCGCATCGAGCACACCCGACAGCGCCCGGGTGCGCACCTGACGCGGGTCGGGCTCGGCCGTCTCGTCATGAGCGGATGCCGCGGCATCCTGATCCTCGTCGTCCACCGCGGGCACGTCATCTCCGTTGCGGCCCTCGCGAAGCCGCGTCAGAGCGAGGCGGATGGCGATGCGCAGGAGCCACCCGCGGAGGTCGGCACCGGCGGACATGCCCGGCAGCTCGCGCCAGGCCGTGAAGAACGCCTCCTGCGTCAGCTCGTCGCCATCGGCCGTCGACCCGGCCAGTCGCCCGAGGAGGGCGCGCACCACCGGCCCATGACGGCGGATCAGCGCTGCGAACGCCTCCGTGTCACCGTCGACCGCGCGCTGCACGAGCACCTCGTCGGACACGTCCGCGAGGGCCCCCTCCTGTGTCATCGTTTCGCTCACCGAGATCAGTCCCGCCCTTTCCTCTCGGAGATAAGAGGGTGTCGGCGGCTGTTTCGTCACGAATCCATCCCGAGCACGACGACGCGGGAGATCTGAGCGGAGACGGGCAGAAGAGAGTACACCGCGGTCTCGTCGGCCGCTATGCCCGCGGCCGCGGTGGCACGCCTGCCTACGCTCGGTGTACGGGGCGATCTCGCGCGCCCCCGCGTGGGCTCTGACCGAGCCGCCGCTCTCGCACGGCAGAAGGAGTTCCCGTGGGTATCGGCAGCGGCATCGCTCTCATCGTGATCGGCGCCATCCTCGCGTTCGCGGTGAACGTCGACCTCGGCGGCTACGTCGACATCCACCTCATCGGCTACATCCTGATGGCAGCCGGCGCCGTGGTGTTCCTGATCAGCCTCATCTTCGTCCTGCGACGCCGCTCGACGGTGTCGACGTCGCACACGGCGGTCGACCCCGCGAACGGGCAGAGCGTCACCACCCGACGCACCACCGACAACGGCGACCCGCTCGTCTGACCGCATGTCCGACCTGCTGGCCGCGCCGCTTCCCCACACGGGAGAACTTCTCGCCGGACGCTACCGTCTGATCGAGAGGATCGGCGCGGGCGGCATGGGGCGCGTCTACCGCGCTCGCGACGAGCTGCTCGGCCGCGATGTCGCCCTCAAGCTGTTCTTCCAGGGCGAGGGCGGCGAAGCGGATGCTGCGCGCCGGGCATCCGAGGCGAGGGTGCTGGCGTCGCTCAACCACCCGTGCCTGGTCACCCTCTACGACGCGCAGGTGACGGCGGCCGACCAGGCGTACCTGGTCATGGAGCTCATCGACGGTCCGACGCTCCGCCACGTCATCGAGGACGGTCCGATCGATCCGTCCGATGTGGCGCGCCTGCTGCAGGACCTCGCGGGCGGTCTCGCGGCGGTGCACCGCGCCGGCGTCGTGCACCGCGACGTGAAGCCCTCGAATGTGCTTCTGCGCTCCGAGCCCGGCGGCCGACCCTTGTATCGGGCCGTGCTCGCAGACTTCGGCGTCGCCCATCTGGTCGACGGCGGCCGACTGACCACCCCCGGCACCGTCATCGGCACGGCCGCCTATCTCGCCCCCGAGCAGGTGCACGGCGGGGAGCCGACGACAGCCTCCGACGTGTACGCGCTGGGCCTGCTCACGCTCGAGGCGCTCAGCCGGCTCCACCCGTTCGGCACGCATTCCGCGCCGGCCACCCTGCTGGCGCGTCTGTCGCGCGAGCCGGAGATGCCCGCCGACCTCGGCGAGCGCTGGAGAGACCTCCTCACGGCGATGACCGCGCGCGAGCCGGACGATCGGCCGAGTGCCGAAGAGGTGGAGGAGCGGGCGGCGCAGCTCGGACCGCTCGGTGATCTCCGTGCATCAGCGCGTCGAGAGGCGAGGGAGACGCCGACGCCGACACCCACTCGCGTGATGGCGGCCGCGGCCGACGAGCCGACGGTCGCTCTTCACGCCGCCGTCGTGCCGGCGGTCGCCGCGCCCGGCACCACCGCCTCGTCCGCGGCCGGCAGCGAACTCGACGAGCTGTTCGCCGCAGGCGCCGCGGAGACGGAGGTCGAGCGCGAGCCCGGCTCGACCCCGCGGAAACGGGCGGGCGTGATCGCCCTTGTGGGGGGCGTCGTCGTGGCCCTCCTCCTCATCCTCTGGATGGTGCTGGCGACGCTCGCGTCCGGAAACGTCACGACTCCGTCGCCCGACCCTGTCGTCACCACGGACGGCTCCAACCCCGCCCCGGCAACGGACGGCGCGACGAACGAGCAGACCACCGTCGACCAGACGGGCACCGACGATTCCGGCGCCGAGCAGTCGGCGCCCGACGGGTCGACACCCGTCGAGACGACTCCTGTCGAGACGACACCCGTCGAATCGGCGACGACCGAGCCTGTCGGCGGCGGAACCGTCGAATCGCCGGCGCCCGTGGTCGATCAGCCCGCACCGGAGACGACCGCTCCGGCGCCCGCCCCCGAGCCCTCGACACCCGCCGAGAACCCGAACAAGGGTCCCGGCAACAGCAACGGCGGCGGGAACGGCAACGGCGGCGGCAAGGGCCCGACCCGCCCGTAGCGCTCACATCGGCGGAAGGGTGCTCCCCGGCATCCTGTCGTGGACACCGCCGACGACCACGGCGCCGACCGCCTCGACGACCTCGGCAAGCGACGCATACGACGTCGAGTCGGCACGGCCCGCGATGGACAGCTCGTAGCCGCCGTCGACGGTCGCGTCGACACGGCCGAGCGGCCGGCGGGAGCCTCCGGGGCCGGGCGCGGGGTCGCAGAGTACCCACGTGCCTCCGCCCTCCCAGAGCAGGATCGGCCGGCGCGCGTGCGGCGACCGCGCCGCCTTTCGTCGGGTGTCCATGATGGTGTCTCCGTCCCCCGCCGCACAGAGCAGACGCGGCAGACCCCCACGATCGGCCACGGACGGCCGTCCCCTCACGGGGGTTGACACCTTGACGCCCCGAAGCCAGGAGGGGTCTGATCGACTGACCCGGCCGCGGCAGCGAGGGGTCGATCAGAGCGACGCGACAAGCGCCTCAGCCGCGGCGCGGGAGCGCGTCAGCCTCGCAGGATCGACGTCGAAGTCGCCGAGGAAGACCGAGCCGAGCGCGCACATCAGCAGGCCATACGCCACCGTCGCCTGCGCATCGTAGGGGGCGTCGGGCTTCGCCGCGGACACCAGGTCGAGCAGCTGCTCGCGGGTCGCGCTGTAGGCGGAAGTGAGCACATCGGCGATGGCCGGGGTCGTCCGCGACAGCTCGACCAGCCCGAGGACGACCGCGTTCTCCCGGTCAGGAGAGAGGAACACCTCTCCGAAGAGATACTCGAGCGCATCGCCGATCTCTGCGACGTCGGCCGGCAGAAGCGAGCCGACCTCGCCGGTCTCGTCAGCGAAGACGAAGATCGCCGTGTCCATCAGCAGACGGTCGCGATTGCCCACGAAGTGACGCACGTGCCCGCGCGACATGCCCACCGCGTCGGCGATGCGGTCCAGGGTGGCGCCCCGGATGCCGTATTCGGCGATCGTCGTCATGGTCGCGTCGATGATCTGGTCGCGGCGCTCTGCCGCGATCGATGGGCGTGCCATCGCGGTACCTCCGATTTCGCGGTGAGGGCGAGGTCTTCGTCGAGTGTAACGAGCGTGTAAATCCTAGTCTAGTCGGACTTGACTACTTTCGTCCGGGGGGTTTAGCGTCATCGTCACCGCATATGGCGGTGCTGTCGATCATGACGAAAGAATGAGATGCCTGACGTCCTGCGCATACCCCCCGGCCCCGAAAGCCCGCTTTCCTCGGCAGCCAGGATCCGCATGCGCGACGGCATCACGCTCGCCGGGGATCTCTACCTCCCCGGCGCGCCCGACCACGCCGATCGGTCGCCTGGCGACACGATCCTCATCCGCCTTCCGTACGACAAGTCGGGCTCCTACTGCTTCATCCCCCTCATCGCCGAGTACTTCACGAACCGCGGCTACCGGGTGTTCGCGCAGGACGTCCGCGGGAAGTTCCGCTCCGGCGGGGACGCGCTCCTGTTCGTCAACGAGGTCGAGGACGGGTACGACACGATCGAGTGGATCACACAGCAGGAGTGGTCCAATGGCCGCGTCGCGATGTGGGGCGACAGCTATTACGGCTACACCCAGTGGGCCGCCGCTGCGAGCGGGCATCCCGCTCTGAAGGCGATCGCCCCGCGGGTCACCGGCACAGGCCTCGGCGAGCCCGTGCGCCGGGCCCCCGCGGAGCGCACACGCGCGGTCGAGTGGACGGTCACCTACATGTATCCCCTCACGCAGTTCTTCGACCGTGACATGCTGCTGTGGGAGCCGGACTGGGAGCGCCGCGACTTCGCTGCACAGGCCGAGGAGTTCATCCAGCAGGTGGGGGCGCGCGGGCTGTCCTACGACCAGTGGTACCCACACCCCGTCCTGCTCCCCCGTTTCCCGTCCGGAGACCCGTTCGCCGGACGATCGGTACCCGCCCTGCACACGGTCGGCTGGTGGGACAACTGCGCGCCCTTGGCGTGGGCCGACGTCGAGCGGATCAGGAACCACCCCAACTGGGACGCCCACCACCATCTGCGCATCGAGGCGCTCGACCACGAGGGCTATTACCTCCTCGACGACGACGCTGACCGCGTTGGCGAGCGCAGCGATGAGCAGCTCCGCGCCAACCTCCCGCGCATGCTCGATCCGGCGCTGGACTTCTTCGAGGTCTTCGTCAGGGGGAACGGGGCAGCCGCCGACGTGCCTGCGGTCTGCTGGAATCTCGCCGGCACCGACGAGATGCGCCGCGACGCGACTTGGCCTCCCATCGGCGCACACCCGATCGTCCGGTTCGCCACGGGCGACGGGGCGCTGTCCGCGGAGAGGCCGGTCGCAGCATCCGCACCGCAGTGGACCCACGACCCGGCCGACCTCGTCCCCTCGAGCGCACCCGACGCCTTCGCCTTCCTTCTCACCCTCCCCGACGAAGCGCCCCTCGGAGAGCGAGCGGATGTCCTGCGCTTCGACTCCGCTCCCGCGGTCGGGGACGTCGACCTCGCCGGGCCCGTGTCCGCCCGTATGACGGTGGCCTCCGACGGCCCGGTCATGGACTGCTTCGTCCGCCTCCTCGACGTGTCCCCCGACGGCACCGCCTTGCGGATCGCCCGCGGACAGATCCAGCTCCACGACGCCACGAAGGCCGCGACGGTGGACATCGACATGGGCCACATCGGATATCGACTCGCGAGCGGGCACCGGCTGCGGGTGCACGTGTACAGCAGCGATTATCCGGAGTACCTTCCGCAGACCGGAACGGGTGCCGACCCATGGACCTGGGGGTCAACCGCGCCCAACAGGCAGACGCTGACCCTGGGCGGCCCGGACGCCTTCCGACTCACCCTGACCGTCCTGGATGGAGAACTGCCGTGATGGAACCTGTTCTGGAGTACGTCTTCGAGATCCGCGCGCGCATCGACGCCGACCTGCACATCGGCCGAGGGCCCGACGAGAGCCTGTCCTTCACCCCCATCTCGGGCGGCAGCGTGTCGGGCCCGCGCCTCAACGGCGCCGTTCTCGCCGGCGGCGGCGATTGGGCGGTCGAACGCTCCGGCACCGCGCAGCTCGAGGCGCGATACCTGATCCGCGCCGATGACGGCGCCGTGATCGACATCCTCAACCGCGGCTACTTCCGCGCGACGCCCAGGATCCTGGCCCGGATGGACGCGGGCGAGGACGTCCCCGAAGACGAGCCAGGGCTGTACTTCCGCACCGCGCCCGTCTTCCAGACCGACGCGCCGGCGCACCGGTGGCTCGCCGAGAACCAGTTCGTCGGCCTCGCACGCGATGAAGACGGGCACGTCTGCATCCGCGTCTACCTGCTCACCTGACACGAGATCGACCCGACACCGCAACGATCAGAAGGAAAGAACATGAAGCGATCAGCACTCGCCATCGGAGCTCTCGCCTGCGTGACCGTTCTCGCGCTGAGCGCATGCGCACCCCGCGACGAACCGAACCCGCAGAGCAGCGGGGAGGTCGCGCTCGTGGACGCGCAGCCGGCCGGCACGAAGCCCGTGGACGAGGTCACATGGGCGATCGTGGAGGGGGAACCCGCCACGCTGAACCCCGCGGCCTCTGCGAACCTCATCATCCCGAATCTGTGCGACAACCTGCTCTCGCTTCAGCCGGACTTCTCCATCCAGCCGGGCATCGCCACGACCGCCGAGTTCGTCGACCCGACGACCTTCGTCATCACGCTGCGCGATGACGTCACGTTCTGGAACGGCGACCCCGTGACGGCCGAGGACGTCGCCTACAGCCTCCGCCAGAGCACGAACCCCGCCTCGCAGTGGTACGGAGCGTTCGCCCTGGTCGATCCCGATCCGGCCACCGGCATCACCGTGACGGGCCCGAACGAGGTCACGGTGCGCTTCGTCGCCCCGGACTCCGCGTTCCGCGACGCGCTGGCCGGTCAGGGGTCGGCGGTGATGCAGGAGTCGTTCGGCGCGGCGGCCGGCGGTGCGGTCGGGACCTCCGACGTCGGACTCATGTGCACCGGCCCGTTCGAACTCGCCCCGGGCGGCTGGAAGCCGGGGAGCGAGATCGAGACGACCGCCAACCCCGACTACTGGAACGGCACCCCCCTGGTGCAGAAGCTGACCTACAGTTTCGTCTCGGACGGGCCGACGCTCACCACCGCCCTCACGCAGGGTGACATCGACGGCGCGATCAACGTCGCTCCGAGCTCACGGACCACCTTCGAAGGCGACGGTGCGGGCACACTGACGGTGGGCCACTCGACGGCGTCGTACAGCTTCGGGCCCGCAACGGCCGAAGGCCCGGCGGCCGACCCCGCCATCCGTCGGGCATTGAGCATGGCCATCGACCGGCAGCAGTTCCTCGACACCGTCGTCAGCGGCCTGGGCTACCCCCAGAAGACGATCGTCCCCGAATTCTCCTTCCAATCGCTGGATGCCGCGGCCACCTACCAGGCAGGCTACGACGCGCTGGCGGCGCCGGCGGTCAACATCGAGGGTGCCAAGAAGCTGGTCGAGGAGAGCGGTGAGGATGTCAGCCGGCCGTTGGTCCTCGCGGTGCCGGCGGGAGCGCGCGAGCTGCAGCAGACGGCGGCCATCATCCAGAGCGCCGGCGCGTCCATCGGGCTGAACATCACGATCGACGCGATGCAGGCATCCGACTTCGGCGCACTGTTCTACGACCCCTCCCGACGAGACGGCGTCGACTTCGTGGCGACGCAGGGTTACCTCGAGACGCCGGGCGTGCTGGGATACCCGTCCCTCTTCATGCTCCCCGCCGCACAGGGAGGCGTCTTCAACTGGAGCGAGTACGACAACCCCGAGGTCACGGCCGATCTGATGGCCGCCCGCACCGCCACCGACGCCCAGAGCGCAGCCGAGAGCTTCGTCGCCGCGCAGGAGATCTTCGCGCCGGACATGCTGCAGATCACCCTCGCGGGGTCGTACCAGCTGACCTATCTCAACAAGGAGCTCACGGGTGTCACCACCTCGGTCGCCGCGTACGGCAGTCCGTGGGCTCTCCACCTCGGCGGCAAGTGACCGCATGAGCACTCCCGGTGGCGTCGCCGAGTCCTGCGACGCCGCCGGGATCAGGAAGGGCACCACGATATGAACCAGGGAAAGGAGGCGCGGCGCCGATGAATGCGATGTTCAGAATGGTCGCCGGCCGACTGGGAGGGTTGCTGCTCACGCTGCTGCTGGCCAGCATCGTGATCTTCTCGGCGGTGCTGGTGACGGGCGATCCGATCTCGACACTCGCGGGAGGCGCCAAGCCGACGCCGGAGCTGATCGCACAGATCCGCGCGGACTACCGGCTGGACGACCCCGTGTGGACGAGGTACTGGCTCTGGCTGACCGACGCGCTGCACGGCGACTTCGGGCGCTCCTTCGTCTACAAGACCGACGTGGTCTCGCTCATCGGCCCCCGGTTCGGCGTGACCCTCCAGCTCGTGCTGCTGACACTGGCGTTCATCCTCGTGTTCGGCGTGGGGTCGGGCATCCTCGCCGCGACGCGCGGACGCGTCGTGGACCGGACGGTGTCGATTCTGACGTCGCTCGGGATGGCCCTGCCCACCTTCGTCGTCGCGATCCTCCTCATCTGGCTCTTCGCCAAGACCCTCGGGTGGTTCCCCGTGTTCGGCGAGGGTGACGGTTTCGTCGACCGGCTGTGGCACCTCGTCCTGCCGTCCGTGTCGCTGGCGGTGCTGTTCGTCGCCTACATCAGCAGGATCACCCGGGCCGCATTGGTCGCGCAGCTCTACTCCGAGCACGTCGAGACGGCGACCGTCCGCGGGATCCCGCGTGGTCGCGTCTTCCGCATCCACGTCTTCCGCAACGCGGCACCCCAGATCCTGGCGATCTCCGGCACGACCGTCGCCGGCCTGTTCGCCGCGTCGGCGATCGCGGAGGTGGCCTTCGGGATCGGAGGGGTCGGGTCCTTGCTGGTGGAGGCCGCCGCGCGAGCGGATCTTCCCGTCGTGCAGGTGCTCTCCCTCATCCTCGTCGCGATCTTCGTGGTCCTCAACGCGGTCGCCGACATCATCGCGGCGCTCATCGACCCGTCGAGCGTGGCTGGCGGTGTCGCCGCATGAGCGTCGCGCAGATCGCCGGAGGGGCGACGCCGGCCGTCGCCCGGCGGGCGGCGAAGAAGGACTGGCTGGTGGCCGCGGCCGCTGTCGTCCTGGGCCTCGTGGTCGTGGGCGCCGTCATCGGGCCGTGGGTGGCGCCGTACGACCCCACCCAGCTCTACGTCGGTCCGGTGAACGGCATCGCCGGTCTCGCCCATCCCTTCGGGACCGATGATCTGGGCCGCGACATCTTCTCGCGCGTGCTGGCCGGCGCAGGAGCGAGTGTGTTCGCCCCCGCCATCGTCGTCGCGTTCTCGACGCTCCTCGGCGCGGCGATCGCGGTGGTGTCCGCCTGGTTCGGCGGCTGGGTGAGTGCCGGCATCGCCCGGCTGATCGACGTCATCTTCGCCATCCCCGGTCTGGTGGTCGCGGTGCTGGCGGTGGCGATCTTCGGCAAGGGGATCGCCGCGCCCGTCATCGCGCTCTCGATCGCCTACATCCCGGTCGTCGCCCGTCTCACGCGCACGGCGGCCGCCCGCGAGCTCGGCAAGCCGTACATGGCCGCACTGCAGGTGCAGGGGGTGAGCAGCATGGCCATCGTCTTCCGCCATCTGGTTCCCGCCCTGCTTCCGCTCGTCGCCGCGCAGATGGCGATCGGCTTCGGGTACGCGATGCTCGACCTCTCGGCGATCTCCTTCCTCGGCCTCGGGCAGCAGCCACCGGCGCCGGACTGGGGGTCGATGATCGCCAACGGACAAGCCGGCATCCTCGCCGGCGCTCCCGAGCAGTCCGTCTTCCCCGCGGTGCTCGTGGTGCTCACGGTGCTGTCCGTGGGCGTCCTGGGGGGCAAGGTCGCCGTCTGGGCCGAGGAGAAGGAACGATGACCGCCGTCCTGCAGATCGAAGGCCTCGACGTGTTCGCGCCTGCCCCTGGTGGACCCCGTCAGCTGGTGTTCGGCAGCTCGCTGTCGGCCGGCCGCGGCGAGTCCGTCGGACTCGTCGGCGAGTCCGGATCGGGCAAGACGCTCACCGTCCGCGCGATCGCCGGCCTGCTGCCCGAGGGTTTCACCGTCGACGGGTCGATCCGCGTCGACGGACAGGACCTGTCGGATCTGGACCCGCGGAGCCTTCGTGACGTGCGCGCGCGCCGCATCGGCATGATCTTCCAGACCCCCCGCGCACACCTCAACCCCCTCCGCTCGATCGGCGACTTCATGACCGAGGCGCTCGTGAGCGTCGGCGGAGCGCGGCAGGCCGATGCCGAGCGGCGCGCGCGGGAGCTGCTGGATGAGGTCGGCATCACCGACCCGGGGCGACGGATGCGCCAGCATCCCGCGGAGCTGTCCGGCGGCCTCCTCCAGCGGGTCATGATCGCCGCGACTCTGGCGATGGACCCGCGCATCCTGCTGGCCGACGAGATCACCACCGCACTCGACGTGACGACGCAGGAGGAGGTCATGGCCGTGATCGCCGACCTGCGCACGCATCGCGAGTTGGCTCTGCTGTTCATCACGCACGACCTCGCCCTCGCCGGAGCGGTGTGCGACCGGGTCAACGTCATGCAGCACGGCCGCATCGTCGAGACGCTGGCGGCCGGCTCCATGCGGCAGGACGCGACCCACGAGTACACGCGCACCCTGATGTCGGCGGCACTGGACGAGGCGGTCCCCGTCGACGCACGTCAGGACAACGCCGAGCCCATCCTCCGCATCGAAGACCTGCGCAAGCGCTATCGCGTGCGCGCGGCCGGCGGCGGCACGGAGATCCTGCAGGCCGTCGACGGCGTCACGCTCGAGGTCGCGCCCGGCGGGTCGCTCGGCATCGTCGGGGAATCGGGATCGGGGAAGTCGACCACCGCGCGCATCCTCGTCGGGCTCGAACGCGCCGACTCGGGCATCATCCACGTGGCCGGGGAGGACTGGAGTCGCCCGGCCCGGCGCGGATGCGAGCGACGGTCCCGCGCGAAGATCGCACAGATGGTCTTCCAGGATCCATACCAGTCGCTCGACCGGCGTCAGACGGTCCGCCAATGCCTCACCGAGGCCGTGCGGGTGCACCGCCCGAACGACGCGAAAGGCATCGTCGCCGCGCGAGTGGACGAACTCATGACGCAGGTGCGGCTGGATCCGCGCCTCGCGGACACCCGGCCCCGATCGCTGTCCGGCGGGCAGCGCCAGCGCGTCGCCATCGCCCGCGCCCTCGCGGCGGACCCGCTGCTGCTGGTGCTGGACGAAGCGGTCTCGGCGCTGGACGTCACGACGCGGGTGGAGATCCTCACCCTTCTCGACGACATCCGTCGCGACACCGGCGTGGCACTGCTGATGATCACGCACGACCTCACCGTCATCCGCCGGCTGTGCGATCGGGTGATCGTGATGCGCCGGGGCACGGTGGAGGAATCCGGCTCCGCGGAGGACATCCTCGACGATCCCCGCGCCGAATACACCAGGATGCTGCTGGACTCGATCCCCCGCGAAGGCTGGTCGCCACGCCGTCGCGGACTCGGGCGCACGCAGGCACTCCCGACGATCATCGACGACGCCCCCGCGCCCTGAGGAGACGAAGACCCGTGCACGACGATCACATGACTCCGGCATTCGAGTACTGCTTCGAGCTCCGCTGCACCGTCGAGGAGGCTCTGCGTCTCGGCGGGGAGACCCCGGGTGAAGGACTCCACTTCGCCAAGGTGTCCGGCGGCGACGTCAGCGGCCCACGCCTGAGCGGTCGCGTGCTCGACAGCGGCGGCGACTGGTGGCGTGGTCGCGGGCTGACCGTCCACCTGGACGCGCGTTATGTCATCGAGGCGCACCTCCCCGACGGGACGGCCGGCATCGAGGTGGTGAATCGGGGCATCTGGCGCACCGACCCGGCGACATTCGAGCGGATGCTGGCGGGCGAGCCCGTCGGCGAGGAGGAGCTCTACTACCGCACGGCGTTCGAGTTCCGGACCGAGCACCCCGCCGTGCAGTGGCTGACTGAGTCGCAGTTCGTCGGGTACGCGCGGGCGGAGCCGGGCGTGGTCGTCATCCGCGTCTTCCGGCTCGTGTGAGCGGGGGCGTCATGCATCCATCAACTGAGGAGAAACCCATGCCAGAACACGCAGACCTCGTCGTCACCGGCGGCCGCGTCTTCGACGGGCGCGTGCGCACCGATTCCACGGCCGTCGCCGTCACCGGGGGGCGCATCGTCCGTGTGGGCTCCGACGACGACGTGCACGCGCTCACGGGACCCCGCACGCGCATCGTCGACGCCGGCGGCGCACTCATCCACCCCGGCTTCGTCGACGCGCATGTCCACGCCGTCTTCGCCGGCGTGGAGCGCCTGAGCCTGGACCTCACCGGCGCGCGGACCGTCGAAGAGACTCTGGAGCAGATCCGGATCGGAGCGGAGCGCAGCGACGCCGCCTGGCTCACAGGGGGCGGCTGGGACCACGACCTGTTCCCGCACCCCACCCGGCACCAGCTCGACGCGATCGTGCCCGATCGCCCCGTCGCACTCAGTGACGCGGGACACCACACGCTGTGGGTCAACACGCGGGCGCTCGAGCTCGCCGGCGTCGACCGCTCCACTCCCCAGCCGCACAACGGCGAGATCCACCTGGACGCCGCCGGGGATCCGTCCGGCTACCTGAACGAGACGGCGGCGGAGCTCGTCGGACGGGTGATCCCCGCGTCGACGCCGCAGGAGATGGTGGCGGGGCTGCTGAACGCTCAGGATCACCTGTGGTCACTCGGCGTGACCGGATGGCATGAGGCGATCCTCGGCGAGTACAACGGCAAGGCGGACGGCACTCCGGCCTACCTCCGGGCGATCGCCGACGGCACGCTGAGCAGCCTGGCATCCGGGGCGCTGTGGATCGCGCCCGGTCTGCGGCTCGAGGACGTCCCCGACCTGGTCGACCGCTTCGTCGCAGCGCGCGAGCGCAACGGCGACGCCGGCTTCGACACCTCCACGGCCAAGGCGATGATCGACGGCGTCCCGCACGGCGAGACCGCTGCGCTGCTCGAGCCCTACTGCAGCCATGCCGAGGACGGCTTCTCCGGTGAGCTCCACTTCGACGAGGCGACGATCTCGGCGTTCGTCTCCCGACTGGACGCCGCCGGGTTCGCGCTGCACCTGCACATCATGGGCGACCGCGGCATCCGCGTCGCCCTCGACGCCATCGAGGAGGCCCGCGCCGTCAACGGCTCCGGACCCCGCCACCACATCGCGCATCTCTCGATGGTGCAGCCCGAGGATGCCCGCCGCTTCGGCCCGCTCGGCGTCACGGCGAACATCCAGGGCCTGTGGGCCGCGCCCGACCCCTTCCTGGCGTCGATGATCGGGGAGGAGCGGATGCAGACCGGCTACCCGTTCCGGACGATGGCGGACGGCGGTGCCGAGCTCGCGATGGGATCGGACTGGCCGGTGTCCCCCGCCGACCCGTGGCTGGCGATCCACGTCGCCGTGAACCGCTGGGCGCCCGCGCCCCCCGGACATTCCCCCGCGCCGGCCGGTGTCGAGCCGCCGACTCTCGACGCGGAGCACCAGTCCCTCACCCTCGCGCAGGCGCTCGGCGCCTATACGAGCGGGTCGAGCGCGCTCGTGCTGGGACGATCCGGACGACTCTGCGTGGGCGAGCGCGCCGACCTCGTCGTGGCGACGGCCGATCCGTTCGACCTGCCCCTGTCGCAGATCGCGGCCGTCCGATCGCGGGTGACCGTCGTAGCCGGAGACGTCGTCCACGAGATGTGAGGCGCGACCGGATGCCGCCGCATCCGGTCGCGCCACTCTGTCGGTCTCGACCTCCCGTCGACTCCATATCGGCACCTTCTCCCACAGATCGCGCGCCCAGACTTGACGCATGAGCGAATCAGCCGTACCCCTCCTCCCGCATTGGATCGACGGCGCCGAGCGCCCGTCGACGTCCGGGCGCACGGCGCCCGTCTACAACCCGGCGACCGGAGTCGTACGGGGGGAGGTCGGGCTGGCCGACGACGCGGAGGTCGCCGAGGCGATCGCGTCGGCGGAACGCGGCTTCTCCGTCTGGAGCGGGTACTCGATCGCGAAGCGGCAGACCGTCTTGTTCGCGTTCCGGGAGATCCTCCACTCCCGCAAGGGCGACCTGGCCGGGATCATCACGGCCGAGCACGGCAAGGTCGTCTCCGACGCCCTCGGTGAGATCCTCCGCGGCCAGGAGGTCGTGGAACTGGCGACCGGCTTCCCGCACCTGATCAAGGGCGCCTACTCGGAGAACGCGTCAAGCGGCATCGACGTCTACACGCTCAAGCAGCCGCTCGGCGTCGTCGGCATCATCTCGCCGTTCAACTTCCCCGTGATGGTGCCGCTGTGGTTCGCCCCCATCGCGATCGCCGCCGGCAACGCCGTCATCCTCAAGCCGTCCGAGAAGGATCCCTCGGCGGCCGTGTGGATGGCCGCGGCGTGGAAGGAGGCGGGTCTTCCCGACGGTGTCTTCACCGTGCTCCAGGGCGACAAGCTCGCCGTCGACGGACTGCTCACGAGCCCGGCCGTCCAGTCGATCTCATTCGTGGGATCGACCCCCATCGCTCAGTACATCTACGAGACCGCCTCCCGTCACGGGAAGCGGGTGCAGGCGCTCGGCGGGGCGAAGAACCACATGCTGGTCCTTCCCGACGCCGACCTCGATCTCGTCGCCGACCAGGCGGTGAACGCCGGCTACGGCGCCGCCGGCGAGCGATGCATGGCGATCTCCGTGGTCCTCGCCGTCGAGCCCGTCGCCGACGAGCTGATCAGCAGGATCACCGACCGCATCGCGCGGCTGCGCATCGGCGACGGAGCCGGCGGCGTCGACGGCGAGCCCGACATGGGCCCGCTCATCACCGACGCGCACCGCGAGAAGGTGTCGACATACGTCGACATCGCGGAGCAGGACGGCGCCACCATCGTCGTCGACGGTCGGGGATTCACTGTCCCGGGCAACGAGGACGGCTTCTTCTTCGGGCCGACCCTCATCGACGGCATCCCCACCACGTCCCGTGCCTACACGGAGGAGATCTTCGGCCCCGTCCTCTCCGTCGTCCGCGTGCAGACCTACGAGGAAGGGCTCGCGCTCATCAACAGCGGCGAGTTCGGCAACGGCACCGCCATCTTCACCAACGACGGGGGCGCCGCCCGGCGTTTCCAGAACGAGGTGCAGGTCGGCATGATCGGCATCAACGTGCCGATCCCGGTGCCGGTCGCTTACCACTCCTTCGGCGGCTGGAAGAAGTCGCTCTTCGGAGACGCGAAGGCGTACGGCGTCCACGGGTTCGACTTCTTCACCCGCGAGAAGGCGATCACGAGCCGCTGGCTCGACCCTGCCTCGCACGGCGGCATCAACCTGGGATTCCCTCAGAACAGCTGACGGGGGCCGTCTGCTCCCGGCGACAGCTCGTCGGTCGCATCGGCGAACTGCAGAGCGGCCCACAGCTCCGCCCGTCCGGCGAACGTCGACAGGTCGAGACCGATCAGGGCTCCGAGTTCGTCGATGCGCGCGCGGAGCGTGTGACGGTGGATGCCGAGGCGCCGCGCCGCCGGATCCCACGCTGTGTTCGCGTCGAGCCAGACGCGAGCATTTTCGAGGAGCCGCGCGCGCTCGACGTCGCCGAGCTCGCCCAGCCGGCGATGAAGATGGGTGGCGAGCTCCTCTCCCCCACCGGCGCGAAGCGCACCGAGGATCCCCGCGGCGGCGACGTCCTCGAAGCGCACCACTCCGGTCTCCGTCTCCGTCTGCGCGGCGCGGGCGGCCTCGCGCACGCCCTGTGCGAGCTCCGACCACCCGACCGGAGTGGACACGCCCAGCGTCAGGCCGTGACGCTTCAGGGTCGCCGTCGTCGTCGGCACGGAGGCCGGTGACATCAGCAGGACGACCTCGTCCCCCCGCTCGGCGAAGAAAGCCGCACGGCCTCTCGTGCCGCTCTGCACCTCGAACTCCTCCAACAGGGACGGGGCGGCGTGCACGTCACGCACCATGCCGACGAGGAACGGCGTCTCCGGGAGAGCTGCTCCGAGCGCCTTCGCCGCGCGGCGGGCTTCGGCGGTCCGATCCGCGAGGGCCAGCTCGAGCACGCCACTCCGGATGCGGCGGCGCGCATGACCGAGTGCCCGCTGCTGCTCGAGGGCGATGCTCGCCAGAGCGATGACCGCCTCCACCAGATCACTTTCCGCGGCCCCGAGCCGCGTAGCGCTGCCGACGGCGAGGACACCGCGCAGGCGACTCGCCTGGCCGATCGTCTGCAGCGTCGCCAGGGGCTCCTCGAGAGTGCGGAGACTCGCCGGCAGGCCGCGGTCCAGAAGCCGCCGCACCTCCCTGTCGACGGTTGCGGACCGCCCACCGGGCACGGAGGTCAGGCCGGGGATGCGCACCGGTTCGCCCGTCGCGCCGTAGAGCGCGACCCATGTCTCGAGCCGCTGAGACAGGGTGCGGAGGATCTCACGCAGACCGTTGTCACGCACGGCAGCGCGCGCGACGGCCTTCTGCGATTCGAGGGACCACGACAGCCGGGCGCTGCGGTCAGCCGCAGCGACATCCGCGATGTGCCGGATGATGCCGAGGAACGGGGTTGCGCGGGGCACGACGAGCAGCGGCAGCCCCTGCTGCGTGCATGCCTCGACCACGTCCGGCGGCACCGCCGCATGGATGACGTCGACGGCGAATCCGAGGCCCGCGGCACCCAGGTCCACCAGCCGACGCACGTATGCTGCGGCCTCCGCCGTGTCCCGGCCTCCGATGAATTGCGCTCCGTCGGTCAGCAGCAGTTGCCCCGGTTCGAGCCAGGGGGTCGGATCGGCGAGATCCGAGCTGTGCGCCCAGGCGATTGTCCGATCGAGCATCGTCTCGTCGAGGGGCACGGCCGGTCGGAGGTCGAAGGCATCGACCTCGAGAAGGGATCTGAGCGTCGTCGGCATTCCTGGTCCGCCATATCGTCGATCGCCGATGCTTCCCGTCGACAGTCTGTCCAGTCATCGGCTCCACACATCGTACGAGAATCCCAGTCATGACCGATTCCACGATCACCGCCGCGACCAACGCGGCCGTCATCGACCGCGACCGCCGCAGCGTCTTCCACTCCTGGTCGGCGCAGGGCTCCTTCGGCGGTCTGCCGATCGTCGGCGGCGACGGGACGACGGTGTGGGATGCCGACGGTCGGTCCTACCTCGATCTGTCGAGCCAGCTCGTGAACGTGAACATCGGCCACCAGCATCCCCGAGTCGTCGAAGCGATCCAGCGACAGGCGGCGACCTTGTCCACGATCGCTCCGGCGCACGCGAACGAGACCCGCGCCCACGCCGCCGAACTCATCCTCGAACGCGCTCCCGAGGGCTTCTCGAAGGTCTTCTTCACCAACGGCGGCGCCGACGCGAACGAGAACGCCATCCGCCTCGCGCGCCTGACGACCGGTCGCGAGAAGGTCGTGTCGCACTACCGCTCGTACCACGGCAACACGGGCACCGCGATCAGTGCGACGGGCGACTGGCGCCGCATGCCGAACGAGTACTCCCGCGGGCATGTCCATGTGTTCGGGCCCTACCTCTACCGCACCGAGTTCTGGGCGGCGACGCCCGAGGAGGAGGCGGAACGGGCGCTGCGCCATCTGGAGCGCACCATCCAGGCAGAAGGTCCGGACACCATCGCCGCCGTCCTGCTCGAGACCATCCCCGGTACCGCAGGGGTGCTCGTCCCCCCGCCCGGCTACCTCCCGGGCGTCCGCCGGATCGCCGACCGCTACGGCATCGTGCTGATCCTCGACGAGGTGATGGCCGGGTTCGCCCGCTCGGGAGAGTGGTTCGCGTTCGACGCGTTCGACGTCCGGCCCGACCTGATCACCTTCGCGAAGGGCGTGAACTCCGGCTACGTGCCCCTCGGCGGGGTCGTCATCTCCGAGGAGATCGCCCGCGCCTTCGACGACCGGATCTTCCCCGGCGGGCTGACCTACTCCGGCCACCCGCTCGCCGCCGCCAGCGCGGTCGCGACCATCCAAGCCATGGCGGAGGACGGTGTCGTCGAAAACGCCCGCCGCATCGGCGGTGACGTCCTCGGTCCGCGACTGACGGCCATGAGCGCCGTCGCGCCCGTCATCGGGGAGGTCCGGGGGCTCGGGGTCTTCTGGGCTGTGGAGCTGGTGGCCGACCGGGAGACCCGAGAGGCTGTGTCGCCTGCCGTCGTCGCCGCGGCGAAGTCGGCGCTGCTCGAGCGCGGGGTTCTGGGATTCTTCGCCGACAACCGGCTGCACGTCGTGCCACCCGCGGTCATCACGGATGACGAGGCCGGTCGCGGTCTCGACGCGATCGAAGAGGTCCTCGTCTCGATCGACCCCCTCGCATGAGCGACCTCGAGCCGTTCGCGCCCATCGATGCGCTCACGGCCGCCCTCGCCTACGACGTCGTGCCCGCGGCCCAGGTCGTCGATGGCGGCCCGCGGACCGGCCTCCTGGAGCTGGCGACGGTGGCCGGTGCGGAGGTCGGCATCTGGGAGCTGACGGCGGGCACCGCGCGCGACATCGAGTCCGACGAGGTGTTCGTCGTGATCGACGGACGGGGAACGCTCACGCTCGAGACGGACGGTGGGGAGCAGCACATCGAGCTCTCCCCCGGTGTCGTGTGCCGGCTGACGGCCGGCATGACGACGCGGTGGGTCGTGCCCGACCGCCTCCGCAAGGTCTACATCCTCGGTGCCCCGGGCGATGCGCCGTCATGACCGCGTACCGTGAGCCGTACCCCGTCGATCCCGAGGAGCACGCATGACCGTCCCCACCGCCTACGGCCACGACCTGCGCACCCCGCGGGCGATCGTGGATGCTGCGCTGTCGGATGCCGCCCCCCGGCCCTTCTGGCTCGACGACCCCTCTCGGCCCGCGCCCCGGCCGGCGCTGCGCGGCGATCGCGAGACCGATCTGGTCGTGGTCGGCGGCGGCTACTGCGGTCTGTGGACCGCACTGATCGCCAAGGAGCGCGACCCGCAGCGCCGGGTCATCCTTCTGGAGGGCCAGCGCATCGCGTGGTCGGCGAGCGGTCGCAACGGCGGGTTCGTGGAGCCGAGCCTCACCCACGGCCCCGAGAACGGCGAACTGCACTTCGCCGACGAGATCGCCGAGATCACCGCGCTCGAGACCGAGAACTTCGAGGCGCTCGATGCGACGCTCACCCGCTACGGCATCGACGCGGAATGGGAGGAGACCGGCATCCTGACCGTCGCCACCGAGCCGCACCAGCTCGGCTGGCTGGAAGAGGCGGCCGCGGCCGACTCCGGCCACGGGCACGCGGAGTACCTCACCGGTGATGCGCTCGCGACGAAGGCGTCGTCGCCGCTGTTCCGCGCGGGGCTCTTCGCCGCCTCCGGAGCCGCGTACGTCCACCCCGCCAAACTCGCCTGGGGTCTGGCCGAGGCGGCGGAGGGTCTGGGCGTGGAGATCCATGAGCACTCGCCCGCGATCGGTCTGAAGACGACCGCCGAGGGCGTCGTCATCACGACCCCGGACGGCGAGGTCCGCGCGGCACGGGTCGCCCTCGCGACGAACGTGTTCCCGTCGCTGCTGCCCTCGCGTCGCCTGTTCACGGTGCCCGTCTACGACTACGTGCTCATGACCGAGCCGCTGAGCGCCGAGCAGCTGGAGAGCATCGGATGGACCGGCCGCTACGGCATCACCGACTCCTCGCGCGAGTTCCACTACTACCGCAAGACCGCCGATGACCGGATCCTGTTCGGCGGCTACGACGCCGTGTACCACCGGGGAGGCCGGGTGCGCCGCTCACAGGACCAGCGTCCCGAGACGTTCCGCCGCCTCGCGGACCACTTCCTCCTCACCTTCCCGCAGCTGAGCGGCATCCGGTTCACGCACGCCTGGGGCGGCGCGATCGACATGTCGACGCAGCTGGTCGCGTTCCACGGCGTGGCGAAGGGCGGGAGGGTCGCGTACAGCGCCGGGTACACCGGCCTCGGGGTCGCCGCCACGCGCTTCGGCGCGGAGACCATGCTCGACCTCCTCGCCGGCGCCGACACCCCGCGCACCCGCCTCAAGATGGCGCGACGCCTGCCCGTCCCCATCCCGCCGGAGCCGTTCGCCTACCCGCTCATCCAGACCATGCGGCACGCGGTCGCGGCGTCCGACGCGAACGGCGGCAAGGACGGCCCCCTGCTCAAGCTCGCCGGTCTGTTCGGCGTCGGCTTCGACTCCTGAGGGCGGCCCTCGCCCGCATCCGTCAGCTCCGGTCCCGGCGCCCGTTCAGAGACCGGTGAATGACCTCCGCCGCGATCTCGCCGAGGGGTCGCCTGCTGTTCCGGGCACGCGACCGGAGGACCTGGAACGCCTCGTCGAGGCTGATCTTCTCCGAATGGGCGATGACGCCCTTCGCCTGTTCGATGACGACGCGGCTGTCGAGGGCGTGCTGCAGCTGCTGAGTGAGCCGGACACTGTCTTCGAGCGTGCGCTGCTGCAGGATGCTGATCGTGGCCACATCGGTCAGCGCCTGCCCCGCGGCGACGTCCTGCGCGTCGAAGGTCCGCGGCGTCCGCCCGAAGAGGTTCATCACCCCGATGACGGTGCCGCGCAGTCGAAGGGGGAACGAGTGCAGCGAGCGGAAGCCCTCCCTGCGGGCGCTGTCGCGGAAGTCCGGCCACTGCTCGGCGTCCGTCTCGATGTCGTCGATCGACACCGGCTCGCCGATCTCGAAGCTCGTGATCGAGGGACCGCGGCGGGTGGCGAGCTGCTCGGCCTCCAGACGGCGCGGTCCCCCGTGGGTGGACACGACCGAGCGCAGCTGCGACGTGGACGGGTCGGCGATCAGGAGACCGCCCTCGTCGGTGCCGAGCAGCTCGATGCTCTTGGCGACGAGCGTCTCGAGCAGGTCGATGAGACTGTAGTCGGACGTGAGGGTGTCGGCGAGAGTGACCAGCGCCACGCTGAGCCTTCGATCCCGCGACGATCGCGGGCGCGACGAGGCGGGCACCGGATCATCCATGCCAGATCCCCCTGGAGTCGTGTTCGTGACCGGCGGGATCTGGGCCGTTGGGTGCGGAAGCCTCTGGGCGGTGAGGCGCGTGAGGAGAGCCGTTTCGGGCGGCATCCGCTTCAGAGAATCTATCTGAGACACGCGTGTTCCCGTGGCAATGGGTCGCCGGACGACACGCCCGCGTCGCCCGCGAGCCGGGCTCTCGACAAGGCTTGCGGGGAGGGAAAGAGGGGCAGTCCCCTGCCGAAGGCGACCTGGGTCCCTGGTCCACCCCGCGCCTCGCACCTAGAGTCGGCCCATGCGTCTGGGGACCGGCGACCGTCTGCGCGCAGCCGCGGGCGCGTTCGCGAGCAATGGGCGCAACCCGAACCTGCGGCGGGCACAGCTCGGCTTCCTCGGAGCCTGGACCGCGGAATGGGCCTTCACGGTCGCGCTCGGCATCGTCGCCTACAACGCCGGCGGCGCTCTCGCGCTCGGCCTGGTGGGCCTGCTGCGGATGGTTCCCTCCGCCATCCTCGCCCCGCTTCTCTCGCCCTTCGCCGATCGAGGAAGACGGGAACGGGTGCTCGTCGTCGTCTCACTGCTTCGAGGGCTGGCCACCGCGGTGGCCGCCGTGGTGGTGGCCCTTTCGGGCCCGGTGTTCGTCGTCTATGCACTCGCCGTGCTCTCCACGATCGCGGCGACCCTCTTCCGGCCCGCGCATTCGGCGCTGCTGCCGACACTGTGCCGCACCGGCCACGAGCTCGCCAGCGCGAACGTCGTCCGCGGCTTCCTGGACTCGGTCGCGACGCTGGTCGGGCCGCTGCTGGCGGCGGTGCTGCTCGCCTTCACGGATGTCTCCGTCGTCTTCGCCGTCGCGGCAGCCGCGTCGTTCTGGGCGGCGCTGCTGCTGTCCCGGGTCCGCTACGAGGCACCGGCGCGCTCCGCCGCCGCTCGACCGCAGCTGGTGAGGGAGGCCGTCGAGGGCATCCGTGCCGTCGCGGGCGACCGCGACCTCGCGCTCATCCTGCTGCTGGCCGCCGCGCAGTCGATCACCCGCGGGGCCCTCACGGTGTTCTCGGTGGTCGTCGCGATCGAGCTGCTGGCCATGGGGGAAGCCGGAGCGGGCACGCTGATGGCGGCCGTCGGCGTCGGCGCGGTCATCGGGTCGCTGTCGGCATCCCTGCTGGTCGGCACCGGGCGCCTCGGAGCGTGGTTCGCCGTCGGCGTCGCCCTGTGGGGCCTGCCGATCGCCCTGATGGGCGTGTTCCCTCAGCAGGCCGCGGCGCTGCTGCTCCTGTCGTTGGTCGGCGTGGGCAACGCCTTGATCGATCTCGCCGGGTTCACCCTCATCGGCCGCCTGGCGCCCGACGCGGTGATGGCCCGTGTCTTCGGCGTGCTGGAGAGCCTGGTCGCCGTATCGATCGGCGTCGGATCGGTTCTGGCATCGGCGCTGATCGCCTGGATCGGTCTCGCACCGGCGCTGATCGCGGTCGGGCTCCTCTGTCCGGTGCTCGCGACCGCCGCGTGGTGGCGGCTGCGTCGGCTCGACAGCACGGTCGACGCGATCGATGCCGACGTGGACCTGCTGCAGAGGGTGCCGATGTTCCGGCCTCTCCCCCTGCCGTCGATCGAACAGCTCGCGCGAGGGCTCGAGCCCGTCGAGGTGCCCGCCGGCCGGAAGGTCTTCGCCCAGGGCGACATCGGCGATCGCTACTACGTGATCGAATCCGGGCAGGCGGACGTCGTCGGCGACGGGCGCGTGGTCGCTCGGCTCGGCGCGGGTGACGGTTTCGGCGAGATCGCGCTGCTCCGGCGGACGCCCCGCACCGCCGGCGTCGTGGCGCACACCGACCTGATCCTGCGCGCGCTGGAGCCCGAGACGTTCGGCGCTGTCGTCATGGGCTACGCCCCGAGCGCGCGCGCCGCGCAGGACGGCGTCGACGGACAGCTCGGGCGCTTCTCGCCGCCCGGGGTGCCGGCGCACACTCCGCCGGACTCGACCGCATGACTCGGCCCGCACCCACTTCTTCGCAACGGAGCGCCTCATGACGACATCCCGGACGACCCTCCTCATCGCCGACATCGGCGGCTACACCGAGTACATGGGGAGCCACCGCATGACCCTCGCGCACGCCGAGGTCAACACCGCCCGGATGCTCGACAGCGTGATCGATGCGGCCCGTGGATTCGACCTCGTCGAGATCGAGGGCGACGCCGCCTTCCTGTCGCGCCGCGCAGGCGACCGGGATGCCGACGCCGTGCTGGCGGAGGTTCTCCAGGCGGCCGCGCAGATGCACCGCGCCTTCCATCGCGAGCGCGAGTACGTCGTGGCCAACCTCTGCCCGTGCGGGGGATGCCGGCAGGCCCGCGCACTCACCTTGAAATTCGTCGCGCACGTGGGTGACGTGGCGACCCAGAGCATCCGCGGCCGCTCGAAGCTGGTCGGCATCGACGTGATCCTGGCGCACCGTCTGCTGAAGAACGACGTGACGATCCCGGAGTACGTCCTGATCACCGACGACCTCTATTCCGAGGTCGCCGGCTCCCGCCCGGAAGGCGTGCAGGAGCTCACGCAGGAGGTCGAGGGGATCGGACAGGTGCTGACGCACATCGTCGACGTCGGCGAGCTCGACCAGGGCTCCGACCCCGGCCGCCCGACTCTCGCGACCCGTCTGAGCAGCACGTTCTCCGCCATCGGGCGGGGGCTGCCGTACATGATCGGCGCCAGGGGGATGCGCGTTCAGCGCTGATCCCGGCGGGCGGGACATCCGACCAGCATCCGGAAATGACAGAAGCCCCGGTTTCCCGGGGCTTCTGTCGGTCACTGTCTCAACACAGTGTGCGCCCGAAGAGACTCGAACTCCCAACCTTCTGATCCGTAGTCAGATGCTCTATCCATTGAGCTACGGGCGCAAACCCACGCGCGAAACGGCGCGCGGGCCGTTGTTCAGCTTACCCCAGCTCCGCCGAGGTCGCGAATCGGCGACACGGACCGTCAGCGCTGCGCGGCCTCGGCATCGGGCGCCTCGGCCTCGACGTCCGCGTCCGACGCGCCGATGTGACGCTGGTGCGCGGCCAGCCGAGGCAGGTCGACGAGGCGGAGGGCCTGCATCCGAGCCGAGCGCAGCTGCGCGTAGTCGGGATACGAATCCGCCGTCATCCCCTCGACCCGCAGGCGGCGCTGCAGGTTCGCCTCGACGTCACCCCACGCCGCATCGCGAGCTTCTTCGACGAGCTCGCGCACAGCGTCGCCATCCGCAGCCACCTCTCGCAGCCGCGCGGCCACGCGGGCGTACTGCCGCTGCCGCTTCCGCAGGTTGCGCGTGTCGCGATCCCGGTAGTCGTGCGTGCCATCGGGATCGGAGAAGCGTCCCCAGGCCTTCTTGCGCTGCTTCTTCGCGAGGGATGCGGCGGTGTCCTGCTCCTGCGCGAGGTTCTCGAGCATCTCACGCGCGTATCCGGCGATGTCCTCGACGACGAACGGTTCACCGCGGGAGATGGTCTGCACGAGGATGTGGTTGCGCACGGCCAGACGCGCGGCGGATGAGGCGATGGACACGCCCTCCTCCACAGCCTCCGAGGTCTTGCCCACCGGTGCTCCTCTCCCCTGCCCCAGGCTATCGCGCGCCCGCGCCCGTCACGATCGGCCAGGAGGGCGACCCGCTCGGCGAGCAGCCGGTGTCAGACCGCGAGCGTGGAGACGATGGACTCGATCCGGCGAGCGCGGGTGTCCGCGGTCTTCGCGCCCTCGACGCCCGTGACGTGCGCTTTGCGCCGGCTCGGCGAGAGGGCGTCGAATTCCTCCCTGCGTCCGGCGGCCGCGAGCGCCGCCGCGAGATCCTCGGGCACGTCGACGGTGCGCGGTGCCGTGTCGAGCTCCACCTCCACCACGATCGCGTCGCCGCCGGAGATGCCGCTCGCGGCCCGCTTGTCGGAGCTGAACGGGATCAGGGACTTCCCCGCCATCGCCCCGACCGTGCTCTTGTAGGCGAAGCCGTTCACCGTGACGTCTACCGCCGGTCGCCTGCCGCCGCCGAGGGCCTCGAGCACCTCCGGCGGCACCTCGATCCCGGTGTTGTTGCCCATCTGCAGCATGGTCGTCTCGAAGCGCATGCCGCGAGTGTGACACGGATGCCGCAGCCTCCGCCAGCGCGGGATACCAGTGCGGGCGGCGAAGGGGCAACCCCCGGGTCAGAGGCGGAAAGCGGGCCCTAGCGTGTGTGGTTGCAGCACCGCGCCTCCCGGCTCGGAAAGGATTCACATCCGATATCCGCTGCTGAACGAACTAACAGATGAACGCGGCGCAGCCGCACGAACAAGGAGGTCGCTCATGCGTCAGTCACCCAATCGCCTCGTGGCAGTCATCTTCGGCGCGGTCTACGTGCTCGTCGGTCTGCTCGGCTTCGCCTTCACCGGGGGTGTCGGCTTCATCGCCACCCAGGGAGGCCTGCTGCTCGGCATCTTCGAGGTCAACCCGCTCCACAACATCGCCCACCTCCTCATCGGTGCGGCGCTGCTGATCGCCGGCCTGTCCAACGCCCGCGCGGCGAAGGGCGTCAACATCACCGTCGGAGCCGTCTACCTGCTCCTGGGCATCGTGGGCTTCTTCATCGGCTCGCCGGACAACGCGCTCAACATCCTCGCGCTGAACGTGCCCGACCACTTCCTGCACCTCGCCAGCGCGGTCGTGCTCCTCGGCGTCGGCCTGTCGGCCGACAAGGACGTCCGCGCAGCCACGGTCTGATCACCTCATGACCCTGCAGCAGCACATCCGTACGGCCGCCCCGACCGAGGTCGGGGTGGCCGTACGGCCTGCGCGCTTCACGGGTTCCTGGCCGTCGGCTGCGGCCTGGGGCGCGGGGCTCGTGCAGCTCGCCCTCGGCGCCGGAGCCATCGTCTCGGCCGATTCCAGCACCGCGGCCCGCATCGTCGGCATCGTCGTCGCCCTTCTCGGCGCGGCGGCGTTCGCGTGGGGGTGCGCCGGCCTCGCACTCTCCCGCCTGGTCGCGCCCCGCACGGCACTGGCGGGTGTGCTCGCCGGCGTCCTGGCGCTCTTCGCTCTCCTCGTCCTCGCGCCGGCGCGCGCGAGTGTGTTCGCCGTCGCGATCGGCACCGTTCTGCTGATCGTCGTGGGTGCCTTCTGCGCCGCGGCCGTGCGCCGCGGCATCCGTCCCCGTGATGCGGGAAGCGGCCGCGGTGTCATCGGTATGCTTCTGGCCGCCGCCGTGCTCTCGGCCCTGGTCACCCCTGCGCTGGGCGCCACGCAGGACGGCTATCTGCTGCGCGACGACGGCACGCTGCCGGTCATCACGCACGAAGGCCACTGACGCGTCGGTTCCGACCGCCCCCGCGTGATCAGTCGATCGCGTGGACGATCCACTCGGCCGTGGGTGACCACTCCCCCGGCGCGATGGTGATCAGGCCGGCGTCGAAGTCGTAGCGGTCGGCGTTGTACGCATCGGGCGCGCACGTCATCGGCTCGACGGCGAGACCGGCACGATGCCCGGGAGTGCCCGGTCCGGCCGGCAGGTCCGCCGTGTGGATCTGCACCCAGGGGCACACCGCGCCCCAGCTCATGGCCACGCCGCGGCCGTCGTCCGCGGTGAGGGTCACGGTGGCGACGCCGTCTGCGCGCGACAGTCCGGCGTAGGCGTGGTCGATCTCCACCGCGCCGATCCGCCGCTCCTCGCGGAAGTCGAAGCGTGCGGCGTCCGTCTCCACGCCGACGAGCTCGGTCGGAGCCAGGCGGTCAGGTGTCACCTCGAGCACGCGCGATGCCGGGAGCCGCAGCATCCAGTCGTCCACCGATCCCTCGCCGGCGACGAGGTAGGGGTGCGGCCCGGTGCCCCAGGGCGCCGGCTCGTCCGTGTCATTGCGCGCGCGGACGGACTGCGCGAGCCCCTCGGCGGTCAGCGCGTACGTCGTCTCGACGACCAGGCGCCACGGGAAGGAGGTCTGCGGCTCGATGACCGCGGCCAGCGTCACGTGGCTCGGACTCTTGTCGATCGCGTCGAACTCGAGCCACGCGGCGAGCCCGTGGAGGGCGTGCCCGCGGTCGGGTTCGGTCAGAGCCAGCTGACGCTCGACACCGTCGACGGTGTACAGCCCGTCCACGACGCGGTTGGGCCACGGCGCGAGCGTCGCTCCGCGGAACCCCGGGCGCACCTCGTCGGCCTCGAAAGGCACGACGAGGTCGCGTCCGGCGTACGTCAGCGAGCGCAGGGAGGCGCCCACGCCGGCGACGACCGCCTCGTAGCCGCCCGCGCGGAGCGAGTGCTGGATGCCGGAAAGGGGGGTACGGGCCATCGTGGCGCTCCTGGGTGTCGCGTCACCGACGGTGACGTTCGGGCTTCGGGGCTCAGAGGCCCTGTGCGAGACGGTAGTACGCCTGGTTCCAGCGCAGCTCCTGCTGGAAGCCGCGGACGGTGGTGTCCTCGTCGATGACGACGAGCTCCGTGCGCGAGATCTCGGCGAAGTCGCGGAACACCTCGATGCCGACGGTGGTCGTCATCACGGTGTGGTGCGCGGCTCCGGCGGTGAGCCAGCAGGCGGCGCTGGTGGCGAAATCGGGCTGCGGCTTCCAGATGGCGCGGCCGACGGGGAGCTTCGGCAGATCCGGCGCCTCGACGTTCTCGACGACGTTCGCGACGAGGCGGAAGCGGTCGCGCATGTCGCTCATCGCGACGACCAGCGCCGGGCCGGGGTCGGCCGTGAACACCAGGCGCACCGGGTCGGCCTTGCCGCCGATGCCGAGCGGGTGCACCTCGAGGCGCGCCCGGGAGCTCGACAGCGTCGGCGACACCTCGAGCATGTGCGCGCCGAGGATCCGCTCGGATCCGGGCACGAGGTCGTAGGTGTAGTCCTCCATCAGGCTCGCGCCGCCGGGAAGACCCGCGCCCATGACGTTGGCGACGCGCACGAGGATGGCCGTCTTCCAGTCGCCCTCCGCGCCGAAGCCGTAGCCGTCGGCCATCAGTCGCTGCACGGCCAGGCCGGGCAGCTGGGTGAGCGCGCCGAGGTCTTCGAAGCTCGTGGTGAACGCGCCGAAGCCGCCCTCCTCGAGGAACGACCGCAGTCCGATCTCGATCGCGGCGCCGTCGCGGAGCGACCCGTGGCGCTCGGCACCAGGGAGCAGCTCGGGGGCCACGTCGTACTCGTCGAGGTAGACCGCGACCAGCGCGTCGATGTCGGACTCGGATGCCGCGGCCACCGCCTCCGCGAGCTCGTTCACGCCCCACGTGTTGACCTGCACGCCGAAGCGGAGCTCGGCCTCGGTCTTGTCGCCCTCGGTGACGGCGACGTAGCGCATGTTGTCGCCGAACCGGGCGAGCTTCAGGGTGCGCGCGGCGGTCCAGCCGGCCGCCGCGCGCTGCCAGTCCTCGACCTGCTGACGCACGACGGGATTCGACACGTGGCCGACCACGGTCTTGCGCGCGACGCCGAGGCGCGTCTGGATGTAGCCGAACTCGCGGTCGCCGTGCGCGGCCTGGTTCAGGTTCATGAAGTCGAAGTCGATGTCGGCCCACGGCAGCTCGACGTTCGCCTGCGTGTGCAGGTGCAGGAGCGGCTTCTGAAGCGCGTCGAGACCTGAGATCCACATCTTGGCGGGGCTGAACGTGTGCATCCACGCGATCACGCCGATGACGTCGTCGCGGCTGTTGATCTCGAGCGCCATGCGGCGGATGCTGTCGGAGTCTTTGAGCACCGGCTTCCAGACGACCTTCACCGGCAGACCGCCGAGGCCGTCGGCGACCGCCTGGGACTGCTCGGCCACCTGGCGGAGGGTCTCCTCGCCGTACAGGTTCTGGCTGCCGGTGACGAACCAGATCTCGTAGCCGTCGAGGGACGTGGACAGGGGCGTGCGGGTCATGCGGTTCTCCAGGGGGTGAGGCGGGTCAGAGGGCGTCGACGGCGGCGGACTCGACCGCGAGCCCCGCCCGGTACCGATCGAGCCAGGCGGCGAAGCCCGCGACGTCCGCGGGCTCGGGGTCGGCGGTGTCGAAGGTGGTCGAGGCGAAGACGGACTCGAGCAGGTAGTCGTCGAGATCTGCTCCGGATGCTGCGGCTCCCGCTGCGGGCGCGGCACTCGTGTGCGCGGCTGCCCGATGCGCGGCGAAGGCTGCGAGCACGGCCATTCCCCACGCTCCGCCCTCGGAGGCGGTGCCGGCCACCGCGACGGGAGCGTCGAGGGCGGCCGCGAGGAAACGCTGCGCGACACCCGCCGTGCGGAACATGCCGCCGTGCGCATACATCCGGTCCAGCGCGACGTCCTCCTCGGCCAGCACGCGCATGCCGAGCGCGAGCGTGCCGTACACGCCGTAGAGCTGCGCGCGGATGACGTTGGCCAGGGTGAACGGGCTGTCGGGCGAGCGCACCAGCAGCGGGCGTCCCTCGCTGAGCCCGGCGATCGGCTCCCCCGCGAGGTGGTTGTAGGCGAGCAGGCCTCCCGCGTCCGCATCGCCCTCGAGCGCCTCGCGCAGGAGGACGTCGAACGCGGTGTCGGCGTCGACGGGCCGACCCGCGGCATCCGCGAATCGGCGGAAGAGCCCCACCCAGGCGGCGAGCTCGCTGGCGCCGTTGTTGCAGTGCACCATGGCGACCGGGTCGCCGGCCGGAGTCGTGACGACGTCGAGCTCGTGGTGGAGACCCGCGAGCGGACGCTCGAGCACGACCATCGCGAAGATGCTCGTGCCGGCCGAGACGTTGCCGGTGCGCGGAACGACGGCGCGCGTCGCGACCATGCCGGTGCCGGCGTCGCCCTCGGGCGGAGCGGCGACGGCGCCCGGGCGCAGGGCCCCGGACGGGTCGAGCAGGCGCGCGCCGGCCTCGGTGAGCCCGCCTGCGCTCTCGCCGGCGACGAGGACGTCGGGAAGGAGACTGCGGACCGGGCCCGGCAGCGCCGTGTCGGCCGCCAGCGCGTCGAAGCGGCCGAGAAGGTCGGCGTCGTAGTCGCGGGTGGACGGGTCGATGGGGAACATGCCCGAGGCGTCGCCGACGCCGAGGACGCGGCGTCCGGTGAGCTTCTCGTGGACGTACCCGGCCAGCGTGGTGACGGAGGCGATCGCCGGCACATGCTCCTCGCCGTCGAGGACGGCCTGGTAGAGGTGCGCGATCGACCAGCGCAGCGGGATGTTCACGCCGAACGACGTCGTGAGGGCCTCCGCCGCCGGACCCGTGCTCGTGTTCCGCCAGGTGCGGAACGGCACGAGCAGCTCACCGTCGGCGTCGAATGCGAGGTAGCCGTGCATCATCGCGGAGACGCCGATGGCCGACACCGAGGCGAGCGCAGCGTCATGCCGCCCGGACGCATCGGAGACGAGGTCGGTGTAGGCGGCCTGCAGACCGCTCCAGACCTCGTCGAGACCGTACGTCCACCGGCGGTCGACGAAGCGGTTCTCCCACTCGTGTGATCCGGTGGCCAGCACCGCGGCATCCGGTCCGATGAGGCACGCCTTGATGCGCGTCGAGCCGAGCTCGATGCCGAGCACCGCACGTCCGTCGGCGATGACGGTCGCCGCGTCGACGCTCATCGGCGGTCGTCCGTGTTCTGTCCGTAGACGTTCTGGTAGCGGCTGAAGAGCGCGTCGATCCGGTCCTGCGGGATCGGGATGAGCGGCCCCGCCTCGCGGGCGATGTGCACCGTGCGTGCCGCGTCCTCGCACATGACAGCGGCCTTGACGGCGTCCTTCGCGCTGACGCCGATCGTGAACGGACCGTGGTTCTGCATCAGCACGGCGCGGGAGCGGTGACCGCGGAGGGTCTCGACGATGCCGCGGCCGATGGAGTCGTCGCCGATGACGGCGAACGGGCCGATCGGGATGGGCCCGCCGAACTCGTCGGCCATGCCCGTGATGACGCAGGGGATCTCCTCGCCGCGTGCGGCCCAGGCGACCGCATAGGTCGAGTGCGTGTGCACGACACCACCCACGTCGGGCATGTGGCGGTAGACGTAGGCATGCGCGGCGGTGTCGCTCGACGGGCTGCGCTCGCTGCCGGGAGCCCCGGGCATGGCGACGCCGTCGAGGTCGCAGAGGATCATGTTCTCGGGGGTCAGGTCGTCGTACGACACCCCTGACGGCTTGATGACGAAGAGGTCGGCGCCCGGGACGCGGCCCGAGATGTTGCCTCCGGTCCAGATCACGAGGCCGTAGCGGACGAGCTCCGCGTGCAGGCGGGCGACGTCCGCCCGGGTGCGGTCGATCGCCTCCGCGAGGGCGGGGTCGGTCAGGTCGGCAGGGGTGGCGGTCATGCGGGTCACTTCCTCGTGTCGAGCGGATGCCGCGGCATCCGGAGTCATGTTACCGGTAACAATCGCGCTTGACCAGTGGCGTGATCGCCGGGCGGCGTTCAGCGGGCGGGCGGGGCGCTGGAGGCGCGGACGATGAGGCGGGCCTCGTCGGGGACCGCGGCCTCGTCGTCCGGGGGTTCCTGGTCGGTGGGCGCTTCGCGGTCGCGCAGCACCGCCGCGATGCAGGCGCGCGCCTCGCCGTCCACGTCGAGGCGCACCGTGGTGAGCGCGGGGCGGTAGAACGCGGCGTCGGGGTTGTCGTCGAAGCCGACGACGCTCACCTCGTCGGGAACCCGGACGCCCGCGGCGGTGAGGCCCGCGATGAGTCCGAGTGCCATCTGGTCGTTGGCGACGACGATCGCCGTCGGTCCGCCCGGCGCGCGCACCGCCTCCGCGACGGCCGGAGCGAGGTCCGACCCGGTGCGGGCGGACCAGTCCCCCGACCACACCGGGCCCGGGTCGAGGCCGAGCGCGGCGAGCGCGGCGGCGTGACCGTCCGCGCGCGCGCTCTCGTCGAGCCAGTCGGCGGGTCCGCCGAGACGCGCGATGCGGCGATGGCCGAGGTCGTGCAGGTGCGCGACGACCGCGGCGGCGCCGTCGGCCTGTCGGCGTGCGCCCGGCCCGCCGTGCAGCGTGGCGAAGGGGAGTCCGCCGGTGGCATCGGCGAGCACCTCGAGGGTCCTGCCGTGGGCTCCGACGAGGATGATGCCGTCGACGCCCTGCGCGTGCACATGGGCGAGAGCGGCGGCGACGGATGCGGCATCCTCCGCACTCGCGTACGCCGTCGAGATCCAGCGCCCCTGCGCGCGCGCAGCCGACTCGAGCGCGGCGATGCCGGCCGCGGGGCCGTAGAGGGTCGGATCGGACGCGATCACGCCGAGCGTGCGGGTGCGGGCCGTGCCGAGGGTGCGGGCGGCGTTGTTGACCCGGTAGTCGAGGGCGGCGATGGCCTCGCTGACGCGGGCGCGGGTCTCCTCGCGGATGTGCGGGTGCCCGTTCAGCACGCGCGAGACGGTCTGCGTGGACACGCCCGCGCGGTGCGCGACCTCCCGCATGCCCGCGCGCCGGGTGCCGCGTTCGTCCGCCGTGCTCATCGAGGACACGTTATCGCGCGCGCACGCACCCTCATCCGGGCCGATAGGGCCGCCCTCTCCTCCGCGAGACGTCGCAACACGCCGTCACCGCCCACCCACGCACGGCATGTTGCGACGTTTCGCGGGAAGAGGGGAGGGCGAGGAAGGGCGAGGGCCGCGCGCGACGAGCGCGACGAGCGCGACGAGCGCGACGAGCGCGACGAGACGAGCGAGAGGAGGAGCGGAGCCGGGACCTGCCCCCAGTGCAGTTCCCGGCTCCACACGGCGGCGCCCGCCGAGCGAGGAGCCCGGGGGTCCCCCCGGGCCGCCGCGGAGCGCATCCCCAGATGCGCACAGATTCTCATTCGGGGGGCGGTCGGAATCGGATGGGCGTTTTCACCGAACACTCAGGAACGCGGCCGCGGCTGTCTGACAACCCGCTCTGCGAGCTGCGCCGGCGGCCCTCGCCTCCTGCCACCGTGGCACGCTGGATGGATGCGACACCGGACCCGTTCCCGATCCGTTCCGGCTCCCGCGCTCCTCTCGTGAGCACCCGCGAGGAGCGGCTGCGCGGACGGCTCCTGACCGCACTCTCCGGCGACGCCGGCGGCTCGCCGCCGTGGATCCGTGCGCTCGCCGACGGCGACGACACCGGCTACTTCGAGGAGGAGGGCGCGGTCTGGACCGTGCACTCCGGGATGGGCACGCTGGTCGCCGGCATCCGCGCGCTGCTCATGCAGGCGCTCCACCCCGGCGCCCTCGCCGGCGTTCACGACTGGTCGCGCTACCGCGACGATCCGATGGGGCGTCTGACCGGCACGGTGCGCTGGGTCATCACACTCACCTACGGTTCGCGCGAGCAGACCGGCCGGGAGGTCGGGCGCGTCGCGCGCTTCCACGACAAGGTCAAGGGCACCTACGTCGCCGCGGACGGCTCCGAGCGGTCGTACTCCGCGGAGGACGCCGACCTCGCCGAGTGGGTGCACCTCGCGTTCACCGACTCCTTCCTGGCCGCCCACGAGATGTGGGGCGGTCCGATCCCCGGCGGGTCCGATGCCTACGTGCGCGAATGGGCGACCGCGGGAACGCTGATGGGCGTCCCGCACCCGCCCACGACCGAGCGGGAACTCCGCGGCCGCATGGCCGGCTACCTGACGGCGGGCACCCTCCGACGCGACGAGCGGGTCGATGAAGTGGTGCGGTTCCTGCGCCGCATCCCGTTCACCGGTCCGATGCGCCCGGCCTACGCGGTGCTCTTCCGCGGCGCCGTCGCCAGCATCCCGAAGCCCTACCGGCGTCTGCTCGGCCTGCGACGGTCGCCCTTCCCCGTCGTGACCGCGACCCGGCTCATCCTCGCCGTCACCGGCCGCACGCTGGGCGGCGGACCGCGCGCGCAGGACTTCGCCCGCCGGCGACTGGAGCGCCTGCGCACCCGCACCCCGTGACAGGCTGAGGGGATGCGCATCGCACTCACCGGCTCATCCGGCAAACTCGGCTCCGTCGTCGCCCGCGAGCTCACCGCCGCCGGGCACGACGTCATCGGACTCGACCGCACGGGGGAACGCGGGCCGCGGTTCGTGCAGCTCGACCTCACCGACTACGGGCAGGTCGTCGATGCGCTGGCCGGCGTCGACCGCGCCGTCGGCTTCGACGCGGTCGTGCACCTGGGTGCGATCCCCGCGCCGGGGCTCATGACGGATGCCGCGACCTTCCACAACAACATGACGAGCACGTTCAACGTCTTCTGGGCGGCGGTGCGGCTCGGCATCCGCCGGATCGTCTACGCCTCCAGCGAGACCGTGCTCGGCCTGCCGTTCGACGTGCCGCCGCCCTACATCCCCGTCGACGAGGAGTACCCGCCGCGGCCCGAGTCGGTGTACTCGATCGTCAAGACGCTGGAGGAGCAGCTGGCCCGTGAGCTCGTGCGCTGGCATCCGGATCTGTCGATCACGGCGCTGCGCTTCTCGAACGTGATGTGGCCAGAGGACTACGTCGAGTTCCCCTCGTTCGACGCCGACGCGTTCGCGCGGAAGTGGAACCTGTGGGGCTACATCGACGCCCGTGACGGCGCGCAGGCGATCGACCGTGCACTGGATGTCGCACCCCTCGGCTTCGAGACGTACATCATCGCGGCGGCCGACACCGTGATGTCGCGCCCGAACGCGGAGCTGGTGGCCGAGGTGTTCCCCGAGGTGCCCGTGCACGGTGAGCTCGGCGAGCACGACACGATGCTGTCGATCGCGAAGGCCCGCCGCGTGCTCGGCTACGAGCCGCAGCACTCCTGGCGCGACCCGCGCTGAGACCGGCCGACCTCCGCACGATCGCGCCGGCCGGAACCCGCCTCACACCGCGCGGGTGCTCCCCCGGATGATGAGCGGCGGTTCCCGTGGCGCCGGCAACCGCGTGCCCTCCTCGTCCTGCAGGAGCGCGAGGACGGCGGCCATGGCATCGCGTCCGATCGCGACGAAGTCCTGCCGGACCGTCGTGAGCGGCGGCGAGAAGTGCGCGGCCTCGGGGATGTCGTCGAACCCGATCACGCTGACGTCCTCGGGCACCCGGCGGCCGGCCGTCTGCAGCGCGTGCAGCACGCCGAGGGCCATCTGGTCGTTCGCGACGAACACCGCCTCCGCCCCGGTCTCCGCGAGCGCGGCGCCGAGCTCGTAGCCCGACGCGGGCGTCCAGTCGCCGCGCAGCGCCTCGGTGGGGGTGAGTCCCGACTCCTGCAGCCGGTCGCGCCATCCGCGCAGCCGCTCCTCGCCGTCGATCGAGCCGACCGGGCCGGCGACGTGGCGGATGTCGGTGTGCCCGAGTTCGAGCAGGTGCGACACCGCGGCGCGGGCCGCGCGGTACTGGTCGAGGCCCACGCGCACCGCGCGCCCGCGGGGCTCCCCCGACACGACCACGAGCGGAACGCCGAGCTCCCAGCCGTCGAAGGCGTCCAGCGCGACCCGCTCGGCGGCGATCAGCACGATCGCCTCGACGTTCTGGCGGATCAGCAGCTCCGCGGCCGACCGCAGGCTCGGGCCCGCAGCATCCGCCAATGTCGTCGTGATCACGGCGTAGCCCGCGTCGCGCGCCGACTCGTTCACCGTGAGCACGTAGCTCGCGGGGCCGTAGTCGGGCAGGCCCGTCGCGACGAGGCCGATGGTGCGCGACCGGCGTGTCACCAGTGCGCGCGCGGCCTGGGAGGGCACGTAGCGCAGCTGCCTGATCGCCTGCTCGACCCGCTCGCGCGTCGCCGGGCGGACGTTCGGGAGGTCGTTCAGCACGCGCGAGACCGTCTGATGCGACACGCCGGCCAGCCGGGCGACGTCGAAGATCGTCGTCCCCCGACTGCGGTCGCCGTTCGTGCTCACGTGCTGCGCCGGCTCCCCCCGGGCGCGCCGACACGCGCCCTCGACCTCATTATCGCGGCAGGGTCTGTGTTCGCCCCCGCGCCGCGGGCCGTCATCGTCGTCGCGCGGTCAGCACGCGCTGCAGGATGATGAAGACCAGCAGCAGTGCGCCGATGAAGATCTTGGTCCACCAGGACGACAGCGTCCCCTCGAAGGTGATGATCGTCTGGATGATGCCGAGCACCAGCACGCCGAGCACCGATCCGAGCACGAAGCCGTAGCCGCCCGCCAGCAGGGTGCCGCCGATGACGACCGCGGCGATCGCATCGAGCTCGGTGCCGATCGCCGTGAGCGGGTAGCCCGACAGCGTGTAGAAGGTGAAGAGGATGCCGGCGATGCCGGAGCACAGTCCGCTGATGAGATAGACGAGGACCTTCGTGCGTGCGACGGGCAGGCCCATCAGCATGCCGCTGTGCTCGCCGCCGCCGATGGCGTAGACGGTGCGGCCGAAGCGCGTGCTGTGCAGCACCCACACGGCGATGACGACGACGAGCACCGCGATGATGACGCTGGGCGTGATCGACAGGCCCGGTCCGAGCGGGATCCGCGTCACGGCCAGGGCGATGAACCCCGGGTCGGTGATCGAGATCGAGCTCTGACTGATGATGTAGCAGAGCCCGCGGGCGAGGAACATCGCCGCCAGTGTCGCGATGAACGGCTGCACGTGGAAGTAATGGATCATCAAGCCGACGAGAAGACCCAGGATGCTGGTGGTCACCAGGATCAGCGGGATCACCACGACCGGCGACCACCCGCTCTGCAGAGTGCTGGCCGCGATCATGCCCGACAGGGCGACCACCGCCCCCACCGACAGGTCGATGCCGCCGGTGAGGATGACGAAGGTCATCCCGACCGCGAGCACGATCAGGTAGGCGTTGTCGACGAACAGGTTCAGGAAGACCTGGCCGGTGAAGAAGCCGCGATAGCGGAGCCCGCCGCCGATGAAGACGACGAGGAAGAGGATCGCGGTGACGAGGACGGGTCCGTACTTCGGGCTCGTGAAGGTGTCCTTCAGGATGCCGGTGGTGCGGGTCAGCGGCGTGCGCGGCGCTGCGGTGGTCGTGGTCATCATGCTGCCGCGACCCCCTTTCCGGAGCGGAGGGCGAGGCGACGGCGGAAGCCGGCGAACGCCTGGTTGGTGGTGGGCGACTGCAGCAGGCAGACGATGATGACGACCGCCGCCTTGAACACCATGGTCGCGACGGGCGAGATGCCGACGGTGTAGACCGTGGTGACGAGCGTCTGGATCACGAGGGCTCCGACGAGCGTGCCGGCGAGGGAGTACCGCCCGCCCGCCAGCGATGTGCCGCCGATCACGACGGCGAGGATCGCGTCGAGCTCGATGAACAGGCCCGTGTTGTTCGCGTCGGCGGCCATCGTGTTGGCCGTCAGGATGAGCCCGGCCACGGCGGCGCACACGGCCGTGAAGATGTAGACGGCGAACAGCACCCCCCGCGCCCGGACGCCGGCCTGACGGCTCGCCTCCGGGTTGATGCCGACCGACTCGATCAGCAGTCCGAGGGCCGTCCGGCGGGTCATCAGGGCGGCGATGATGAAGATGAACGCCGCGATGAAGATCGCGACGGGCACGCCGAACCAGAAGCCGGTGCCCAGCACCTTGAAGGGCGGGCTGGTCACGGTGAGGATCTGGCCCTCGGTCAGCAGCATCGCGATGCCGCGGCCCGCGGTCATCAGGATCAGCGTCGCGATGATCGGCTGGATGCCGATGACCGCGACGAGCAGGCCGTTCCACAGCCCGCAGCCGACCCCGATCACCAGGGCGACGAGGATCGCGACGATGACGGTGGCCGGGTCGCCGGGGTTCGGCGAGCCGAGCAGGATGCTGCACGCCACCGCTCCGGAGATGGCGGCGACCGCGCCCACCGAGAGGTCGATGCCGCGGGTGGCGATGACGACCGTCATGCCGATGGCGACGATCAGCGTCGGGGCGCCGTTGCGCAGGATGTCGATGAGGCTGCCGTAGAGGTTGCCGTCGCGGAAGGAGATGCTGAAGAAGCCGGGGAACGCCACCACGTTGATGGCGAACAGCACGGCGAGCATCACGATCGGCCAGAAGATCCGGCTCGAGACGAAGCGGGCGAGGACGGTCTTCATGCGGGATCTCCCTGCGGGCGGGCGGTCGAGTCGGCGGGAGCGGTCGTGTCGGCGGGAGCGGTCGGTTCGGCGGGAGCGGTCGCGCCGGCGGGGTCCTCGATCTCGAGGGAGCCGTCGGCGATGAGGGCGAGGAGCCCGTCCACCGTGAGCTCGTCGTTGACGAGGTCGGCCACCTTGCGCCGGTCGCGCATGACGATCACGCGATGGCTGAGCCGCAGCACCTCCTCGAGCTCCGCGCTGATGTAGACGACCGACATCCCGTTCTCCGCGAGGGAGAACACGAGCTTCTGGATCTCCGCCTTCGCGCCGATGTCGATGCCGCGCGTGGGCTCGTCGAGGATGAGCAGGCGCGGTGCCGTCGCGAGCCACCGCGCCAGCAGCACTTTCTGCTGGTTGCCGCCGGACAGGTTGCGCACGATGGCGTCCTTGTTGGCGGGGCGGATGTTGAGGGCCTGGATGTAGCTGTCGGCGAGCTCGTCGCGGCGCTTCTTCGAGATGGGCCGGAACCAGCCGCGATCGGCCTGCAGCGCGAGGATGATGTTGTCGCGCACGGTCAGCTCGTCGACGATGCCTTCGCTGCGGCGGTTCTCGCTCGAGTAGGCGATGCGCTTCTTCAGAGCCTGGCGCGGAGTCCGCAGCCGCTGCGGCACGCCCGAGATGGTGAGCTTCCCCTCGTCGGAGCGGTCGGTGCCGCCCAGCAGGCGGGCGAGCTCGGTGCGGCCCGATCCGAGCAGGCCGGCGAAGCCGATGACCTCGCCCTCGTGGATCGTGAGGTCGAACGGCGCGACCGAGCCGCGGCGGCCGACGCCGGAGGCGCGCAGGAAGACGGTCTCGTCACCGGAGTCGCCGTCGGACTCCTGCACGCGCTGCTCGAGCTCTTCGAGGGTGGTCAGCTCCTTGCCGATCATCTTCTGCACGAGGTCGATGCGCAGCAGCTCGGGCGTCAGGTACTCGCCGATGAACCGTCCGTTGCGGAAGACCGTGAGCCGGTCGGCGATCTCGTAGACCTGGTCGAGGAAGTGCGAGACGAAGAGGATGGCGACGCCGTCGTCCTTCAGCGAGCGGATGATGCGGAAGAGCTCCGCCACCTCGTCCGCGTCGAGGCTGGAGGTCGGCTCGTCGAGGATGAGCACCTTGGCGTCGATGTTGGTCGCCCGCGCGATCGCGATCAGCTGCTGGATCGCGAGCGAGTGCGAGCCGAGCAGAGAGGCCGGGTCGACATCGAGCCCGAGGTTGGACAGCACCTCGGCGGCCCGACGGCGCATGCCGCGCGTGTCGATGGAGCCGAAGCGCCGGGGCTCCCGCCCCAGCATGATGTTCTCGGCGACCGAGAGGTTGGGCAGGAGGTTGACCTCCTGGTAGACGGTGCTGATCCCGGCATCCTGCGCCTGGGCGGTGCTCGCGAACGACACGGGCTGACCGGAGAGGAGCACGGTGCCGGAATCGATCTGGTAGACGCCCGTCAGCGCCTTGATGAGCGTGGACTTCCCGGCGCCGTTCTCGCCCATGAGCGAGTGGACCTCGCCGGGGAACATGCGGAACGAGACCCCGTCGAGTGCCTTCACCCCGGGGAACGAGATCGAGATGTCGCTCATCTCGATGACCGGCTCGGAGTGGGCTGCCGGTGCCGGCGGACGAGCGGGCGCGGCGGTGCGACTGGGCGCGGTCATGTGGTTCTCCATCGAACGGGATCGGCTGCTCTGAGAGTAGAGGGGTGCCGCGGCCCCGGCGTCTGCACGTCGGGGCCGCGGCGTCGTGTTCAGTACTGGCGGTCGGGCAGGGCCGTGACGGCCTGCTCCTGGGTGAAGGTGGTCTCGTCCGTCAGGATGCGCTTCTCGACGGTGCCGCCCTCGTTCAGGGTCGTGATGACATCGACCAGCTGGGGTCCGAGGAGCGGGGAGCACTCGACGATGAAGTTGATCTTCCCGTCGGCGAGGGCCTGCATGCCGTCCTTGACCGCGTCGACCGTGACGATCTTGATGTCCTTGCCCGGGACGAGGCCGGCGGCCTCGATCGCCTCGATGGCACCGAGTCCCATGTCGTCGTTGTGGGCGTAGACGAGGTCGATCTTCGGGTTGGACTTGAGCATGGCCTCCATGACCTGCTTGCCGCCGGCGCGGGTGAAGTCACCCGTCTGGCTGGCGATCACGGTGAGGTTCGGGTTCGACGAGATGGTGTCGGCGAAGCCCTCGGCGCGGTCGATCGCGGGCGCGGCACCCGTCGTGCCCTCGAGCTGCACGATGTTGACCGGCGCGGAGGCGTCCTTGTACTCGTTCACGACCCACTCGCCGGCCTTCTTGCCCTCTTCGACGAAGTCGGAGCCGAGGAACGTGACGTAGAGCGAGTCGTCCTTGCTGTCGACGGCGCGGTCGGTCAGGATCACCGGGATGTTGGCGGCCTTGGCCTCGTTGAGCACCGCGTCCCAGCCGGTCTCGACGACGGGCGAGAAGGAGATGTAGTCGACGCCCTGCTGGATGTAGGAGCGGATCGCCTTGATCTGGTTCTCCTGCTTCTGCTGTGCGTCGGAGAACTTGAGCTCGATGTTCGCCTCCTCGAAGGCGGACTGGATGCTCTTGGTGTTGGCGGTGCGCCAGCCGGACTCGGCGCCGACCTGCGCGAAGCCGACGACGAGCTGGTCGGTGGCCTTGGGGCCTGCGGCGTCGCCACCGGCAGTCGTTCCCCCGCCCGCACAACCGGCGAGCCCGAGCAGCAGGACACCTGCGGCTGCGAGCGAGATGAGCTTCTTCATGTGCGTGAACCTCCTAGTTGCGTCCTGGTGCGCAGCACTGCGCTCCTGGTGCGTCGGCCACCGTGGCCGTGATCAGGATGTTAGCGCTCACTGTTAGCGTTCACAAGGTTTCTCAGGGGAGCACAATGCAACGTTCCGGTAACGGATGTGAGCGTGAACATTCCGTGCTGGACGGGGGCGGGACCGGACATGATGAGCGGCCCGAGGCGATGTGACGTCAGCGGCGGGGCGCGCCGCGCAGCGACAGCGCGATCCCGATGGCCACGCCGGCGACGCCCACCATGAGGACGCAGACGGCGATCAGGGCGATGTGCACCGCGTCGGGCATCGCGACGACGGCGGCGATCACGCAGCAGGCCACGGCGACCAGGGCGCACGCGGCCGCGATCAGCCCGAGGTTCTTCGCGTTCACCCGACCACCGTATCCGGCGCGGGCGGATCGATCAGATCGAGACGTCGTTCTCGATCTGCTCGGCGAGGTCCTCGACGACCTCCGGGCGGAGGTGCATGCCCGCCTCTTCGAGCCGTTCGTCCAGCACGTGGCTCACGTCGTCCTCGACGTGGCCGTGGCGGATGTCGTCGCGGACCTCGTCGATCACCTGGTCGACGGCTTCGTCGTCGTCGTTCTCCGGCCGCTGCTGCTCATCCGTTGCCATGATCCGACCCTCTCTCCGGTCGCGCAGATGCGGGATGCCCTTGACGCGCGCCGTCGACGCGGTCCGGGACGACGAGGGCATCCAGGCTCAGGATCCCGCCGGGCGCGCCCTGCGGGCCGCGCGACGCTCCCGCCACGACGGCCGCCCGACCTCGCGCTCGGCGGCCCGGGCGGCGGCGGCGGCACGGGCCGCGGCATCCCGTCTCTCCCGCCACTCCGTCACGCGCTCCTCGACGTCCACCAGCGGCGTCACGACAGGCGGACCGCCGAGCAGCTGCCGACGCGCTTCGATCACCCGTCGGTTGAAGTCCTCCAGCGCCTCACGGACGTCGGTCTCGCGGGAGTGCTCGTCCAGGCGGGCGTCGAGGTCGGCGTACTCCGTGCGCAGCAGGAGCGCGGGCGGACCGAGACCGGTCAGACCCTCCACCTCGATCTTGCGCTTCAGCCACCAGTCGGGATCGTGCGAGCCGCCGAGCCCGGCCAGCGGCTTGCCCGCACCTGGGAGATCGTCGAAGTCCCCGCGGCGCACGGCCTGCTGGATCGCGTTCTCGACGTAGGCACTGCGTTCCCGCCATGTGGAAGCGGATGCGCGGGATTCCGCGGCGGCCGGCTTCTCGGTCGAGTCCGTCGCCTGCTCCGCACCCCTGGACTCCTGCTCGGCCCGATAGCGGGCCGCCGCCTCGCGGGGATCAGCCATTCCTGCACCTCCGATTCCAGGGTAGAACGGGCGGAAACACCTCCGGGCCGAGCCGGCCGCCGCGTCGCAGGGCCATGATCAGGGGATGACCCGTCACTGGACACCCCTCGCCGTCGGCTACGCCGTGCTCGCCGTCGCCGGCTTGGTCGGCACCTGGATCTTCAACGTGCTCTCGGTCGTGCAGATGTCGAACTTCATCGGAGACCTGGTCTCGAGCGGTCCGGCCGTCTCGTCGATCACCGTCGACCTGTTCGTCGTGGCCGTCGCCGGGAGCATCTTCATCATCGTCGAGGCGCGCCGGCTGGGCATGCGCCGCGGCTGGCTGTACGTGGTGGCCGCGGGCATCACCGCGTTCGCCTTCGTGTTCCCGCTGTTCCTCGCGAACCGGCAGCGGAGGCTGACGGCGCTGGCGGCGGAGGCGGTCTGAGCCCGCGCGCCTTGAATCGACGCCGCGGCTCGGGGCCGCGGCATCCGTCACTCAGATGCCGAGCATCTCCTCGGACCGGTCCCACAGCCGTCGGGCGAGCTCGGAGTCCTCGGCCTGCCGCTTCGGGCGCTTCACCGCCCGGTCGACGAAGTACTCGCCCGTCGGGTAGTCCACGCCCGGCTGCCCGTCGGCGAGGAAGACGAGTGTGTCGGCGCCGCGCTCGACGGGCACGAGGAAGCGCGCGAAGAGCGGCGAGGTGTAGATCAGCCGCATCGCCGTGCCGCTCGAGCCCGAGAAGCTCGAGGCGACGACCCCGGGGTGGAACGCGGTGGCGGACAGGCCGACGCCGGAGAAGCGGCGCTCGAACTCCTTCGTGAAGAGGATCTGCTCGAGCTTGGCGTTGCCGTACGCGCGGCGCGGGTCGTAGCGGCGTGCAGCATCCAGGTCGTCGATGTCGAAGCGGCTGAACAGCTTGTTCGCCGCGCTCGAGGTGTTGACCACCGTCCCGCCGGCCGCGAGGAGCGGCTCGTGCAGCAGGTGCGTGAGCAGGAACGGCGCGAGGTAGTTCACCTGGAACGTCTGCTCGTGCCCGTCGGTCGTCAGCACCCGCGTCCTGCCGAAGATGCCGCCGGCGTTGTTGGCGAGCACATCGATCCGCTGATGCCGCTGCCTCAGGTCATCCGCCAGCCGCCGGACCGAGGCGAGGTCGGAGAAGTCCGCGAGGTGCGACTCGGCGTCGAGCTCGCGCGCGACGGCGGCGGTCTTGTCGGGCGAGCGGCCCACCAGCACGACCTCATGGCCCAGGCGGGAGAGCTCCCGCGCGGCGGCGGCGCCGATGCCATCGCTGGCACCGGTCAGGACGATGGTTCGAGAGGTCACCGCCTCACTCTCGCACGCCCGAGCGAGGGGTCGGCTGTGGACGGGCGGTCGGGAGGAGATGTGCAGCACGGGAGGGACGGATGCTGCGGCCCCGCCCTCCGGATCGCCACATCTCCTCCGGTCCCGCACGGGCGGGTGGTGGGTGGGGTGTGTCCCATCCGCCGTCACCGGCACCACGGGTCGTGCAGACGTCGGGCTTCGCGGGTGGCCGGGCGGCGAGCGCGGCCCTATCGTGTGGTGAGACGACACGAGGAGGCCCCATGTCCGACGCCGCGACTTTCATCCATCCCGAGGTTCCGCCCTCTGGCACCGGCTGCGTGGAGTGCGAGGAGCAGGGCAGCTGGTGGCTGCACCTGCGGCGCTGCGCGGACTGCGGACACATCGGATGCTGCGACGACTCGCTCAACAAGCATGCGACCGCCCACTGGAAGGCCACGGGCCACCGCGTGATCCAGAGCTTCGAGCCGGGCGAGGACTGGTTCTGGGACTTCGCCACGGAGGAGATGTTCGACGGACCCGAGCTCGCGCCGCCGACCGAGCACCGCGCCTCGCAGGGCGTGCCCGGACCGCGCGACCGCGTGCCCGGCGACTGGCAGCGTCAGCTCGCCGCGCAAGCACGCTGACGCGCGAGCGCGCTGACTCGGCGACACGCTGACGCGACGACACGCTGACGCGACGTCGCCCCGCGCGGGGCGGGCCCGGCGATAACGCCGGCCGCTCGCGTCGCCGTGCGGGCCTGGCGGACAGCTCCGGCCGTCGTCGGGCGGCGCGCCCGCGTCAGAGCTTCGCGAGCGCTCCGTCGACGTCGGCGAGCAGGTCGTCCACGCTCTCGATGCCGACCGACAGGCGCACGACCTCCTCGGGCACGGCGAGCGCGGTGCCGCGGACCGACGCATGGGTCATCGCGTCGGGGTAGTTGACGAGCGACTCCACACCGCCGAGCGACTCGGCCAGCTGGAAGAGGCGGGTCGACTCCGCGAAGCGACGTGCGGAGGCGGCATCCTCCAGCGCCAGCGACACGATGCCGCCGAAGCGGGTCATCTGGCGCGCGGCCAGCTCGTGCCCGGGGTGCGAGGCGAGGCCCGGGTAGTAGACGCGCGCGACGCGGCCGGAGCCCTCGAGGTGCTCGGCGATGGCCTGAGCGCTCTCGCTGTGGCGCTGCATGCGCAGCGGCAGGGTCTTGATGCCGCGCGTCGTCAGCCACGCGTCGAGCGGACCCGACACCGCACCGGCGGCGAACTGAAGGAACCGCGCCCCCTCGGCGACCGTGTCGTCGTCGAGCACGAGGGCTCCCCCGACGACGTCGGAGTGTCCGCCCAGGTACTTCGTCGTCGAGTGCACGACGACGTCGGCGCCCAGCGAGAGCGGCCGCTGCAGCGCGGGCGAGGCGAAGGTGTTGTCGACGACGACGAGCGCGCCGACGGCGTGCCCGAGGGCGGCGAGACCCGCGATGTCGGTGATGCGCAGCAGCGGGTTGCTCGGCGTCTCCACCCACAGGATGCGGGCCGGGCGCTCCTCCAGCGCCGCGGCGACCGCACCGAGGTCGCTCATGTCGACGACGCGGAGCTTCACGCCCCACGGTCCGAGCACGCGGGCGATGAGCCGGTAGGTGCCGCCGTAGACGTCGTCGCCGAGCAGCACCTCGTCCCCGGGGGTCAGCACGGAGCGCAGCAGTGCGTCCTCTGCGGCCAGGCCCGACGCGAACGAGATGCCGTGACGGCCGCCCTCGAGCGCGGCGAGCTGGGTCTCGAGCGCGGTGCGCGTCGGATTGCCGCTGCGACCGTACTCGTAGCCGCCGCGGAGTCCGCCGATGCCGTCCTGCGCGTAGGTCGTCGAGAAGTGCACGGGCGGGATGACCGCGCCGGTGGTCGGGTCGAAGGCCTGACCTGCGTGGACGGCGAGGCTCTCGATGCCGCGCGCGGCGCTGTGGGCGCCGGAGGTGTGATCGGTCATGCAGAGGGTCCTTCGGTCGCGGAGCGGGCAGCAGAGTTGTCGGGGTCGCCGGGGCGGGGGTCGAATCCGGCGGGCAGGAGGGATGCCGCGGGCTCGACCTCGTAGCCGCGATCGGTCATCCACCCGTCGTCGAAGATCTTCCGCACGTAGGCGCGGCCGTGGTCGGGCAGGACGACGATCATCACGGCGTCGGCGGGGAGGGTGCGGGCGACACGCAGCGCGCCCACCACGGCCATGCCGCTGGAGCCGCCGACGAGGAGCCCCTCCTCGCGGGCGAGGCGGCGGGTCATGGCGAAGGACTCGGCGTCGGAGACCCGCTCGTAGGCGTCGACCACGGTCGGGTCGAACGTCTCGGGCCAGAAGTCCTCGCCGACGCCTTCGACGTCGTAGCCGTGCGCGGGTCCGCCGGAGTAGATCGAGCCGACCGGCTCCACGCCGATCACGCGGACGGTGCCGTCGGAGATGTCGCGGAGGTAGCGGCCCGTGCCGGTGATGGTGCCGCCCGTGCCGATGCCCGCCACCAGGTGGGTCACGCGGCCGTCGGTGTCGTCCCAGATCTCGGGACCTGTGGACTCGTAGTGCCCGCGGGGACCGTTCTGGTTCGCGAACTGGTTCGGCTTGAACGCCCCGGGGATCTCCCGGACGAGACGGTCGGACACGGAGTAGTACGAGCCGGGATGCTCCGGCGGCACGCTCGTCGCGGTCTCCACGACCTCCGCGCCGTACGCGCGCAGCACGTCGACCTTGTCGCCCGCGAACTTGTCGGGCACGACGAAGATCATGCGGTAGCCGCGCTGCAGCGCGATGAGCGCAAGCCCGACGCCGGTGTTGCCGCTGGTGGGCTCGACGATCGTTCCACCCGGCTGGAGCGCGCCCGAGCGCTCGGCCTCGTCGATGATCGTGCGCGCGATGCGGTCCTTGGCCGAGCCGCCGGGGTTGAAGTACTCCACCTTCGCCAGCACGGTGGCGGCGATGCCGTCCGTGACGCGGTTCAGGCGGACGAGAGGTGTGCGGCCGACGAGATCGGCGACACTCTGCGCGTAACGCACGAGATGTTGTCCTTCGGAAGGGCCGCGAGCGCGGCGTGCTGGAGGGTCGGCGAAGACGAGCGCGAAGCGCTCAGCGACAACACAGACAGGTCAGCACGGCGACCACTCTAGCCCGAACCGGGCGCTGCCACCCGGTTCGCGGGAGAATGGAGGTCTATGACCTCCGCATCCGCCCTCGCTCCCGATCACGCGTCGCCCGACGGCGGCCGCGGGCCGCGGCATCCGCTCGACGTCGCCCACATCCGTGAGGATTTCGCCTTCGTGGGCGCCGGCGACCGCATCTACCTCGACTCCGGCGCGACCTCGCAGCGCCCGTCGGCCGTCCTGGACGCCGAGCGCTCGTTCGTCGAGACCTCGTACGCGGCGGTGCACCGCGGGTCGAGCGAGGCCACCGGCTCCGCCACGAGCGCCTTCGAAGACGCCCGCGACGACGTCGCGCGCTTCGTCGGCGCGGGCGCGGGCCAGATCGTCTTCACCGAGAACGCGACGGACGCCCTGAACGTGGTGGCCCTGGGTCTGTCGGATGCCTCGCTCGGCCTCGGCGCCCCCGAGCTCGCCCTGAAGCCCGGCGACGAGATCCTCCTGACCGAGGCGGAGCACCACGCCAACCTCATCCCCTGGCAGCGGCTCGCCCTGCGCACCGGCGCCGTGCTGCGCTGGGCCGCGGTCGACGACGACGGGCTGTGGGGCATCGACGACCTCGCCGCGGCATCCGGGCCCCGCACCCGGGTGATCGCGTTCGGGCACGTCTCGAACGTCACCGGCGCACTCGCACCCGTCGCTGACGTCGTCGACCTCGCGAAGACGCTCGGCGCGATCACGGTGCTCGACGCGTGCCAATCCGTGCCGCACCGACCGGTCGACCTGGGAGTGCTCGGAGTGGATCTTGCGGCGTTCTCCGGGCACAAGATGCTCGGCCCCACGGGCATTGGGGTGCTCTACGGGCGGTCGGAGATCCTCGACTCCCTCCCACCGGCGCGCACCGGCGGATCCACCATCACGACCGTGACGATGGATGCCGCGGAGTTCCTTCCGGCACCGCAGCGCTTCGAGGCGGGCACGCAGCCGGTGAGCCAGGCCGTCGGACTGGGTGCCGCCGTGCGCTACCTCGAGGGTCTCGGCATGGACGAGGTGCTCGCGCACGAGGACGAGCTGGCGGCCCTGCTCGTCGAGGCCGTCACCCGCGTGCCCGGCGTGCGGCTGTTCGGGCCGCGCCCCGGCGCCGACCGGGCGGCGATCGTGAGCTTCACGGTCGACGGCGTGCACGCGCACGACGTGGGGCAGTTCCTCGACGACCGCGGGATCACGCTGCGCACGGGTCACCACTGCGCGCAGCCGCTCCACCGCCGGCTCGGCGTCGCCGCCACGACGCGCGCGAGCGGCTACGTCTACACGACGGCCGACGAGATCGAGCGCTTCGGCGGCGCCCTCGCCGAGGTGCGCGCGTTCTTCGGAGCAGACCGATGAGCGAGCTGGAGGACCTGTACCGCGAGGTCATCCTCGACCACTCGCGACGGCCGATCGGCCGCGGCGACGTGTCGGGTGCCGCCGTCACGCACCACGAGCTCAACCCCTCCTGCGGCGACGAGATCACCGTCGGCCTGAGCGTCGACGGCGACCGCATCGCGGGCATCACGTGGGAGGGCCAGGGCTGCAGCATCTCGATGGCGTCCGCCTCGGTGATGACCTCCCTGCTGGACGGGATGCCGCGGCCCGAGGCGCAGGCCCTGATCGAGGAGTTCCGCACCATGCTGCGTTCGCGCGGCGGCGGGGCGGAGCCGTCGGAGGAACTGGGCGACGCCGCCGCGTTCCAGGGCGTCGCGCGCTACGTCATGCGGGTCAAGTGCGCCATGCTCGCCTGGGTTGCGCTGGAGGCGTGCCTGCTGCAGACCGAGGCCTGACCGGCCCGTCCCCACGTCATCCCGCTCGCCGCTGCGCGTTCCCGCGAGACTGCACCCGGCCGGCGAGACGTTGGGGTTTCCCCTCCGTCTCGCGCTCCGAGTGCTGTCTCACGGGGGACGGGTGCCGGGCGCGGGCGGGACGGCGCGGGGCGGGCGCGGGGCAGGCGCAGCGCTGGGCCCCGTCCCCGCGAGACTGCACCCGGCCGGCGAGACGTTGGGGTTTCCCCTCCGTCTCGCGCTCCGAGTGCTGTCTCACGGGGAAGGGGTAGGGGGCGCGGGCGGGACGGGGCAGGCGCGGCGCGGGGCAGGCGCGGCGCTGGGCAGGCGCGGCGCTGGGCAGGCGCGGCGCGGGGCGGGCGCCGCGCGGAGCGTGCGCGGCGCGGAGTGGGCGAGCGGGTCAGGCAGCCCAGCCGTAGGTCGCGCGGAAGCGCTCGCGGAGACTGCGCTCCACGAGGGTCGGCACGTATGCGCGCAGCCGCACGCCGTCGAAGCGCTCGAACTCGTCGACCGTCGCGGCGAGGAGCTCGTCTTCCGGGAGCAGCGGGTAGCGCGAGGACAGCCGGCGCATGACGTGCACGAGGGACTCGTACTCGCTCTCCGGATTCGTCGCGCTCATGCTGTCATCCTCGCCTCCGCGCCACCGTCACGGAAACCCCTTGCGCAATCGGGCGTGCGGTGTTTCCCCGCCGCACGCGGCGCCGACCGCCGGGCGCCCGTTCTCGGGCGTCGCCCCGCCTACCCGCGCAGCGCGAGCGCGAAGGGCAGCACCGCCTCCGCCCCCGCCCGTCGCAGCTCGCCGGCGGCGACGGTCAGGGTCCATCGGCTGTCGGCGAGGTCGTCGACCAGCAGCACCGGGCCCGGCGGGATGCTGAGCCCCGTCGCATCGAAGCGGTCCCACACCCCGGCGAGACGATAGACGCTGTTGCCGCCCGGCTGCCCGGACGGCCCTCCCCCGCGGGTGCCGAGCGTGCCGAGGAACGGCAGCCGGCCCGCGCCGGCGAGCGCCTGGGCGAGCGACGCGATCAGCTGCGGCCGCGAACGGGAGGGCATGGCCACGACCGAGCCGGGACGCTGCGCCCACGGCCACGACGCGAGCACGCGCACGGTCGCCTCGAGCAGCGCCGGGGGAACAGGGCCGTCGGGGCTCGACGCCGCGAACAGCTCGCGCAGCGCGCCGCCCCAGCCCAGGTCTGTCAGCCGGGCCAGCGCCCGGCCCTCCTCGGCCCGCTCGTCGAGCGGGATCCGCCCCTTCACGGGCACGCCCAGCCGGTCGGCGCCGGTCGGCCACTGCGCCCGCGGCTCGATCGGCACGCCGACGCGTTCGAGAGAGGCGGATGCCGCGGCATCCGCCTCTCCGGGAACCTCAGCGTCGAACCACATCCCGGCGCAGTTGTCGCACCGGCCGCACGGTGCGGCGGTCGGGTCGTCGAGAGCGGTCTGGAGGAACGCCATGCGACAGGTGGCGGTGCGCTCGTAGTCGAGCATGTTCTGCTGCTCGGCGACGCGCTCCGCGGAGATGCGCTCGTAGCGCTCGGCGTCATAGGTCCACGGCTGTCCGGTGGCCGCCCACCCGCCGCGCTCGCGACGCACCGCGCCGTCGACGTCGAGCACCTTCAGCAGCAGCTCGAGCGGCGTGCGGCGGATGTCGACGAGCGCCTCGAGCGCGGGTGTGGAGGTCGGGTTCGGCCCGAGCTCGGAGATGACGCGCTCCGCGCGCTCCCGTGTGGGCATGGAGGCGGTCGCGAAGTAATGCCAGATGTCGGGATCCTCCGGCCCGGGCAGCAGCAGCACGTCGGCGTTCTCGGTCGCGCGGCCGGCCCGGCCGACCTGCTGGTAATAGGCCACGGGCGACGACGGCGCGCCCAGGTGGACGACGAATCCCAGGTCGGGCTTGTCGAAGCCCATGCCCAGCGCGCTCGTGGCGATGAGGGCCTTGACCTCGTTCGACTTCAGCTGCGCCTCGGCCTCCTCGCGCTCCCCCGCGTCAGTCTGACCGGTGTAGGCGCGCACGTTGTGGCCCGCCTCCCGCAGCAGCCGGGCGACGTCTTCGGCCGCACTGACGGTCAGCGTGTAGACGATTCCGGAGCCGGGCAGGTCGGCGATGTGGCTCAGCAGCCACGCGAGGCGGGCCTTGGCCGTCGGCAGGCGCAGCACCCCCAGCCGCAGGGACGTGCGGGCGAGCGGACCGCGGATCGTCAGCACGTCCGCAGACCCGGTGCCGCCCTCGGATGCCCACCCGGCACCGCCCTCGGATGCCCCACCGGCACCGCCGAGCTGCTCGGCGACATCGACCACCACGCGACTGTTGGCCGTCGCGGTCGTCGCGAGGATCGGCACCCCGGCCGGCAGACGACGGATGAGTTCGGCGAGACGCCGGTAGTCGGGGCGGAAGTCGTGGCCCCAGTCACTGATGCAGTGCGCCTCGTCGACCACCAGCATCCCCATCCGCCGCACGAGCGCGGGAAGCTGCTCGTCGCGGAAGGCGGGGTTGTTGAGCCGCTCGGGCGACAGCAGCAGCACGTCGACCTCGTCGCGGTCGAGCGCCGCGACCACGTCGGTCCACTCGTGTGCGTTCGTGGAGTTGATGGCCACCGCGCGCACGCCGGCCCGCGCGGCCGCGGCGATCTGGTCGCGCATGAGCGCGAGCAGCGGCGACACCAGCACGGTCGGTCCCGCACCCGCGCGGCGCAGCAGAAGGGTCGCGACGAAGTAGACCGCGGACTTGCCCCATCCGGTGCGCTGCACGACGAGCGCGCGCCGGCGGTCGTCGACGAGCGCCGAGATGGCCTCGAACTGCCCCTCGTGGAAGTCGGCGTCCTCGCGGCCGACGAGGGTCTGGAGCACGCCGCGGGCGGCGGTGCGGGTGTCGTCGGTCATCTGTCGAGTCTTTCAGCGGGCGGCGACATCGGCGCCACGAGAGCCGTAGCATCCTCGGAGAGACGAACGTCGGCGGATGCCGGGGAGGAGCCACCCATGGACGACCGCACCCGATCCCGGCATCACCTCGGCTTCTGGATCGTCGCCGTGGTCTTCGTCCTGGTGATGTCGTACGCCACCGTGCCGACACCGCTGTATCCGCTCTACCAGGAGCTCGACGGCTTCCCGGTGGCCATGATCACGGTGATCTTCGCGGCCTTCGCCGCCGGCGTCATGCTCGCGCTGTACCTCGCCGGCCACGTCAGCGACTGGGTCGGACGCCGACGCGTGCTGCTGGTCGCCGTGCTCCTGTCGATCGTGGCCGCGGTCATCTTCCTGCTCTGGCCCGAGACGGCGGGCCTGCTCGTCGCGCGGGTGATCGACGGGCTCAGCGTGGGCCTGCTCACCGCCACCGCCACCGCGCATCTCGGCGAGCTCCGCGCGGTCGCCCGTCCCGGCGAGGGGCCGGCACTGGCCGCCTCACTCGCCGGCGCCGCGAACATCGGCGGCCTGGCGCTGGGGCCGCTCATCGGCGGTCTCTTCGCGGAGTTCCTCCCGGCACCGCTCGTGCTGCCGCACGCCGTCTACCTGGTGCTGCTCGTCGCCGCTGCCGGCGCGCTGCTGATCGTGCCCGAGACCGTCACGCGCCCCGATGAGCTGCCCGCGTACCGCCCGCAGCGGCTGGCCGTGCCGGAGGGCGGCGGACGGGTCTTCCTCCTCGCCGGGGCCGCCGTGTTCTCCGGCTTCGCCGTGTTCGGACTCTTCACCTCGCTCGCCCCGACGTTCCTCGCGAAGACGTTCGACGAGACCGACCATCTGCTGGCCGGCATCCCGCCGTTCGCCGTCTTCGCCGCCGCCGCGATCGGCCAGGTCGCGCTGGCGGGCCTCTCGCTCCGGCGCCAGCTGACGATCGCGATCATCACGTGCATCGCCGGACTCGGACTGGTGGCCGTCGGCGCCGTCGTGCCGGAGCTGATCGCGTTCATCGTCGGCGGGGCGATCGCCGGTGTCGGCGTGGGCCTCCTCTTCAAGGCCGCGACGAGCACGGTGCTGGCCGTGGCCGACCCGGCCCGTCGCGGAGGAACGCTCGCGCTGCTGTTCCTCGTCGCCTACACCGGCCTGACGGTGCCCGTCATCGCCGTCGGCGTCGCACTCGTGAGCATCCCCCCGGTGCCGGTGCTCCTCGTCTTCATCGCCCTCGTGCTGGTCGGCACCACCCTCGCCGGCCTGACGATGCGCCGCGATGCGGCCCGGGCCGCAGCATCCATCGCCTCCTGAACGCGGGCATCGTTCACCTGCTGGTCACCCGGGCGTCGTAGCGTCGCGCCATGAGCGACAGCGACACCCCCGACGACACCTACCTCGCCCAGACCGGGTTCGCCTCGACCACCCGCGGCGACCGCGGTCCGGCGCCGGAGGAGGACGAGATCCTCATCGAGGAGCGCCGTGCCGGAGCCGCCGACGAGGGCGTCGACGCGCACGAGTCCCCCGTGCCGCCCGCGGCCGAGGAGACGCCCGAGGAGGCCGCCGAGCGCGCCCGCCTCGAGGAGGCGGACGTCGAGAAGGTCGTCGAGCGGCTCGCCGAGAGATTCTCCGATGTCCCCGTGGAGGTCGTCGAGGAGACGGTGACCGAGATCCACGAGTCGATGGAGGATGCCGCGGTGCGCGACTTCGTTCCGCGCATCGTCGAGCACGATGCCCGCGACCGGCTGCGCGAGGTCGAGGAGGAGATCGACGGATCCTCGGCGGACGAGGCTCCTTCCGCACGCTGACACGCGTCCGGTCGTCCCACCGGCCGTCAGCGCCCGCGCGACCCGCTTAGGCTGGAGCGCAGGAGGATCATGTCGTCTCGAGCCGACCGCGGCACCCGCGCCCTGCGCGGCGTGGCCGCCGCCGCAGTCGCGACGTTCGCCGCGACCGCCTCCCACGCCGCGGTCACCGGCCAGGCGCCGCCGCTCGCCAACCTGCTTCTGGCCCTCGGCCTGGCCGCGCCGATCTGCGTGATCCTCACCGGACGGGCGCCGTCGTGGTGGCGCATCTCGATCGCCGTCGCCGCGAGCCAGACCCTGTTCCACTCGATCCTGTCCCTCGACCTCGCCGGGACCGGCGCCGACGCCGCGGGTCACCACGGCATGACCATGTCGGAGCATGCGAGCTCCGCGACGGCGGCCGGTCCTGCACTCCTCCACGGGGTCGACTCGCCGTGGATGTGGCTCGCCCACGCCGTGGCCGCCGTTCTCACGATCCTGGCCCTCGGCCGCGGCGAGCGCGCTCTGCGCGTCGTCCGCGACTTCCTCGCCGAGGCCTTCCGCGCCCTCGCGCCGCTGCGCGCGCCGGTCGTCCACACCGTCCCGCAGCCCGCCGTTCCCGCGCCCCTCGTGCGCTCAGGCATCGCCGTGCTGTCGGTGATGCGGCGGCGGGGACCGCCGGCTGTCGCCTGACCCGCGACATCCACCTCTTCCCTCTCCGCGCGCAGCGGCGTCGATCGCGCGCGCGTCCGCAGAAAGCAGCATCACCATGTCTTCACGCAACACGTATCGTCGCGCCCTCACGGGTGCGGCCCTGGGCATCGTCCTCGCCGTCGGCGTCCCGCTGGCAGCATCCGCCCACGTCACCGTCAACCCCGGCACGGCCGATCCCGGCAGCTACACGCAGGTGCAGTTCCGCGTGCCGAACGAGTCCGAGACCGCCGAGACCGTTCGTCTCGAGGTCACGCTGCCCTCCGACACCCCGTTCACGAGCGTGCGGTACGAACCCGTGCCCGGATGGACGGCGACCATCACCACGGCGACCCTGCCGCAGCCGGTCGAGGTCGGCGGCAACACCATCACCGAGGCGCCGACGAGCATCGTCTGGCAGGCCGATCCCGGCGTCGGGATCGGTCAGGGCGAGTTCGTGAACTTCCCCGTCTCGCTCGGACCGGTGCCGGACGTCGGCTCGGTGCTCCTGCCGGCCGTGCAGACGTACGACGATGGCAAGGTCGCGGAGTGGACCGCCACCCCCGACGAGGTCGCCGCGGACGACACCCTCGATCCCGCGCCCGTGCTCTACATCACCGACGTCCCGCCGGCGGATGAGCACGCTGCGCACGGCGCGGGTGCCGCCGGGTCGTCGGGGTCGTCGGACGAGATGACGATGACGACGGATGCCCCGGCCGACTCCTCGTCGGGCCTCGCCCTCGGACTCAGCATCGCCGCGCTGGTGCTGGGTGCCGGCGGTGCGGTGCTCGGCGCGCTCGCGTTCGCCCGCCGGCCGAAGGCGCGCTCGTGAGGGCCGGCCGCCTCACCGCGGCGCTCGTGCTCGCGGGAGTCGTCGTCTTCGCGGGGGCGCAGACCGCCTCCGCGCACGACTCCCTGATCGCCGCGTCGCCCGCCTCCGGCGACACTGTGGCCGCGCTGTCCCAGGTCGAGCTCACCTTCAGTGAAAACCTCCTCGACCTCGGCGCGGGCAACATCGTCGAGATCACCGGCCCCGACGGCCGGTACTACGAGACGGACTGCGTGGCGCTGGCAGGGCCCACGCTCTCCACCCCGGTGGCGCTCGGCGCAGCCGGCACCTACGAGGTCGTGTGGCGCGCGGTCTCCTCCGACGGCCATCCCGTCTCCGACACGTACTCGTTCGAGTACGCGCCGGCCGCCGGCGCCGCCGCATCGGCCGGATCGGCGACGCCGGTCTGCGGCGACGGGTCGACGGGTGACGCGGCGGCCGGCGACGCAGCGGCCGGTGGCGACACATCCGCCGCACCGGATGCCGCGGCGGACGGTTCGCCCCCGGGATCCGCGGGCGACGGCGGCATCGGCCTCGGCCTGCTGCTCGGCGGCGGCGCGGTGGTGCTGGTCGGGGCTGCGGTGATCCTCATCCTCCGCACCCGCACGCGCTGATCACCCGGCACCGGGAGCGCCTCGCGCGCCCGGTGCCTGGTGGCCGCGCGAGCTCGAACCGGAAGAGCCCCCTCCGCTAGGCCGCGGCGCCCTGAGCCGCCGCCTCCGCCTCCGCCTCCGCGAGCGACACGGCGAGCACGTCGCGGAGGGAGGTCGTCGGCCTCCCCAGCACATCGGCGAGCGTCGGGTCGACGATGCCGAAGTGCCGCTGCCGAGCCGCCTGGAAGAGGCCGATCGACATGCGCGCCGCCATCTCCGGAGCCCCTCCGCGCGTCAGCTCCGCGGCGTGGTCCTCATCGTCGATCACCGTGTGCCGGATCTCACGGCCGAGGATGCCGGATGTCGCGGCCGCCAGTGCCGCCATGTCGAACGCCTCCCCCGCCGTCAGGTTGACGGCGGGAAGCTCGAGGGTCTCGTCGAGCAGCAGGGCTGCGATGCCGGGCCCGAGGTCGCGGTGGAAGGTCCAGGACACCGGGGCGTCCCGGGGCGCACGCAGCTCGCCGCCGGAAGCCGCGGTCGTCGCCATGCGCAGCGCCGTGTCGGCGTAGAACCCGTTGCGAAGCGCGGTGAACGGCAGACCACTGTCGCGCAGCATCACCTCGGTCGCGGCGTGCGTGACGGCGGGCGGGAACGGCGACAGCGCGTCGGCGCCGACGTGGCTCGTGTAGAAGACACGCGACACCCCGGCGGTGCGGGCGGCATCGAGGGCGACGCGGTGCGCCTCCAGGGCGGCCGGGCCGATCCGCGGCGCGGAGACGACGAGCACCCGGTCGGCGTCGGCGAAGGCGTCGACCAGTGACGACGGGTCGTCGTAGTCGCCGCGACGAACGCGCACGCCCCGTTCGGCGAGTGCGGCGGCCGCCTCCGGACGTGTGGTGCTGACACCGATGGATGCCGGGTCCGCGCGCTCGAGCAGGGCGTCCACGACAGCGCGGCCGAGGCGGCCGCCGGCTCCGGTGATGACGATCATGAGATACCTCCTTATCGCTGCTAACGCATTTTCGTTAGCGTTGGGTTAGTGACGCTAACACCGTTGCGATAGCGTGGTCAACATGGCTGACGACGACGCCCCGACGGGCGAACGCATCCTCCGCTCCGTCCTCGAGCTGCTCGACGAAGGCGGGGCCGACGCCGTCTCGACGCGCGCCGTGACGGCGCGCGCGGCCGTGCAGGCTCCGGCCATCTACCGGCTGTTCGGCGACAAGGACGGGCTGCTGCTGGCCGCCTGCGAGCGCGCCTACGCGGACTGGGTCGGGAGCAAGGCCCGCCGATCCCCGCACGAGGACCCGGTCGAGGCGCTGCGCGACGGCTGGGACGACGCGGTCGACTTCGGCACCCGGCATCCTGCCGTCTACCGGCTCGCCGAGGGCCGCTCCGACCGCCTGCCCTCACTGGCGGCCGGACAGGTGATCCTCGGCGACAAGATGGCACGGCTGGCGGCGGCGGGCCGCCTGCGGGTCAGCGTCGAGCAGGCCACCCTGCTCTTCCACGCCGCCGGTCGCGGTGTCATCCTCACCCTCATCGACGGCTCCATGGACACGGCCGGACTCGCGCTCAGCGATCTGGCGCGCGAGGCGGCGATCGCGGCCATCGTGACCGATGCGCCTCTCGCCGGCGACGCCACCGGCGCGGCGAGTGCCGGAGCCCTCCGCGCCGCCCTGTCGGCCGACCCCGACCTGTCAGCGCACGCCAGGCTCATCCCCGCGGAGGTGCAGCTGCTCGACGTCTGGCTGCAGCGCATCGCCGCTCCCCCGCTGCCCCCGCTGCGTGTCGGTTCATGACGCCGCGAAGAGCCCCGCACAGCCCGGACGTCTAGCGTGTCGTCATGCCCTCGCCCGACGCTCCCGATCGCGCCCCCTCCGGCGACCGCCTCGGCTTCGCCACCCGTCAGCTGCACGCCGGCGACGAGCAGCACGGACCGCACGCGCCGCGCGCGACGCCGATCTACCTGACCGCCGGGTTCGAGTTCGACGACTTCGACCAGGCGCACGGCCGGTTCGCCGGCACGGAGAGCGGCTTCAGCTACACCCGTGTCGGCAACCCCACGAACGCCGCCGCCGAGCGCCGCATCGCCGACCTCGAGTCCGCGAAGGACGCGCTGCTCGTCGGGAGCGGGCAGGCCGCCGTCGCGACGACGGTGCTGGCGCTCGTCTCGGCCGGAGACCACGTCGTGGCCGCGTCCAGCCTGTACGAGGGCACGCGCGAATTCCTGCGCGACGACCTCAGCCGGCTCGGCATCACGGTCGACTTCGTCGCAGACGCCCGCAACCTCGACGAATGGGATGCCGCGTTCCGCCCCGCGACCCGACTGGTGCTGGCCGAGTCCATCCCGAACCCCAAGAACGACGTGCTCGACATCGCGGCCATCGCCGCCATCGCGCACCGCCACGGGGTTCCGCTCGCGATCGACAACACGCTCGCCACCCCGTACCTCGTGCGTCCGATCGAGCACGGCGCCGACATCATCGTGCACTCCGCGAGCAAGTTCCTCGCCGGCCACGGCTCGGTGCTCGGCGGCTTCGTCGTCGACGCCGGCACGTTCCCATGGGGCGACCATCCCGACAGATACCCGCAGCTCGTCGTGGATCGGGGTCCCGACGGACGCACCCACCTCGAGCGCGCCGGCGCCACCGCGTTCACCGAGTTCGCCCGGCGCGTGGCCATGCGCTACGGCCCGTCGCCCTCGCCGCTCAACGCGTTCCTCATCCTGCAGGGCATCGAGACGCTGTCGCTGCGGGTGAAGCACCAGTCCGCTGCCGCCCTGCAGCTCGCCGAGTGGCTGGAGAAGCAGCCCGGCGTCGCCTCCGTCGACTACAGCGGACTGGCCTCCAGCTCGTACCACCCGCTCGCCGAGCGGTACCTGCCCGACGGCCAGGGATCGGTGTTCGCCGTCACCGTCCACGGCGGCCTCGAGGCGGCCCGGGTGTTCCAGAACGCGCTGCAGCTCTTCACGCGCATGACCCACCTCGGTGACGTGCGCTCGCTCGTGCTGCACCCCGCCACGACCACCCACGTCGGCAGCACCGACGAGCAGCGCGCGGCGCGCGGCATCGAGCCCGGTCTTCTCCGGCTCTCGATCGGGCTCGAAGACGTCGAGGACCTCATCGGCGACCTCGCGCAGGCGCTGGAGGCCGCAGCATCCGCTCGCCTCCTCACCGAAGCGGGACTCGCGTGAGCAAGCCGCAGCACTTCGGCTGGTTCCTCTCGCGCGGCTTCGGGCCGCACGGGTGGGCGCGGCCGTACTGGGAGTGGAACCACGCCTGGAAGGAGCCCGGCCTCTACCAGCAGTCCGCCCGCGAGCTCGAGCAGGCCGGCTTCGACTTCGTGCTCATCGAGGACGCCCTCTCCGTCGGCATCAGCCCCGCCACGCTCGACCTGCGCGTGCGCAAGGCCTACGGCGGGCCCAAGCACGACCCGTGGATGCTGGCTCCCTACCTCTTCGCCGCAACCGAGCATCTGGGTGTCATCCCGACCGCCAACCCGGCGGCGTGGCATCCGTACACGGCGGCCCGGCAGTTCGCCTCGCTGCACCACCTCAGCCGCGGACGCGTGGGCATCAATGTCGTGACGGACGTCGGCTCCGCCCACCACTTCGGGCAGGACCGCCTCTCCCACGACGCGGCCTATGACCGCGCGCAGGAGTGGCTCGACGCCCTGCGGCTGCTCTGGCGCAGCTGGGACGACGACGCCCTGATCCTCGACGCGGAGTCGCAGATCTACGCCGACGGCACGAAGATCCGCGCGGTCGAGCACCGCGGCGAGTACTACTCGTTCGACGGTCCGCTCAACGCGGAGCCGCTGCCGACCGAGCCGGTGATCGCCTCCCCGGGCGGATCGGGCCGGGGACTGGGCTTCGCCGGACGCAACTCCGAGATCCAGCTCGCGCTGTCGAACCTCGACGTCGACGCGATCCGCGCGTACCGCGCGAAGGTGCACACGGCAGCCCGCGCGGAGGGCCGCGACCCGGCGGCGATCAAGACGATGTTCGTGTTCAAGCCCATCGTCGCGGCATCGGTCGACGAGGCCGACCGCATCGTCGCCGCGTCGGCGCATCCCGACGACGCGGCGCTGCTGGCGGTCGCGGAGGCGTGGTCGAGCGACCTCGAGACCGACCTCACCGCGCTCGACCTCGACCGGCCGCTCGACCCGGGCATCTTCGGCGAGCACGTGTCGCAGGGCACGATCAAGGGACTGCGCGGCCGCTTCGACTCGTTCGCCGACGTGCCGTTCCGCGAGATCCTGACCGGCAAGGCGCGGCTGGGCCGCATCGGCGACGGGATCAGCGGCACGGTGGGCACCGCCGACGAGCTGGCCGACCTGATCCAGGCGCTCGGAGACGACGCCGACAACGACGGCCTGATCTTCTCGGGCGACCTGCACCCGGTGACGCTGCACCGAGCGCTCGACGAGCTCGTGCCGATCCTGCGTCGCCGCGGCATCCTGCGCGACGACTTCACCGGCGAGGGGCTCCACGCCAACCTGGCGTCCTTCTGAACCGGAATGCCACCGAGCCGACCGACGTTGACACAGGACGCAACAGGACGACGCGAGCCGACACATTCGCGGCCCGTCGTGCGGGAGAGGATTAGCGTCGAGACATGACCGCATCGCGCAGTGCCCGTATCGAGGCCGAGGACTCCGGCCCCCACCGGCCGCACACCCTGGGCGCCACGGTGTCGGCCGACGAGTTCAAGGCCGTCTTCCGCGGCCACCCCGGCGGCATCGCGGTCATCACCGCGCAGGGCCCCGACGGACCCGTCGCCCTCACCGCGTCGTCGGTCTCATCCGTGAGCGTCGACCCGCCCCTGCTGATCTTCTCGACCTCCGTGCTCTCCTCCGCCACCCCGGCCATCGCCGCGGCGGAGACGATCGTCGTGCACCTGCTCGATGCCGATGACCTCGACCTCGCCCGTCTGGGCGCGACGAGCGGCGTCGACCGCTTCGCCGACACCGACGCGTGGACCCGCCTGTCGACCGGCGAGCCGGTCTACCGGGGCGTGCGCGCCTGGGTGCGCTGCGCGGTCGTGAGCAGGATGGATGCCGGCAGCTCCGTCGTCATCGCCGCTCAGGCCCTCCAGGCCCACGTCGAACGCGACATCCCGCCGGCCGAGGCCGGCAACGGGCTGGTCTATCACAACCGTCTCTGGCACCGTCTGGGCGAGCACTCCCGCGTCGACTGAGCACGGCGCCGCGGTCAGGCCGCAGCGCGCGCCATGCAGTCGTAGTCGGGGACGACTCTTGTCGGCTCTGAGGATCGCCGCGCGACAGAAGTCATCCCAAACTCTCGCCGGGCAGGGCTGGGCCGGGCCGGGCCGGCGGGCGCGACGCCCAGCGGGAGCCGGACTCGAGAGTGACGCGGTCAGGCAGGGTCGTCGAAGAGCTGGCCGATCGGCTCGCGCTTCTCGGACTGGAAGCGGTCTTCCGCGCGGCCGCGCGCCCAGTATGCCGACAGCGACATGTCGGTGCGCGACAGGCCCCAGACGCGCTGCAGGTGGGTTCCGAGCGCCTTCACCTGGCCGCGCTCGCCGTGCACGAACGCCTCGACCGGCGCGTCGGGCGGCGTCAGGCCGGAGACCTCGGTCACCACGTCGGACTTGCTGCGGTGCACCCAGCGCACCCGGACGCCGGCTGGCGCGCGCAGCGGCACTTCGTCATCGGGACCGTCGACCTCGATCAGCACGCTGCCCACGGCATCGGTGGGCGCCGCCTCGAGCGCGGCGGCGATCGCCGGGACGGCCGACTCGTCGCCGACGTACAGACGGTGGACCGCGGCATCCTGTGTCGGCAGGAACTTGCCGCCCGGACCGCTCAGGCACAGCAGGTCGCCCGGCTGAGCGGAGGCAGCCCACGGTCCGGCGATGCCGTCGTCGCCGTGCACCACGAAGTCGATCGCGATGGTGCGGCCCTCGAGGTCGACGTCGCGGACGGTGTAGGTCCGTCGCGACGGGAGGTCTTCCGGGGCGAGCGTCTCGCGCAGCGCATCGAGGTCGTAGGGCGGCTGGAGGCCGAGCTCCGGCTTGGCGAAGAGGAGCTTGACGTACTTGTCGGTGGCGGCGAGGCGCTCCGGGTCGGCCTGGGTCAGGAACTGCTCCACGCCCGCCCCGCCCAGGCGCACACGGGTCAGCGACGCCGAGAGCCTCTCGGTCGCGACGACCTCGAGCACGAGCGGGGTGCGGGGCTTGCGCGGCCGATCCATGGGCGAAGAAGGCGGGGTGAGGGTCATGGGTGCTCCTGGGCGATTCAGCCGGCGCGCAGCTCGTGGATGGCGGTGGACAGGTTCGTGCCGTTCAGCTCGAGGTAGACGGTGCCCTCGGTGACCGAGACGGACAGTGTGCTGCGGCGCTCGAGGGCGGCGGCGGCCGCGTCGACGAAGCCGGGGTCGAAGCTGCGGAGCGGGATGTCCTCAGCGCGGTGGATGCGCTTGCCGTCCCACGTCGCGGCCACCTTCGCCGGATCGCGGTGGGTGTACACGACGGTGCGGTCGGCGAGCTTGCTGCCGGTGTGCAGTCGCGACGCATCCGGGGAGCCGACCTCGATCCACGACGTCACGCGCCCGGTCAGGTCGCGCACGAGCACGGCGGGCTCGTCAGTGGCGGCGACGCCCTCGCTGAAGGAGATGCCCTCGGCGTACTCCAAGCAGTAGGCGAGCACGCGCGTCATCATGAAGGCGGCGGTCTCGGACGGATGCCGCGCCACGCGCAGCGTCAGATCCTCGTAGACGCCGCGATCGACGTCGGCCAGCTGCACCGCGAAGGTGTGGATCGTCGCACCGATGGCCATGTGATCGAGGCTACCCGCGCGGGCGACCCCCACCGCACGGAGCGGAGGCGCGGCCGTGGCTCAGAGCGCCTTGAGCCGCTTCTTCGCCTGCTTCTCGACCAGCACCGCCACGAAGTCCCGCACGTGGGCGTCGTGCAGCTCGTCGAACGAGTCCTCGACGACGGAGCGGACCGTCTCTTCCGGAACCTCGGGGAATCGCGGGCGGAGGCGTTCCGCGATCTCCTCGATGCTGACGGTTTCCTCGGGGGTGCGGTGGGGCATGGCGTGTCTCCGTGGGGGCGAGGGGAGCTTCCACGCTACTCCTGCATGCAGCCGAATACTGTCCTCTCAGGGCGCCGCATCCCACCAGTCGAGCACCCGTGTGCCGATGAGGGTCAGCCACGGCGAGCGCTCGCCCTCGTCGACGTCGACGTCGAACCACGTGCGACCGGGAAGCCTCCCCGCCTGCAGCCAGGTGCCGTCGCTCTGCCGCGCCGCGCGGACGAGTTCGATCGCGTCGGCGAGGCGATGGTCGGGCGGCGTGCCCTCCAGGTCGGAGGCGTCGCGGAAGTGATCGAGGGCGGCGAGGGCGCTGTAGCGATAGCGATCGGGGTAGAGGAACTGGTCGACGAACTCCCCGACGCGCTCGCCCGTCGACGCGCGATACAGCAGCCTCCGCGACAGCAGATACTCCTCGCCCGCGTGACGCGCCTCGCGGAGTGACGTGTCGCCGGTGATCCGTTCGTAGGCGAGCATGCCGCGCACCGCATTGAGCGTGGAGTGGAAGGACGATCGCGTCGAATCGCCTTCTTCGGCCTGACAGTTCCAGCCGCCGTCGGCGAGGCGATGCTCGGGGAACCAGGCTACGAGGCGCGAGACGTCCGCTCCGAGCCAGGCACCCGTCGCAAGCGTGAATGCGTTGATGCAGACGTCGACCTCGCCGCCCCAGTAGGGGAGGTCGTCGTACTCCCAGCGGCTGTGGCGGTCGAGTTCCTCCGCCGTTCCTGCGAGCACCGACGCGTCGAGCCCCCACTCGCGCAGGTCTTTGAGGCTCCACGTCGTGGCCACCCAGGGCTGCCCGGGCTCTTCCGCCTCGGGGCTGTCGAAGTAGCCGGCCGGGAAGTACGCGCCGCCCAGCCATTGCCCGTCGTCGTCCTGGTGCGAGAGCAGCTCCGCCCCGAACCCCTCCGTGGCCACGCGCGACCGGGTCTCCTGCCAGACCTCGGGCGGCGCCTGCAGCAGGTCGCGCTGCACCTGCCAGCGCAGTGCGGGGTCGGTGTCGAGGAGCCAGTCGAGCGTCTTCGGATCGAGGGACATGGCGGCACGCTACTCCCGCCCGCCGACACCCGCGACCCGCCCGCTCACACCCGCGACCCTCGCTGACACCGGCGATCAGGCCGCCGGCACCGCCGCCGTGGTCGCGCGGGGCACCAGCCTCGTGGGGAGCAGGATGCTGGTCTGCGCCGGCGTCTCCCCCGCCATCAGCGCCATGGCCAGCTCGGCGGCGATCCGGCCCAGGCGGTGCATGGGCTGGCGGACCGTGGTGAGGGCGGGCAGCCGGCGCGAGGCCTCGGGGATGTCGTCGAAGCCGACGACCGACAGGTCTTCGGGCACCCGCAGGCCCAGCTCGGCCGCGACGCCCAGCACCGCGAGGGCGGAGAGGTCGTTCGCGGCGAACACCGCGGTCGGTCGCGCTCCACCGAGCAGGGTGCGCGCAGCATCCCCCGCCGCCTCCGGCTCGTACCGGCCGACCTCCACCAGCCTCGGGTCGAAGTCGATGCCGGCATCGGTGAGCGCCTGCCGGTAGCCGGCCTCGCGGAGCTTCGCCGAGCGGAGGTCGGGACGGCCGGCGAGGAACCCGATGCGGCGGTGGCCGAGCTCGACGAGGTAGCGGGTCGCCTCGACCGCTCCCCCGAAGCTGTCGGACTCGACGGTGGGGAGATCGCCGTGGCCCGTGTGCGGGTCCACCGCGACGATCGGGATCTCGGCACTCGGGGCGATGACGGTCGGGGTGACCATGATCGCGGCGTCGATGAGGGTGCCCGACAGCCGCTGGAGCGACCGCTTCTCCCACCCGGCGGAGGCGTGGTGGCGCACCCCCGCGTAGGCGAGGACGTCGTAGGGCGAGCCGGCGAGGCCGGCGCTGACGCCCTTGAGGATCTCGGCGGTGAAGGGCTCGAAGTCGGGCACCAGCACGCCGATCACGCCCGTCTGGCGCGCCCGCATGCTGCTGGCCACGAGGCTCGACGCGTATCCGAGGCGCTCGACCTCGGCGAGCACGCGCTGCGCCGTGCCCTCCGCCACGCCGTACCTGCCGTTGACGGCCTTGGAGACCGTGGCGACGCTCACCCCGGCCGCCGCCGCGACGTCGTGGATGGTGGCGCGACGCGTGGGCATGAGGCTGAATCTAGTGGAAGAAAATGATTTCGAAAACGTTTGACGAACCGCGCCCGCGGTTGCGACGATCCTCGGACCGGTCGCCGGACAGCTTTACGGCACCGACCTGCGTCGTCACCCATCGGCGCCACTCAACGAGGAGAACATGGTGAGTCACATGAACAGCAGAAGGATGCTGGTCGCATCGGCCGCACTCGTCGCGGGAGCGCTCGCTCTCAGCGGCTGCGGCGCAGGCGGAGACAGCGGCGGGGACAGCGACGGCGGCGACGTCACGATGAGCCTCTGGCACAACTCGACGACCGGCCCCGGCAAGGACTTCTGGGACACGACGGTCGCTGACTTCGAGGCGGCCAACCCCGGCGTCACGATCGAGATCCAGTCGGTGCAGAACGAGGACCTGGACGGCAAGCTGCAGACCGCGCTCAACGCGGGCGATGCCCCCGACCTGTTCCTGCAGCGCGGCGGCGGCAAGATGGCCGCCATGGTCAAGGCCGGCCAGCTCAAGGACCTCACCGACGCCATCAGCGGCGCGGCCAAGGACGAGATCCCCCAGGCGGCGTACTCGGCGAACAGCCTCGATGGGAAGATCTACGCCCTCCCCGTCGCCGTCCTCCCCGGCGGCCTCTTCTACAGCCAGGACCTCTTCACGCAGGCCGGCATCACCGAGACGCCCACCACCATGGACGAGTTCGACGACGCCGTGTCGAAGCTGAAGGACGCGGGCGTCGCCCCGGTCGCGCTCGGCGCGAAGGACGCCTGGCCGGCCGCGCACTGGTACTACTGGTTCGCGCTGCGCGAGTGCAGCGCCGACACCCTGGCCCAGGCCGCCGACGAGAAGAACTTCGACGACGAGTGCTGGATCGCCGCGGGCGAGGACCTCGAGAAGTTCGCCGCGACGCAGCCGTTCAACGAGGGCTTCCTCACCACCTCCGCCCAGCAGGGCGCGGGAAGCTCGGCCGGTCTCGTGGCCAACCACCAGGCCTCGATGGAGCTCATGGGCGCCTGGGACCCGGGCGTGATCAGCTCGCTCACCCCCGACGCCAAGCCGCTCGCCGACCTCGGCTGGTTCCCCTTCCCGGAGATCTCCGGCGGCAACGGAGAGCCCGGCTCGATGATGGGCGGCGTGGACGGCTACTCGTGCTCGGTGGACGCCCCCGACGCCTGCGTCGACTTCCTGAACTACCTGGGCACCTCCGACGTGCAGACGAACTACTACAAGGCCTTCAACGCGCCGCCGGTGAACACCGTCGCGCAGAAGGCGGTCACCGAGCCCTACCTGCAGAGCATCCTGGAGGCGTACAACGCCGCCCCGTACGCCTCGCAGTGGCTCGACACCGTCTACGGCCAGAACGTCGGCAACGCGATGAACGTCGCCGTGGTGGACCTGCTCGCAGGCAAGGGCTCGCCGCAGGACCTCGTCGAGGCCGTCAAGAGCGCCGCAGCGAAGGCGTGAGGTCATGCACTCACGCGTGAGCGCCGCCGAGCGCGGCAGCACACCGGGAGTGCTCGCGCAGGCCGGCGGGGACGACGTCATCTCGTCCCCGCCGGCTTCGCCGCCGGCATCCCCCCGCCGCAGGCGCGGCATCAGCTGGTCGACGCGGCTGGAGATCCTGCTCCTGGTCGGGCCAGCCCTGATCATGTTCCTGGGCTTCGTGATCTTCCCCGTCGCGATGGCCGCCTACTACGGCTTCTTCAGCTGGCAGGGCTACGGCGCCCCGACCGACTTCGTCGGCTTCCGCAACTACCTGACGATCATCCAGGACCCGCTCTTCCTCGAGGCGCTGGGGCACAACGGCTTCATCGTCGTGCTGTCGCTCGTGCTGCAGGGGCCGGCGGCGATCCTCCTCGCCCTGCTGCTGAACCGGCGCATGCGCGGTCAGTCGCTGATCCGCGTGCTGATCTTCGTGCCCTACGTCATCGCCGAGGTCGTCGTCGGCACCGGCTGGAGCCTCATGCTCCAGACCACGGGCGCCCTCAACGGGCTCCTGGAGAAGATCGGGCTCGGCGCGTTCACGGCCGACTGGCTGTCGGACCCGAGCATCGCCATCTGGACCCTCATGGGGATCATCACGTGGAAGTACATCGGCTTCGCCGTGATCCTCTTCCTCGCCGGTCTCCAGGGCATCCCCGAGGAGCTCTCGGAGGCGGCCGCCATCGACGGCGCCTCGTTCTGGCAGATCCAGTGGCGCATCACGCTGCCGCTGATGGGCCCGACGCTGCGCATCTGGGCGTTCCTGTCGATCATCGGATCGCTGCAGCTGTTCGACCTCGTCTACATCATCTGGGGGCAGTACATCGCCTCCACCGCCGGCACGTCGACCATGGCGACGTACATGGTCTCCGAGGGCCGCAACGCGGGCAACTTCGGCTACGGCAACGCCGTCGCCGTCGTGATCTTCGTCATCTCCCTGGTCGTCGCCCTCATCTATCAGCGCTTCGTGCTGCGTCGGGACACCGACGGCGCCCTCACCGGCGACAGCGGCAGGAAGAGGAAGGAACGCCGATGACCGCCGCTCCCGCACCCCTGACCGAGCGTCGCGGCGCCCGGACCGCGACCCGCCCCACGGGCGACGCGCCGACCCGTCGGCGCCCCCGCGCCGGCGGAGCCCTCCCCACCGGCAGCCCCGGCGTCTACCTGATCGCCGTCGTGGTGATCGCCGTGATGCTCGTGCCGATCGGGTACATCATCATCGGCGGCTTCCGCACCAACGCCCAGATCACGGTCGACCCGTCCGGGTTCCCGAGTCCGTGGGACGCCGGCAACTACATCGACGTCCTCACCGGCGGCATCTTCTGGCGCCAGGTGGGCAACTCGCTCATCGCCGCGGTGGCCACGACCGCCGGCGCCGTCGGCCTCGGCCTCATGGCCAGCTATGTGCTCGCCCGCTACCGGTTCGCCGGCCGCGGCGTGCTGTACGCGCTGTTCGCCGCGGGCCTGATGTTCCCGCTGACGGTGGCGATCACCCCGCTGTACATCGTGGTGCGCAACCTCGGACTGATGAACTCCCTCGGCGGGGTGATCCTGCCCCAGATCGCCTTCGCCCTGCCGACGACGATCATCATCCTGGTGCCGTTCCTGCGCGCCATCCCGGACGAGATCCAGGAGGCCGCGTTCATCGACGGGTGCAGCCGCATCGGCTTCTTCTGGCGCATGGTGCTGCCGCTGTCGCTCCCGGGCGTCATCACCACCGGCATCCTGGCGTTCATCGGCAGCTGGAACAGCTATCTGCTGCCCCTGTTCATCCTGAACAACGAGGCCGCCTTCACCCTGCCCCTCGGGGTGCAGTCCTTCGCGTCGCAGTACTCGGTCGACACCGCCAAGGTGCTGGCCTTCACGTCGCTGTCGATGCTTCCGGCGCTGGTGTTCTTCAGTCTCTTCGAGCGCCGCATCGTCGGCGGCCTCACCGGAGCCGTGAAGGGCTGACGCCCCCGCGAGGTGTCCGGCCGCCGACAGCGGCCCGACACCGTCTCGCACGTCCGCCGGACGTGCCCGCAGATACAGAAAGAGAACGACGTGGCCCTGCCTGAAGCATCCCCGGTGTCGCCCCGCGTGCGCGACCTGCTCGCCCGCATGACGATCGAGGAGAAGGTCGCCCAGCTGGTCGGCTACTGGGTCGACCAGGGCGACGAGGTCGTCGCGCCGATGGCGGGTGAGATGCGCACCTCCACGCGCTACGCGGAGGCGACCGCCCACGGCCTCGGACACCTCACCCGCGTCTACGGCACCCGCCCCGTCGACCCCGTCGAGCGCGCGCAGTGGCTGCACGGCGAGCAGCGGCGGCTCACCACCGAGACCCGCCTCGGCATCCCCGCGATCGTGCACGAGGAGTGCCTCACCGGACTCGCCGCGTGGAAGGCCGCGACCTTCCCGACTCCGCTGGCCTGGGGCGCCTCCTTCGACGAGGCCCTCGTCGAGGAGATGGCCGCCGCGATCGGCGGCTCGATGCGCGAGCTCGGCATCCATCAGGGCCTCGCCCCCGTGCTGGACGTCATCCGCGACCCGCGCTGGGGCCGCGTCGACGAGTGCATCTCGGAAGACCCGTACGTGGTCGGGATGCTGGGCTCGGCCTACGTCCGCGGGCTCCAGGGCGCCGGGGTGCACGCCACCCTCAAGCACTTCGTCGGCTACTCCGCCTCGCGCGCGGGCCGCAACCACGCCCCCGTCTCGGCCGGCGCCCGCGAGCTCGCCGATGTGCTGCTGCCGCCGTTCGAGATGGCCGTCCGCGATGCGGGCGTGCGCAGCGTCATGAACTCCTACGCCGAGATCGACGGCATGCCCGTCGCCGCGACCCCCGACTACCTCCAGACCCTGCTGCGCGAGGTCTGGGGCTTCGACGGGGTGGTGGTCTCGGACTACTTCGCCGTCGCGTTCCTCATGACCATGCACCGCGTCGCCGAAGACCGCGCCCGCGCGGCCTCGCTCGCCATCGCGGCCGGCATCGACGTCGAGCTGCCCGGCGCCGATGCGTATCCCGAGCTCGTCGCGCTGGCCGCGGCGGGGGGGATGGATGCTGCGCTCGTCGACCGCGCGGTCGCCCGCGTGCTGACGCAGAAGGAGGACCTCGGGCTCTTGGACGCCGTGTTCGAGGCGGCGCCCGAGACGATCGACCTGGACACGCCCGAGCACCGCCGCATCGCGCGCGAGCTCGCGGAGGAGTCGCTCGTGCTGCTCAGCAACGACGGCATCCTCCCCCTCGCCGCCGGCACGACCGCGCGCGTGGCCGTCCTCGGCCCGAACGCCGACAGCGCCGAGGCGCTGATGGGGTGCTATTCCTTCGTCAACCACGTGCTGGCCCACCACCCCGGCACGCCCGCCGGCATCGAGCTGCCCACGGTGCTCGACGGCCTGCGCGCCAACCTGCCGCACGCCGGCATCACGCACGCGGCCGGGTGCGACGCCGAGGGAGCGGACCGCAGCGGCATCGCCGACGCGGTCGCCCTCGCCGCCGACGCCGACGTCGCGATCGTCGTGGTCGGCGACCGCGCCGGGCTCTTCGGGCGCGGCACGGTCGGCGAGGGCAACGACGTCGAGTCGCTCGAGCTCCCCGGCGTGCAGCGTGAGCTCGTCGAGGCGGTCGCGGCGACCGGCACGCCGGTCGTGCTCGTGCTGCTGACCGGCCGCCCGTACGCGATCGAGTGGGCCCTGCCCGCCCGCGCGACCGACCCGGGCACGAGAGCCGGACTCGGCATCCCCGACGCGCCCTCCGACGCGGATGCCGCGGCCCCGGGAGCCACGGGGGCCGCAGCCGCCGCGCTCCAGGCGTTCTTCCCCGGCGAGGAGGGCGGCATCGCGATCGCCCGCGTGCTGAGCGGCGCCGTCGTCCCGTCCGGGCGCCTCCCCGTCTCGCTCCCCCGCTCCGCGGGCGCGCAGCCGTACTCCTACCTGCACCCCGTGCTGGGCGGGCGCAGCGACATCACGAGCGCCGACCCGACCCCCACGCTGCCCTTCGGCCACGGCCTGTCGTACACGACGTTCGCCCACGAGGAGCTCCTCGTCGACGGCGAGGTCGCGGCCGGAGCCTCGTTCACGGCCCGCGTGCGGGTGCGCAACACCGGCGAGCGCGCAGGCACCGACGTCGTGCAGCTCTACGGGCGCGACCTGTTCGCGAGCGTGACCCGCCCGGTCGCGCAGCTGCTGGCCTTCGCGCGGGTGACGCTCGAGCCCGGCGAGGAGACCCTCGTGCGTTTCGAGGTGCCGACGCAGCGCCTCGCGTTCACCGGGGTGCACGGGCGGCGGATCGTCGAGGCCGGCGCCGTCGAGGTGTGGGTCGGCCCGTCGTGCGCCGAGCGCGACGCCGAGGCGCTCCTCGACATCACCGGCGCCGAGCATGTCGTCGCCCCGGAAGACCCGCGGGTCGCGCGCGCCGTGATCGAGGCCTCCGCCCGGGTGGAGTGACCGGCCCCGCCCGAGTCGCGTGACCGATACCGCCGCGGTCGGTCGGCCCGGCGCCCCGTCACGCCCGCGGGCGCGCCGCGTCAGCGTCCCCGGCCGGTGGCGCCGTCGATCCGCCGACGACGAGCGTGGTGGCCAGCTCCACCCGTCGCGGCGCAGCCGCACCGTCCTCGTCCGGTCGCAGCACGGCGCGTGCGGCCGTCTCCGCGATCTCGCGGAGCGGCAGTCTCACCGTGGTCAGCCGCGGCGTGGACAGCTCGGCCGTCGCCAGACCCCCGACACCGACGACGGACAGCGCGGCCGGAACGGACAGACCGAGGCCGCGCGCGGCCCGGATCACCCCCACGGCCTGAGCATCGCTGCCCGCCACGATCGCCGACGGCTGCGATGCGGCGCCGAGCAGCTCGCGGGCGCATGCCTCCCCGCCGTCGGCGTCGGAGGGGGCGAAGCGCGCCCAGGCCGGCGCGACCTCGAGGTCGGCCCCCGACAGCGCGGCGCGGCAGCCGTCCATGCGCGCGACGGACGACATGTCGCTCGACGGGCCCATGATCGCCGCGATGCGGCGGTGGCCCAGGTCGAGGAGGTGGCGGGTCGCAGCGAGGCCCCCGGTCCAGTGGGCCGCCCCCACGGCTGCCACGCCGACCTGCGGATCCCCGGCCGGGTCCACGAGCACGACGGGCACGCCGGCGCGGTCGAGGTTCTCCCGGGCGCCGGGCGGCAGGCCCGAGGCGAGCACGATCACGCCCGCCGGTCGGCGGCGCACCGCGGCATCCGTCCACTCCGTCGCCGCGGACCGCGCATCTCCCGACAGCGCCAGCGACACGGCCATGCCCTCGGCGGTGGCGACGGCGAGGATCCCGTCGACGAGCTCGAGCATCTCCTCGCCGTGCAGGCGCGGCAGCACCACCTCGATGTACTCGCGGCGCCCGGCGCCGCCGCGGCGGCGGTACCCCCGCAGGCGCAGCTGCTCCTCGATCGCCCCGCGCGTGGCCGATGAGACGTCCGACCCGCCGTTCAGCACCTTCGAGACCGTCGTCAGCGAGACACCCGTCTCGGCGGCGATCTCCCGGAGCGTCACGCGGGCCGTCACGTCGGGCGTCCCGTCAGTTCCGGAGCGAGCCCCGGAGCAGATCCGCGAGCGGCTGACGCACGACGCAGCGCTCGAAGGCGAAGTCCCCGGCCAGCTCCGCGGCCGCGGACGGCGCGACGCCCGCGAAGAGCCGCGCGTGGTCGTCGACCATCGCCTCGGCCAGCATCACGTGCCGCACGTGGCCGTGGATCCACCGTCGGGCGCCCCACGGGTAGGGCTGGAAGTCGGGGAACTCCTCCGCGAACAGCTTCTCGATCGGGTCCAGGATGCTGCGCACCCCCGCATCGGTCGAGCCCCAGGAGTCGACTCCCAGACGGGCCTTCTTCTCGCGCACGGGGGCGATCAGGCGCAGGTAGTCGCCCTGCGGGTCGGCGGTCACGACGCCCTGCAGGCCGATGTCCTTGTACGTCCAGAGCGCCCAGCTCGCGTCGTACCGGTCGTAGATGTCGAGCTGATCCTGCAGCAGCTGCGAGCGCTCGGCATCGCGGTCCGGGTCACCCGTGTAGACCGGTCCGAACTCGCCGACCCAGATGGGGGTGCCCGTCCGGCGCATGAACTCGGTGCGCTGCAGGAAGGTCCGCTCGACGGCGTCGCGGTCGACGAACTGCCCTCGCGAGACGCCCGGATACGGGCCGCCGTCGACGAAGCCGGGAAGCGCGTAGTCGTGCGCCGTGTAGACCGTGTTGGGCAGCGGATCGCCGAGCTGGTCGAACTGCGTGGAGTACCGGTTGCCGTCGAGGAAGAGGATGTGATCGGGATCGACCCGCCGGATCGCGGCCTCCAGCCGCCGGTAGAACGGGCCGATGGTGGACCCCTCGACGTCGGCCGGCTCGTTGACGGGGTTGTAGCCGGCGACCCAGGGGTTGCCGCGGTAGTGGTCGGCGATGTGCTCCCACAGGGCGACCACCCGGTGCTGGAACTGCTCCTGCGCCCAGAAGCCCGCCCACTGCGTGGGGTTGTCGCTGTGCCAGTGCTGGTTCTGGGCGCCCGGCACCGCGTGGAGGTCGAGGATCGTGTAGATGCCGTGGCGCGCACACGCCTCGACGACCCGATCCAGCAGGCGGAATCCTTCGTCGCGCAGGACGAGGGGCTCCGCGTCGTCTTCGAAGTGCCGGTAGCTGAACGGCACGCGGAGGGAGTTCACTCCCAGCGACTGCAGGAACGCAGCATCCGAATCGGTGAAGAAGTCGTGCAGGAAGCGCTCGAAGAACGCCTCGTACGCCTCCTCGCCCATCGCCCGGCGCAGCGCCCTCCGCTGCTGCGACTCCGAGCCGGCGTAGCCGGTGATGAAGTTCTCCATGTTCATCCAGCCGCCGAGTCCGAAGCCGCGGAGGCGCACGGGCTCCGTGCCCGAGACGATGCGCGTCCCGTCGACGCGCAGGATCGGCAGCTCAGACACCCGAGCCCTCGCCTCCGCCCTGCGCGGCGCCCAGTGTGACGGCGCTCCACGAGACCGGCGGCAGGGTGATGGTGACCGTGGAGCCCTCCCGCCGCACCGAGGTGTTCTCGGCGGGCGCGACGCGCTCCGGCTCGGCCAGCGTGTTGGCCGCGTGCACGTCGGGGTCTGCCAGCGTCGTGCCCGACACCGCGTCGATCGCGCCGAAGGCCGAGATGTCGACGCTGAGTTCGACCTCCTCGGTCAGGCTGCGGTTGACGAGGAACACCGACACGTCGCCGGTCGCCTCGTCGTGCGTGGCCACCGCGTCCACCACGGGCACGGCGCCGAACACCGCCGTGTCGTAGGTGGGGCTGTCGAGCGTCACCCGCAGCGCCTGGCCGCGGGCCAGACGCGAGGTGAGCGAGAACGGGAAGAACGTCGTCTGGCGCCAGCTCGGGCCGCCCGGCTCGGTCATGATCGGCGCGATCACGTTCACCAGCTGAGCCAGGCTCGCCGAGGTCACCCGGTCGGCGTGACGCAGGAGCGAGATCAGCAGGCTGCCCACGACCACCGCATCCATCACCGAGTAGGAGTCCTCGAGCAGGCGGGGCGCCACGGGCCAGGTGTCGACGTCGGTGATCTTGTCGACGTCGTTGTAGCGCGACTGGTACCAGACGTTCCACTCGTCGAACGAGATCTTGATCGTCTTGTCGCTGCGGCGGAGCGCCTTGACGTGATCGGCGGTGGAGACCACCGACTCGATGAAGCCGTCCATGTTCACCGCGGAGGCCAGGAAGCTGCCGAGGTCGCCGTCGATCGGCTCGTAGTACGCGTGGCACGAGATGTAGTCGACCTCGTCGTAGGTGCGCTCGAGCACGACGCGCTCCCACTCGCCGAACGTCGGCATCTGCGCACCGGAGCTGCCGCAGACCACGAGCTCGAGGTCGGGGTCGATCTGACGCATCGCGCGTGCCGTCTGGCCCGCGATGCGGGCGTACTCCTCCGCGGTGCTGTAGCCCAGCTGCCACGGTCCGTCCATCTCGTTGCCCAGGCACCACATGCGGATGTCGTGGGGTTCGGGTCGGCCGTTGGCGACCCGCTGCCGGGCGAACGCCGTGTCGGTGCGGAGGTTCGCGTACTCGAGCACGTCGAGGGCGTCCTGGATGCCGCGGGTGCCGAGGTTCACGGCGTACATGAGCTCGCTGCCGACCTTCTCCAGCCACGAGGCGAACTCGTCGAGGCCGATCTCGTTCGTCTCCGTCGAGTGCCAGGCGAGGTCGAGCCGTCGCGGGCGGTCCTCCCGCGGTCCGACGCCGTCCTCCCAGCGGTACCCGGAGACGAAGTTGCCGCCGGGATACCGGATGGTCGAGACGCCGAGCTCGCGGACGAGGTCCATGACGTCGGTCCGGAAGCCCTCCTCGTCGGCGGTCGCGTGCGTCGGCTCGTAGATGCCGTCGTACACGCATCGGCCGAGGTGCTCGACGAAGGAGCCGAAGAGGCGGCGGTCGATCGGTCCGATGGCCGCGGCCGGGTCGATCGTCAGGCGGGAGTGGAGCATGTTCTTCTTCCGGGGTTCAGGGGATGAGGACGACGCGGACAGCGGGGATCATTTGAGGCTTCCGATGGCCAGCCCGCCCTGCCAGTACTTCTGCAGGGTGAGGAACGCGATGATCAGCGGGATCACCGACACCAGCGAGCCGAGGATGATGATGCTCCACAGCGATGTGCCGCCGGCGTTGTTGGCCGAGGCGATGCCCTGCCACAGGCCGATGCCGACCGTCACCGGGAAGAGCCGGTTGTCCGAGAGCATCGCCAGCGGCAGGAAGTAGTTGTTCCACGACGCGACCACCGACAGCAGCACCACCGTCACGATGGCGGGGCGGAGGAGCGGCAGCGCCACCTGGACGAAGATGCGGAATTCACCGGCCCCGTCGACGCGGGCGGCGTCGAGCAGCTCCTCGGGCACCGCGTCGCGCGCATACACGTGCATGAGGTACACGCCGAACGGGTTGAGGAGCGTCGGGAGGATGACGGCCCAGATCGTGTTCGTCAGACCCATCTGGGAGAACATGATGAACGTCGGGATCACCAGCGCCGTGGCCGGCACCATGACCGAGCCGAGCAGGATGGCGAATCCGAGCCGGCGCCCGCGGAAGTCGTACTTCGCGAACCCGTAGCCGGCCGCGACCGCCAGCACCGTCGCGCCGAGGCCTCCCACGACCGCGTAGAGGGCGGAGTTCATCAGCCACCGGAGGTAGATGCCGTCCTGGAACGAGAACAGCTGGACGAGGTTGCCCCAGTAGTCGACGTTGTCCGTGAACCAGAGGGCGCTTCCGCCGCCGAAGAGGCCCGCGGCATCCTTGGAGCTGTTGACGATGACCCACCAGAAGGGGATCAGGAAGTAGATCAGCAGGAATCCGAGGAGGACCTGGAGGGGGATGTAGCGCTGCTGGCGCGGCTTTCGCAGCTCGAGGGTCGAAGCGGTCATGACAGGAAGCTCCCGCGCTTGCGTGTGATGAACATGAAGAGGTAGACGCAGAGGAAGACCACGGCGCCGAGGGCGAAGGAGATCGCCGACCCGTAGTTGTAGTTCGCCAGCGCGAAGGCCTGCTGGTACGCGTACATGTTGGGCGTGAAGTCGGCGCTGATCGCTCCGGCGGCGAGGTACCGCAGGATCTGCGGTTCGTTGAAGAACTGCAGGGTGCCGATGAGCGCGAACACCAGGATGAGCACCAGGGCGGGCGCGATGAGCGGGATCTTGATCCGCAGCACGATCTGCCACTGGTTGGCGCCGTCGATGCGGGCCGCCTCGTACAGCGTCGGGTCGATGCCCTGGAGCGCGGCGTACAGGATGATCATGTAGTAGCCCGCCCACTGCCAGATGACGATGTTCAGCAGGCCGTAGAAGATGAGGCCACGACTCAGGAAGTCCGGGCCCGTGGCTCCGAAAGTTCCGAAGATCTCCGCGAGAGGGCCGAAGCTCTTGCTGTAGAGGAACCCCCACATCAGCGCGCCGATGACGGCGGGGATGGCGTAGGGCAGGAAGATCATGAGCCGCGAGAACCGCGCGAAGCGAGTCGTGACCACGTCGAGCATGAGCGCGACGGCCAGCGACACCAGCATCTGCAGCGGGATCAGGACGAGCGAGAACCGGACCACGAACCAGACGCCGTCGAGGAAGCTCGGGTCGGTGAAGGCCTTGACGTAGTTGCCGAAGAGGACGAAGCGGGTGCCGCCGATGAGCTGGGACTGGAAGAGGCTCAGGTACAGGGCGTAGAGGAGGGGCGCCACCAGGAAGGCGAGGAAGACGATGGCGAACGGGGCGATGAACCCCCATCCGATGAGACCACGTCGGGATCTGCGGCGTCGGGGTGCGGGTGCGACGGCCTGGGGCGCGTCCTTCACCAGTTGAACGGTCATGCGTGTCTCCCGGAGACGAGGGTCGGGACGACGGGGGCCGGTCCGGCGAGCGGACCGACCCCCGTCGCGGTGGTCACTTGACGGTGAAGCCCTGCTCCGTGGCGTAGGCGGCGATGTCGGCCTGCAGAGCGTCGGCGGCGTCGGAGCCGGAGATCGAGCCCTCGTTGATGGAGGCGAGCTGCTGCGTGAAGGCGTCGTAGTAGTACTGCCCGAACGGCACGTACGTCATGCCGGTGTAGTCGTTCGCCGCCGGCACGTACACCTCCTTGTTGGCCTGCTGCCCGCTGAAGAACGGGATCTCGTAGTCCACGAAGGCGTCCGAGTTCAGCGCGGTGAGGTTGAGCGGGAAGATGACCTGGTTCTGCCAGCCGTCCTCGAGCGACTTCTCGTCCGCGTAGACGCCGAGGGCGACCTTCGCCGCCAGCGCGGGATCCTTGGCCTGGCTCGTCACCGAGAACGCCGACCCTCCCCAGTTCACGGAGATCGGGTTCGAGGAGTCCCACTGGGGCAGCGGAGCGGTGCGCCAGACATCGGCGTCCTCGCCCTCGCCCACGCCGGCACCGGTCAGGTATCCGGGCGCCCACGCGGCGGAGATGTAGGTGGCGTAGTTGCCGCCGATGACCCCCGAGATGTACTCCGGCGTGAACTGGTCCTGCGTGCCCACGAGGCCCTTCTCCACGAGCCCGGCCCAGTAGTTCAGGACCTCCTTCGACTCGCTGCCGGCCAGGTCGATCGCGATCTCCTCGGGCTTCGAGGAGTCGTACCCGAAGGGCGTGGCGCCGTTCTGGTACTGCAGCGCCATCATGACGGCCGGGACGTTCGCGCCGAGGTCGCCGAACAGCGGTCCGCCGGCATCCTTCATCTTCTGGGCGGCGGCCTCGTACTCCTCCCACGTCGTGGGCGGGGTGATGCCGTACTGCTCGAAGATGTCGGCGCGGTAGATCATGCCCATGGGGCCGCCGTCGACGGGGACGCCGTAGACGCCGTCGCCGACGGAGACGTCCTTCCAGGCTCCCTCGCTGTAGTCGCCCTTCACGTCCTCGTAGCCGAGGTCTTTGATGTCGACGATGCCCTTCTGGATCTGGAAGGTCGGGATGCGGTCGGCCTCCACCATGATCACGTCGGGTGCGCCGGTGCCGGCGGTGATCGCCGTCTGGAACTTGTCGTACTCGTCACCGCCCTGGCCGACGTTCGTCCAGCAGACCTGAACCTCGTCGTTCTGGTCGTTGAAGTTGTCGATGACCGTCTCCATGTTGGGGTACCAGGCCCACATGGTGACGACGGGGAGGTCGGCTTTCGGAATGGTGTTGGTGCAGTTGGTGGCGTCGTTGCCGCCTCCACCGCCCTGGGATGCAGTACCGCCTCCGCCGCCGGAGCAGGCGACGAGCCCGCCGGCGAGCACGAGCGTGGTGGCCGCAGCAAGGACATGCTTCGTCTTCACTGGAGATTCCTTTCGGTGTGCTGGACTTCTTCGTCGGTGCCACCCCCGGAACACGCGACGCGACGGCCGAGCCGTACGCGTCGCCGTTTCCGGCAGGTTATTACAACGTTGTATATAACGTTGTAGAGAGAATGCCAGCCGACCCCGCGGGTGTCAAGAGAGTCGGCGGAACTTCCCGGAGACTGAGCGGAACTTCCGCTCAGTACCGGATGGGCGGGGCCGGCAGATCGGCGAGGAGGCGCGACAGTGCGGCGTAGGCGTCGTCGCGGTAGCGCGCGACCTCCGGGGCGGTCTCGGGCGACGTGGCCAGGAACCCGCGTCCCGTCTTCAGGCCCAGTTCACCCCGCTCCACGTGCGCGGCGAGCACCTCCGGCTCGGCGAAGCGCTCGGGATAGGTCTCCGACAGCGACCGGTAGCAGAACTCGTACACGTCGAGGCCGGCGATGTCGGCGATGGCGAAGGGCCCGAAGAACGGCAGCCGGAAGCCGAAGGTCGTGCGGGTGATGAGATCGACCGCCTCGGCCGTCGCGACACCCTCCTCCACGAGGCGGGCCGCCTCGCTGAACAGGGCGTACTGCAGGCGGTTGAGCGCGAAGCCGGTCACGTCCTTGATCGGCACCCCGACCTTGCCCGCCTCGGCGAGGAGCGCGATGACGCGCTCGACGACACCGTCGGCGGTGCCGGCGTGCGCGATGACCTCGACCCCGGGCACGAAGGTGGCCGGGTTGCTGAAGTGCACCCCCAGGAAGCGGTCGGGGCGCTCCAGCGCGTCCGCCAGAACGCCGATCGAGATGGTCGACGTGTTGCTGCCGATGATGGCGTCTGCGGGGCAGGCGGCGTCGATGCGCGCAAGGGTGCCGGACTTGATCTCCGGAACCTCCGGCACGGCCTCTTCGACGAACTGGGCCTCCGCGACGGCGTCCTCGATCGACGCGGCGGCCGTGACGCCCGCGGCGACGCGGTCGCGTGCGTCCGGCGGGAACAGCCCGCGGGCGGCGTGGTCCGCAGCCTCCGCGATGATGCGCTCCCGGCCCGCCGCGGCGACCTCGGGGCTCACATCGGCCAGCGACACCCTCCGGCCCGCCAGAGCGAGCACCTGGGCGATGCCGCCCCCCATGTAGCCGGATCCGACGACGGCGATGGACTCGATCATGCTGTCTCCTCGTGCTTCTCGATCAGATCGACCTTCGCCGCCGACGGCGACGCGGGGTCGAAGCGGTATTCCAGCCACTCCGCGACGAGGCGCTTCGCCAGCTCGAGGCCGATGACGCGGGCGCCGAGCGCGAGGACGTGGGCGTCGTTGCTCAGGATGCTGCGCTCGACCGAGTAGCTGTCGTGAGCCGTCACGGCGCGGATGCCGCGGACCTTGATGGCGGCGATCGCCATGCCCAGTCCCGTGCCGCAGACCAGCACGGCGCGATCGGCCGTCCCCGCGGCCACGCGCTCCGCGGCCTCGACGGCGATGCTCGGGTAGGCCGTGGACCCGCCCTCCGCCACGCCGATGTCCTCGACGCGGTCGACTCTCGGGTCGGCGGCCAGCAGGTCGCGCAGAACGTCCTTGTACGCCTGCCCGGCGTCATCCGCCCCGACGACGATGCGCCAGCCCATGTCAGCTCCCCTTCTCGACGCGCGCCGCCACGGCATCGACGATCATGGCGAAGGACGTCGCGCCGGGGTCGGCGTGGCCGACGCTGCGCTCGGCGAGCGGTCGCGCCCGTCCGCGGCGCGGCACGAGTGCGGCCGTCGCCTCGGCCGCCCCCGTCGCCGTTGCGGCCGCCGCGCGCAGAGCGCCGGCGACGGGCTCGCCCGCCGCGATCCCCTGCCGGAGCGATGCCGCGAACGGCGCCATGGCGTCGAGCATGGTCTTGTCTCCGGCTTCGGCGCCGCCGAGCGCGCGGATGCGCTCCACTGCCGCGTCGACCGCGTCCGCGACGAGCGCGGGCGGGTATTGATCGTGGTCGCCCAGCGAGGTGCCGAGCTGTGCGAGAGCGGCGCCCCACAGCGCTCCCGAGGCGCCTCCGGCGCGCTCGGCCCAGCCTTCCCCCGCCGCGGTGAGCGCCGCGGACAGCCCCGCGGCGGCGCCGCTCCGCTCGGCGGCCGTCACCGCTGCATCCAATCCGCGCACCATCCCCACGCCGTGGTCGCCGTCGCCCGCGATCGCGTCGAGTGCGCCGAGCTCGGCCTCGTGGGCGCCGACGACGTCGTGCGCGACCCGCAGGAGGTGGATGGCCGTCTCCGCGGCGGCGACCGAACCCGCCGGGACGGACTCGGAGGACGACGGGATGCCGGAGGAGCCCTCGACGGCAGGCTCGTCGTCGATCTGCTCGGCGTCGCCCGTGCGAGGTGCGACCGCGCCCCGGTGGAAGGCGGGCGCTGCCGCCGCCGCGGCCCAGAGCTCCTCGAGCTCGTCGTCGAGCCACAGCAGGCTGACGGACGCGCCGCCCATGTCGAGGCTCGTCACCAGTTCGCCGCAGAGCGGCTGCACCACGGTGATCCCCTGCGCGTCGAGCAGGCCCGACACCTCTCCGAACAGCACGAACAGCTCCTCGTACTTGACCGAGCCGAGGCCGTTGACGATGAGGGCGACGCGGTTTGCGTCTGCGGGCCGCTCCGCGAGGAGCGGCTGCAGCAGGGTCGCGGCGAGGTCCGGCGCGGTCTGCAGCGGGACGTCCTCGATGCCGGGCTCGCCGTGGATCCCCAGTCCGAGCGACATCATCCCCGCGGGCACCTCGAAGAGCGACGCATCGGCGCCGGGCAGCGTGCAGCCCGAGAACGCGACGCCGAAGGTCACGGTGCGCTCGTTGGTGAGGCGCACCAGCCGCTCGACCGAGTCGAGATCGTCGCCGCGGTCGGCGGCGGCACCCGCGATGTGGAACGCGAACACGATGCCGGCGATGCCCCGGCGCTGATCGCGCGCATCCCGGGGCGCGCTGGCGACATCATCGGTCAGCAGCACGGTGCGGGCGTCGACGCCCTCATCGCGCAGACGGCGCTCCGCCTCGCCGAAGTGCATCACGTCGCCGGCGTAGTTGCCGTAGGCGAAGAGGATGCCGCCCCCGGCGTCGGCCGCATGCGCGACGCGCATCGCCTGGCCGGTGGACGGCGAGGAGAAGATGTTGCCGCAGACCGCGCCGGCCGCCATGCCCTCCCCCACGTAGCCCGCGAAGGCGGGGAAGTGACCGGATCCGCCGCCGATCAGCACCGCGACGCGCCCAGGAGCGGACCTGTGGCGACGGACGACACCGCCGTCGACCGCACGCACGACGTCGGCGTGCGCGGTCACGAAGCCCGCCAGCGCGTCGCGGGCGAAGGTCTCGGGCTCGGACAGGATGCGCGTCACGACGACACCGGCGCCGGCGTCTGACGCACCCGGCTCTCGCCGGCCTCATACGCCCGCCTCGGCAGCACGCGCCGGAGGTAGTCGCGGTTCGCCGCGCTCATGCTCAGCCCGTCGCCCCCGTAGTGCTCTGTGCAGATGACCCCTTGGAAGCCGGCTCCGACGGCGATCTTCACCGCGGACCGGTAGTCGATCACGCCGGACTCGAGGTAGGACGGGGTCGTCGAGAACCAACCCGCCGCAGCATCTTCGTCCCTCGCATAGTTCTTGACGTGCCAGAAGTTCGCGTACGGCATCGTGGCCTCGAGCAGCATCCGCCACGATTCGACGGGCTCGTGCAGACGGACGAGGTTTCCGATGTCGGGATTCAGGCCGACGGTGTCGAGACCGATCTCCTCCACCAGCCGCACGGACGAGGCCGCCGAGCCGAGGTAGGTGTGCTCGTACATCTCCAGCGAGACCACGAGACCGACCTCGCCCGCGTGGGTGCCGAGTTCGCGGAAGCGCTGGACAGCGCGCTGCCACGCATCGCCGTCGTCAGGGTCGTCGCGGTGCCCCTCGACGGTCCAGAACCACTGCTGCTTCGCCTGCTCGGCGGTCAGCGCGCGATGCAGTCCGAACGACACCACCTCGACACCCAGTTCGGCCGCCGCGTCGATGCAGCGGTGGGCGTAGGCGAGGTGCGCGTCGCCGTCGCGCTCGTCGATGACGCTGCGCCGGATGGCCGACATCGACAGGGCCCGCAGGCCGGTCTCCGTCAGGGCCTCGCGCAGGGCGGTCAGGCCGCGGGCGTCGAGGTCGCCGTACCGGACCCAGGAGTCGGTGAGATCGACCCCCTCGAACCCCGCGTCGCCCACCTCGAGGAGATCGGAGCGCCACCTCTCAGCCAGCCCCGCCGCGGGCACCACCGCGGGATCGGCGTCTCCCAGAGGGAGGAGGGCGGCCGCGATGGGCCAGGTGTCGGCGGTCAGCATCGAGGACTCCTTCGTCGTGATGGTCAGCACACTACACACGCGATACAACGTTGTAAAATGAACGGTTCGGAGCGATGAGGGAAGCGGATAAAGTACGAGGATCGCTCTGGCCGGATGGAGGCGTCGATGGGATCGACGATGCACGACGTCGCGCGCGTCGCGGGGGTGTCGATCAAGACGGTGTCCAACGTCATCAACGACTACCCGCACGTGCGTCCCGACACCCGGACCCGGGTGCAGGATGCGATCGCGGAACTGGACTACCGGCCCAACCTCTCCGCGCGCGGTCTCCGCTCCGGGCGCACCGGGGTCATCGGGCTGGCCGTGCCCGCCCTGCGCGAGAACTACTTCGCCGAGCTCGCCGACGCCGTGATCCGCAGCGCCGAGGCGCACGGTCTCGGGGTCGTCGTCGAGCAGACGAGCGGGGAGCGCGACGCCGAGCTCCTGGCCGTGTCGGGCGGCCGGCGCCGCTTCCTCGACGGCCTGCTGTTCAGCCCGGTCGCGATGGGCCAGACGGACGCGGCCGCGCTCACCGGCGGCAGCTTCCCGCTCGTCCTCCTCGGGGAGCGCATCTTCGACGGTCCGACCGACCATGTCGTGATGCACAACACGACCGCGGCGCGCGCCGCCGTCGAGCACCTCCTCGAGCGCGGTCGACGTCGCATCGTCCTGATCGGCGCCGATCCGGCCGCCGGCGACGAGGCCAGCTCCGCGAGCCTGCGACTCAAGGGGTACCGGCAGGCGCTGGACGCCGCCGGCATCGAGATCGATCCCGCGCTCATCCGCCCCTGCGAGCACTGGAACCGCGCCGGCGGCGCCGACACGGTGCGCGGCCTGCTGGACGAGGGCGTCGACTTCGACGCGATCTTCACCCTGAACGACACCCTGGGGCTCGGCGCCCTGCGCACCCTGGGCGCCGCGGGCCTGCGCGTGCCGGACGACGTCGACGTGATCGGCTTCGACAACATCGACGAGAGCCGCTACTCCGTGCCGTCGCTGTCCACCGTCGACACCGGCCGGGACGAGATCGCCGCGATCGCCGTCGAGCTCCTGATCGAGCGGATCGCCGAGAAGGACGATGCCCGCCCGCCGCGCACCATCAAGCCCGACTTCCGCATCGTCGCCCGCGAGTCCACCGGCAACCCCGACTCCGCGCAGTAGCGGGGGTCAGCTCGCGCCGACCCGGTCTTCGCCGACGGATGCCGCGACATCGGCCGGCGCGACCGACTCTTCAGCAGCGGAGGTCCCGGACGGGATCGTCGCGGCCGTGGCGGCGGCGACGGCGGCGTCGATCCGGGCCTGGACGCGTGCACCCGACCGACGTCGCACAGCCCGCCAGCCGAAGAACCCGCCGACGATCAGCAGCAGGAGCACCAGCTGCGACCACGGCACCGTCCACACCGTGAACGCCGTGGAGGCGGAGGCCAGTTCCGCCTCCACCGAGTCCTCCCCCACGACGACGGGCGCGGAGCGCACCTCCCCCCAGGCGAAGAAGAGCGGCGCGACGGGGACCGTGACGGTCGCGGTCGTCGCCTGGCCGGGCAGCACCTCGCGCTGCGACGACACCTCGCGGGCCGCGCCGGCGCCGAGCGGCCCCTGCAGAGCCGTCTCGGTCTCCGCTCCGAGGCGCACGTTGCCCGCGTTCGCCAGCGCATAGGTCACCGTGACCATCGACGGCTCGAACGGGTTCCACGACGGGGTGACCGCCGTCTGCACGGCCTCCGGCACGACGGCCGCCACGACGTCGCCCGAGACGCGGAGGTGCATCCGGACTCCGACGCGCGATGCGAGTTGGACGTTCGAGCCGTTCGCCGGCACGAACTCCGCGACGACGCCCGCGGGGTGGTCGCCGGGCGTCGCGTTGCCCGGCACCGAGATCTCGATCGGGATGAGGGCGGTGGCTCCCGCCTCGAGGGGGAGGAGCATCCCTCCCCCGTCGCGCGGCGTCGAGCCGGCGACGTCTCCGAGCGCGACCCACGAGCCTCCGTCGCTCGGCGCCTGATCGGCGGGGACGAGGTCGAAGCCGCCACTGCTGCTGATGGTGCCGTCACTCGCGTAGACCGCGAAGGTGGCCGGCTGTGCGCTGAAGTTGGTGAGAGCGATCGCATCGGATGCCTGCGCACCGCCGTCGATGACGTGGCGCAGTGAGACGCGGCCGTCGGGGCCGTCAGCGGTGGCGGGCTGGAGCGCCCAGGTGGTGCCGCCGGCCGGCGTCGGAGCCGCCTCCCCCGACCATGCGGAGGGAGAGGCCGGCTGGGCGCCCGAGGCGGCTGCCGGTGCAGCACTCAGACAGGCCGCGACGACGGCGGCGAGAACGAGAAGGGTGCGAGGCCGAGCGTTCATGGTGTCCTCCGAGGACGCGGCCGGCGATCGGCCGGCCGCGTCCTGTCAGGTGTTGCGTGGGTCCTGCGTGATGGTGATGCGGGTCAGTCGACGGGGAACAGAGAGATCGTCACCTGACCGGTGTAGGTGCCGGGCTGGGTGTCCACGGGGACCTCCAGTCGCAGCTCCGCGCCGAGCTTGGCGGTGCCGAAGCGTCCCTCACGGTCCGCCGAGGCCAGCTCGCCCGGCGTGGTCAGCCCGGGTCCGGCATCCATCACCGTCAGCACCGGGTCACCGGCTGACAGACCAGGACGCGGGGTCAGCACCTGCGGGATCCAGCCGAAGTGCTCCGCCTCGACGGTCTGACCGTCGGAGGTGAACGCGTCCGCCTGACCCGACACGGCCCACCCGCCCAGACCCGCCTGCTGCGCGGTGCGGGAATCGGTGACCGTCACCTCGGGCAGCGCGCCCGTCATCCGCAGACGGTCGCCGGCGTTCTCCGGAGCCGACAGCGCCACCCCGTCGCCGAAGTCAGCGACCGTGAGGGCCAGCACACCGTTCTCGGCCTCCGGGATCGTCGCCTCCACCGGAATCCCCGACGACGTGTCCGCCTTGAACAGCCGCGGAGCGAAATCGATCAGGGCCTTCTGCCACACGTCCCAGCTGTGCGGGCCGGCGATCACCGGGTTGAACTCGAACTCGATGCCCCTGCTCGTGAGGGAGTCCACCAGCGCCAGCGTGTTCTGGTAGGTGAAGTCCTGGATGTCACCGGTGTAGATGCGCAGGAGCTTGGTTCCCGCGTTGATGGCCGCGACATCCGCGGTCGCGGGGACGTTGGCGAAGGCGGAGAAGCCTCCGACGTAGGCGAACTCGCCGGGGTACTGGAACAGCGTCGTCAGCGCGTGTCCGGAACCCATCGACAGCCCGGCGAGAGCGCGCTCCGCGGGATCATCGCTGATGTTGTAGCTCGCATCGACGGCGGGGATGATCGCCTGGCGCAGTTCGTTCTGGAAGTTGACCCCGTTTCCGTTGCCCATGACGACGACCATCGGACCGATGCTCCCGTCCTGGTACAGGTTGTCGAGGATCTGGGCAGCACGGCCGACCTTCACCCAGTCCGACCAGGTCTGTCCCGCTCCGTGCTGGAGGAAGAAGACCGGATACGGCTCCGCGCGATCCGCGTCGTACCCCGGAGGTGTCCACACGTTGGCGGAGCGCTGCTGGTTGGCCGCGGTGCTCTGATACGTCAGCTCGGAGACGGATCCCCGCTGACCCTCGGGCACGTCGCCCAGGAAGTCGCCGCGCAGACCGTCACCGGCGACGAAGAACGTGCTCCAGTTCGGCTCGGACGGCAGGTTGTCGGCGGGGTTGCCGGTGTCCTTCTTGTCCACGCGGTCGACGATGAACTTGTAGTAGTACGAGCCGCCCGGGACGGCACCCACCGTCACCCGCCAGCGATCGCCCGACTTCACCATCGGGATGCGGAGCCATCCCCCCGCGGGGGCGAAGTTGCCCCAGACGGTGACGTTCTTGGCGTCGGCGTACTCGGTGCCGGTCTCGAAGGTCACGATCCCGTTCTCATCGATGAACGGCGTCGGCGTGGTCCCCGGAGCCGGCAGCGAGGTCGGCCCGGTCAGCTCGAGGTTGCCCTCGCTCGGCCCGTGGTCATCGACCGTGCGGAACAGACGCGACGCGAAGTCGCGCAGGTTCTCCCGCCACGTGTTCCACGTCCCACCCGTCTCCGCGGTGACCCCGTCGAACTCGTACTCCACACCCGCACCGTCCAGCTTCTGCACGAGGCTGACGTTCTGGTTGTAGGACGAGTCCGTCGCGTTGCCGACATACAGCCGGATGAGATCGGTCGCATCGTTGATCTGAGCCGCCTTGGCCGACCCGATGCTGCTCACCAGGCCGCCCGAGAACGAGCCCACCTTGGAGAACTCACCCGTGTCGGTCAGCAGCAGGTTCAGCGCCTGCGACCCGCCCCGTCCGATCCCCGCGATGGCCTGATCAGCCGGCTCGTCCGAGATGTTGAAGTCCTCGCGCGCCGCCGGGACGATGTTGTCCAGCACCTCCGCACGCGCCTCCGACGTGTCACCGTCGCCCATCACGACGACCATCGGCTCCGCCTCGCCCTCCACCACGAGGTTGTCCAGGATCTGACCCACCCGGCCCAGCTCCGCCCACTCCCGGTAGCTCTGCCCGGCATCACCCAGCAGATACAGCACCGGATACGGCTCCGCCCGCTCCGCGTCATAGCTCGGCGGAGTCCACACCAGCGCCGACCGCTCCGCACCCGCCGTGGAGCTGTCATACGAGATCGTCTGCAGCGCACCACCCGCCGGCACATCCGCCATCCACGCCGACTCCGCACCCGACACGAAGATCGTGTTCAACGACCCGTCCGACGACACCTCCTGCGGCGACCCCGGATTACGGAAAGACACCAACGCCTCCGAGCCTCCGACCGTCGCCTTGTAGCGGTACGAGTACAGCCCCGGCTCGAGGGGCCCGATCGTGCCCGTCCAGTTGTCGCCGCTGCGCGACATGTTCAGCTGCGCGGTGGTCTTCCCCGGACCGAAGCCGCCTTCGACCGCCACCATCGCCGCCTCCGAGCCGACGGCCGTGACGACCGCCGCGTTCGGGACCGAGAACCGGTAGTACGCATCCTGCGGCACCGAGACCCAGGAGTCGTCGTCCACCGCCATCGCCGGCGGTGCCGCCAGAAGCGACCCCACCCCCACCGCTGCGGCCGTCATCGCGGCCGCCCATCTGCTGCGCGTGCGACTGCGCCGCGCCCGAGTATCCATCACCGTTGATTCCTCTCTGGGGTGTCGATGCGCAGGTCCGCGCACCGCCGGCCACCGCCGCGAGACGTCCGCGAGCCGGCTGCCGTGTAGTGGCGTCCACCACCCCGGATGAGGCGAGGATCATCCGTTTACAACGTAGTAAACGCCTCCGTGCTCAAGAGTGCCGCTCGGGCCGCAGGAGGTCAAGGAAAATTTCTAACGTTGTACAAGAGACGCGGAACAGCACCCAGCGCCGCCGGAGGAGGTCCGTCGGGTCGGCGACTCAATGACGCGCCGGCGGTCCCATCCGACCGGGGAGGAACGGCAGCACCGGCGCGCGATACGCGATCGGTCCGTCATCCGCCGGATCGATCGTCAGCTCGGCTCGGCCGAAGCGCCAGAACCGGGCGAAGAGATAGACCCCGAGCACGACGGGGCGTTCGTCCGGCAGCTGCCAGGTGCCCACACCCCACTGCACGGGCTGCCCTCGACCCTCGATGACGAGCGTGGGACGGATGCCGGCGTAGAGCGCGAACCGCGGCTTGTGCAGCGTCAGCTCGATGCGCCGGGTCATCGAGCGCGCCGCGAGGTCATCACGCCACCGTAGCCGGTGGCCGTGGCATCCGGTCTCCGGTCTCCGGTCTCCGGTCCCGGTCTCCGGTTCCGGTCTCCGGCGGCGACGCGCGTCACCCCTGATGCGCTCCGGCACTCATGCGCCGTAGATTTCGAGTGTGACCGTTCGGCCGCTTCCCCCCGCAGGAGGTCCTGCGGCGCGCGGCAGCGATCAGCTCCCGCGCGTCTCGGTCATCGTGCCCGCCTTCAACGAGGTCGAGACGGTCGGCCGGTGCCTCGCCGCCCTCCGGCGCCAGAGCGTGGCTCCCTTCGAGGTGATCGTGGTCGACAATATGTCGACGGACGGCACGCTGGAGCACGCCCGCGCACTCGCGACCGTCGACCCGTCCGTGACGGTGATCACCCAGACCGGTGCCCAGGGGCTCGTCCCCACCCGCGATTGCGGCTTCGACGCCGCACGCGGCGACGTGCTGGCGCGCATCGATGCCGACACGGTCGTCTCGGCCGACTGGGTCCGTCAGCTCGCGCTGTCGTTCGCGAGGCCCGGCATCGCGGCCACCACCGGCCCCGTGGGGTATTACGACCTGCCGCTGGCCACGGTGATGCGCCAGGTCGACGACTTCGCCCGCCGGGCCATCACCACCATCTGCGGAGCGCCCTTCCTCTACGGGAGCAACATGGCCCTGCGGCGATCGGCGTGGCGCAGCATCCGGTCATCGGTCTGCTCCGACCCCGACGACCTCTTCCACGAGGACATCGACCTGGCCGTGCATCTGGCCCAGCACGGCCTGCCGATCGGCTACACGCCGCGGATGGTCGCCACCGTCTCGGCGCGACGCATGGGCGATTCGGCGGCGGAGTTCGCCGACTACACGCGGCGCTTCGACCGCACCCTCGATGCGCACGGCGTGCGGCACGCGTCGCTTCGGGTCACCGGCGCGCTGCTGCGGCGCGCGTATCCTGTGCTCCACCACGCGCACCGGTACGAGGTGCGTCGCGCCGCAGCCGCCTGACGGCTGCCGACGCGTCAGGGTCGCGGTCGCCGGACGATCACCGTCGCAGGCCCGTGACGAGCCGCGGGGTGAGCAGACCGTCGGCCAGCCCGATCCGCAGGAGGTCGTCGAAGACGCGCTGGTCGCGGCGGCACGCGCGCACGGCCGCGTCGATGATGCGCGGGGCCCGCGTCCCCCGCGCGAGAAGCGTGGTGTGCCGGAAGTGCCTCCCCAGGGCGCCGCGCATGGCGCGGCGGTACAGCGTGCCCGCCCGGGCTCCGGCGAGCGCCGCCCGCCCCGCGAGCTGCCCCGACCGCACGGCGTAGAAGATCCCCTCCCCCGTCAGCGGGTTGATGAGGCACTGCGCGTCGCCGACGAGGAGGATGCGCCCGTCGGGGATCGGCGGGCGGCCCGTCGACAGCGGCAGGCGGTGCGCGCGCAGCGCGTCGCGCGGACCGCCCGCGGGGGCGAGCGCGTCCCACCGCTCCAGCATCGCCGCACGCGACGGCGGCGCGGCCGTGAGCACCTCGCCGTAGCCGACGTTCGCCCGCCCGGTGCCGTCGGGGAAGCTCCAGGCGTAGGCCGGCCAGTGCGCGGAGGTCATGGTGATGACCTGCGTGCCGGTCTGTCCGGCGGGCTCGTCGGCGTACGCGCGGAAGGCGAGCGCCACCGTGCCGGCCGGGGGCGCCGGGTGCAGCGCCCGGCGCACGACCGATTCGGCGCCGTCCGCCCCCACCACGACGTCCGCCCGCAGCCCGTCGACGGTGACACCGTCCGGCGTCGACTCGACGGAGCGCACCGCGTGCTGACGGAGCACGACGCCCTGGCGCAGCGCCTCCGCGACGATGCGGGCGTCGAGCACGCGCCGCGGGATGACGTGGGCCGGCCGCGCCAGGGGACGCTCGACCTCTGTGCCGCCGGGGGCCGCCAGGCGGAGCCGCTCGACCGGCGGATAGCCGTCGGCGATGGCCGCGGCATCCATCCCCAGCTCTGCGAGCACGTCGAAGGCCTCGGCGGCGATGCCGTCGCCGCAGACCTTGTCGCGGGGGAAGTCCGAGCGGTCCAGGAGCAGCACCCGCGCACCGGGGCGGGTGCGGCAGGCGGCCACTGCCGCCGCGCACCCCGCGGGCCCCGCGCCCACCACGATGACGTCCCAGCGCTCGGAATCCGACTCCTCGTGCGTCATCCTCCGACTGTCTCACGCCGGCGCACCCGGCGGTCCGCGGAGCTTTGGATACCCACCCGGCCGGCGGCGACCAGATCGGTGAGACGTCGGAGCGGGTGAGGCCACGACGTCGACGCGCGGACGGAGGCCGTCACCGCGCCTCAGTGCGGAGCGTGGAACTCCGTCTCGCCGCTCTTCCCGTCGGATCCAGCCCCCTGTCGCACGAGGCCCTAGGTCTTCTCGGTCATGCCGTTCTCCGTTCCATCGGCCCGCTCACTCCCACAGCACCACGCTGCGGTCGCCGAGATCGAGCACGCGCGCGGTCGCCTCGTACAGCGCCGACAGGTTCTGCGCCGTCAGCACCTCGCGCACCGGCCCGTGATGCACGACCCGACCGTCGCGCATCGCCACGACGTCGTCGGCGAACTGCGCGGCGACGTTGATGTCATGCAGGACCACCACGACGGTCATCCCGCGCTCGGCGACCAGACGGCGCAGCAGCTTCATCAGGCCGACGCTGTGGCGCGGGTCGAGGTTGTTGAGAGGCTCGTCCAGCAGGAGGTGGTCGGTGTCCTGGGCGATCGCCATCGCCACGAACGCTCTCTGTCGCTGCCCTCCCGACAGCTCGTCGAGGAACCGTCCGCGGACAGCCCCGAGGTCGAGCAGCTCGATGGCGTCCTCGATGTGGAGACGGTCCTCGGCTGTGCGCCGGGACCCGCCGTGCGGGAAGCGCCCGTAGGCCACGAGGTCCTCGACGCTGAGGCGGATCGCGAGGTGGTTGTCCTGCCGCAGGATCGCCAGCCTCCGGGCCAGGTCGCGCGATCGCACCGCCGCGACATCCAGTCCGTCGACCGTGATGACGCCCGCATCCGTGCCGATCAGCCGGCCGACGGCGGCCAGCAGGGTCGACTTGCCCGCCCCGTTGGGCCCGATGATGGCGGTGAGGCCGGCCGAGATGCGCAGGTCGACGTCGTCGACGGCGAGGAGGGAGCCGTGGCGCTTGACCACGGAGTCGATCGAGATCACGTCAGCGGGCCCTTCCGGTGAGCACGAGGATGATGAAGAAGATGCCGCCGGCGAACTCGATGACGACGGGCAGCTCGGTGCCGAAGCCCAGGACGCGATCGAGGATCAGCTGACCTCCGACGAGCGCGATGACGCCGATGGCGATGGCCGCGGGGATGCTGCGCATGTGCCGGTGCCCGACGGCCCCGTACGCGAGCGTCGCCACGAGCAGCCCGAAGAACGTGACGGGGCCGACCAGCGCGGTGGATGCCGCGACCATCGCCGCGATCGCGACGACCGCGTGCATCACCACGCGCCGGTGCTCGACGCCCAGGGAGACGGCCGTGGCCTCCCCCAGCGCCAGGACGTCCAGCGACCGCCGGATCGGCCACAGCGAGGCGACGGCCACGACGACCAGCACTCCGGTGGGCACCAGCAGATCGCGGTCGATCGAGGTGAAGCTGGCGAAGGCGAGGTTCTGGATGATCGCGAAGGTGTCGGGGTCGAGCAGTCGCTGCAGGAAGGCAGTGACCGCACGGAAGAGCACGCCCAGGACCAGCCCCGCCAGCACGATGACGTGCAGGTCGAGACGTCGCCGCACGAACAGCCACCAGTACAGCAGCACGATCGCCCCGCCCATGAGCACGAGCTCGACGATCCACGAGGCCAGCGGCGGTGCCGACACCAGCAGCGCCGGCCCGATGAGGAAGGCGGTGAGCACCTGGATGGCCAGGAAGATCGCGTCGAAGCCCATGATGCCCGGCGTCAGGATGCGGTTGGCCGTGATCGTCTGGAAGAGCACCGTGGCGACCCCGACCGCGGCGGCCGCGATGACCATGCCCGCGACGGTCCGGCCGCGCAGGCCCAGGGCGTACTCCCACTTGCCGGGCAGGCCGGTCAGCAGGAAGAGGGCGACGACGAGGACGGCGGCGGCTGCCAGCGCGATCAGCCGGGCGGCGGGAGAGTGCAGGAGCCCCCGGGCGTGAGGCGGCGGCGAGGTCCTCGACGGCGCGCTCATCGCACGGCCGCCGTCCGGGCGCGGCGCCGCCGCGGCGCGGCGTCGACGGGTCGGGCGGTGCCGACCAGCAGCCACAGGAACACGACACCGCCGATCACGCCCATCACGATGGAGATCGGCAGCTCGAAGGGGAAGCGCACGACGCGGCCGACGATGTCGCACAGCAGCACCATCGCGGCCCCGAGGAGGGCCACCAGCGGAACGGCCCTGCGCATGTTGTCGCCGATGAGGCGGCTGACGATGTTGGGAACGATCAGCCCGAGGAACGGGATGGCGCCGGTGACGACCATGAGGATGCCGGTGACCACCGCGATGATCGCGACGCCGAGGCCCATGACGGCCCGGGTGTCCAGCCCGAGGCCGCGGGCGGTGTCGTCTCCGAGACCCGCGACGGTGAACCTGTCGGCGGCGATCCAGGCGATGGCGGCGGCGGCCGCCGCGAAGAACAGGATCTCGTAGCGGCCGCGCAGAACCCCCGAGAAGTCGCCGATGCTCCAGCTGAGCAGCTCCTGCAGCACGTCGGCGCGGTAGGCGAAGAACACCGTCACCGCGCCGATGACGCCGCCGTAGAGGATGCCGACGATCGGGACGAGGACGCTCGAGCGCGACGGAATTCGCCGCGCGAGCGCGAGGAACCCGAACACACCGGCGAGCGCGCCGATCGACGCGGCGATCGCCTTGCCCCACAGCGGCAGCGCCGGCATCGTCAGGAGCACCACGAGCAGCGCCAGGGAGGCGGCATCCACCGCGCCCGTCGTGCCGGGCTCGACGAAGCGATTGCGCGTGAGCAGCTGCATGATCAGGCCGATGATCGCGAAGGCGGAACCCGCCAGGATCAGCGCGACGGTGCGGGGCAGCCGGCTGGCGAAGAAGACCAGCGCGTCGAGCTCGGCGACCCCGATGAACAGCGAGATCGTCGCGAGCGCGGCCACGGCGGCCGCCCCCGCGACGATCCAGAGCGTGGGCGAGGAACGGGTCAGGAGACCGCTGCCTCGCCTCGGCGGATGGACGGGGAGATCATCAGGCGGCCAGCTGGTCGTGCACGGACGCGAGGACGTTCTGGATGGCCGTGAGGCCGTTGATGACGATGTACAGCTCGCTGGCCGGGAGCAGGACGATGTTGCCCTCCTTCGCGGCGGTGGTCTGCGCGACGAGCTCGTTGTCGAGGGTCGCCTCGGCCGTCGAGCTCTCGCCCGTGGCGGCGCCGCGGTCGAAGGCGATGATCCAGTCGGGATCGGCCGAGAGGATGAACTCGTTGGTCACGGTGTCGCCGTGCGGGGAGCCCTCGGCGCCGGGCAGTTCGGCGGCCGCGACCGCGGGGGTGAAGCCGAGCTCGTCGAAGAAGTAGCCGAAGCGGGACCCCTCGCCGAAGGCGCCGTACTCCCCGCCCGACACCGACAGGACGAGGGCGCTGCCGGCGGCCTCGTTCGTGATCGTGGATGCCAGCTCGTCGATGCCGGCGACCTGGTCGGCCACCTCGTCCTCCGCGCCGAAGATCTCGCCCAGCTGTTCGGCGCGCTCGATGCCGGCGGCGGGGCTGAAGGCTCCGGCGTAGGCGGCGGTCAGGTCGATGGTGGTGGAGATCTCGGAGAGCTCGTCGAACTGCCCGGTGCTGCGGGCGGCGGTGACGATGAGGTCGGGCTCGAGTTCGGCGACCGCCTCGAAGTCGGGCTCGAAGAGCGTGCCGACCTTGGGCAGGTCGGAGTACGCCGCGAGGTAATCCGGCAGCACGACGTCCGGGATGCCGATGACCGCGTCGCCGGCGCCGATGGCGTGCAGGGTGTCGAGCGTGGCGATGTCGAAGGTGATGACGGCGCTCGGCTGGAAGGGCACCTCGACCGTCTCGCGCGCCACTGCCATGTCCTCCTGGTAGGAGGATTCGCCTTCCTCCTCGAACAGGACGAGCGCGGGTTTTGCGCGTTCGACGAGGACCGTCCGATCCTCGTCGGCGGATGCCGCGTCCGCCGGTGCGGAGGGGGTCGTCGCGCATCCGGCGACGAGGGCGACGGAGGTCAGAGCGGTGAGGGACCAGGACACACGTGATGTAGTGGACATGAAGGTAAGGCTAACCTAACCTCGCGAACCATTCGAAATCGACGGGTGTTGACCGACGCGGTGCGGGCGGCGGCCGCCCGCACCGTCCGTGTCAGAGGCCCCGCCCTCGCAGCCGCGCGGGCCAGATGCCGGCCTTTCCGGGGTTGAGGATGCCGTTCGGGTCGAGCGCGTCCTTGATCCGCTCGTTGAAGCGGCGCTGCGCGTTGTCGTTGAACGAATAGGTCGCGGCGACCTGATCGGCCCAGGCGTGGTGCGCACGGTACTCGCCGTACCCGTTCTGAGCTGCTTCATCGATGAGCTCGTGGACGAGGCGAAGGGTCTTGTCGCGCTGCGCCGGGTCGGTCTTCGTGTACAGCAGCAGGCTGATGTGGTGCATCTCGCGCAGGCCGATGACGAACTGCGCCGCGTAGTCGACCGAGAACTCGTCCGCGCGCTGCTTGACCATGCGGAACTGCCGCAGCGCGTCGGCTCCATCGGGCGCGGAGAGCGGCGAGAAGCCCATGTGCGCGCCGTCCGGCAGCCAGTTCATCAGGTTGGCCTCTTCGATGGTCGGGATGCCGGTGTTAATCCGGTGCCGATCGTGCAGCGTGTGCGCCCCTCGGTCATCGGCGGAGTGCGGCCGGGTCCGGGTCGTGTGGAACCGCGATCCGGGGATCTGCGAGAAGGCGCCCTCGATGATCTGCAGATACTGCTCGACGACGGGCGGCGGCCCGTACACGGTGCCGTAGAAGTTCCAGTAGCCCAGGTTCAGCTCCGCCTTCATGCGCTCCACCACGTCGTCGGGGATGGGTCCCTCGCCGGTGTACCAGTCGCTGCGGCGCGAGACCTGCGCGGCGTCGAGGAAGATGTTCCGCAGCACCGGCACGTTCTGCAGGGGCGCCATGTTGATGCGCAGCGGCAGCATCAGGTCGATGATCGCCTCGAGGTCCTCGGGGTTGTCGAAGGTGATCTGGAAGGTCTCGGCGGCGGGCGGCGCCCCCATCAGCTGGATGCCCAGCTTCGTGACGATGCCGAAGTTGGACTGCTCGAAGAGGTTGTCGGGCTGCGGACCGAAGCTGGGCGCGAACAGCTGCCACGTGTTGCTGCCGGGCAGTCCGCCCATCCCTGTGCGCAGCAGGTCGCCGTCGGGCAGCACGATCTCCATGCCCGATTTCCACAGCGAGTGGTTCCCGTAGGGCGTGTAGCCCACGCCCCGGTCGAGGATGTTCCCCACGATGCTCCCCCACGACAGGTCGGGCGCGTCGATCCACAGCGGCAGACCGGCGTCCTGGATGGCCTGGTAGAGCTCGAAGTAGGTCACCCCGGGCTCGATCAGCGCGTACGCGAACTTCCCGTTCAGCTCGAGGATGCGGTTCATCCGCTTGCCGACGTGCACCACGATGGAGCCCGCCACGCGCGGTGACGCACCCCCGTAGCCGAGGTTCTTGCCCGTGGAGATCGCGTGCAGCGGGATGAGGTGACGGTTCGCGATCCGGACGATCTCCTGCACGTCCTCCGTCGTGGCCGGGAAGACGACCGCGCTCGCGGTGAACGAGAGGTCGCCCGTCACGGGGAACTCGTCGTCGTAGCGCCCGACGAGCTCGGGGTCGACGTGCACGCCGTCCTCGCCGAGTGCCGCGATCAGCTCGCCGATCGCGGTGTCGAAGGTCGCCGCCGAGACATCGGGCGGCAGCACCCGGGCCAGATCGGACGGATTCCGCACAGTGGTGGGCGTGGACATGGGTGCGCTCCTCATCGAGTCGTCGTCGGGCGCCGCGGGGAGCGCTCCGTCCCGGATCACCGGGCGGACTCGACTGTGCGCCGCCGTGCGCGCCCGGACAACGCCCGTGCGCTTTTCGGACATCACCCGGGACAGGCCGACGGGATGCGGCGCGCAGCCGCCGCGGAACCTGCCGGCGGCTATCCGCGCCGCAGCGTCGCCGACGGACTCTCGCCGAACCGGCGACGGTACTCCGACGAGAAGCGTCCATGATGGGCGAACCCCCAGCGGTCGGCGACCTCCGCGACCGATACGGCGTCGGGGTCGGACCGTTCCAGATCGCGCCGCGCATGAGTGAGCCGGCGCTCGTGCAGGAACGCGAGCGGCGTGGTGTCGAGCGACTGCCGGAACCCGACCTGCAGCGCGCGTACGCTCACGCCGGCGACCACGGCCAGCTCGGGCACGCTGATGCGGGCCGCCTCCGCGGACGCGTCGACGTGGGCGACGGCCCGCTGCACCGCCCGCGGCGCTGCGGCACCGACGGGCTGGGCGAGCTCGTCGCGGAACGAGTGCGGTGAGGCGACCAGCAGCCCGGTGAGAAGCGCGTCCTGGAGATTCGCCAGGACGAGCGAATCGTCGGTGAGTCCGCGCTCGCTCCACAGGCGCCCGGCCAGCAGCTGCACCAGCGTGAACCAGTCCCGTGCCGGCGCGGTGTCGAGGACGAACCCCAGACTGAATTCGATGTGCGCGCCGTTGAGGTCGCGTCCCAGCAGCACCTCGAGTCGTCGTTCCAGGGCGACACGGTCGATCTTGACGCCCAGCAGGCGGGTGGGCGTGTCGAACCCCTCGAAGCCGTGCGGGTGCAGGCCGTACTGCACCGCGCGGCGGGGGGTCGCGATCAGGTCCTCGCCGCCGAGCCGGCCGGTGCGCAGCGAGCCCTGCAGGACGATGTTCGTCTGGTACGCGGTGGGCACCGCGGTCGATTGCAGCTGCACGCCCGAGCTGTAGTGGAGCGTCCCGAGGGTCACCGGACCCGACCGGTACGAGGCCAGGTTCAGTCGCGGCGGTCGGGACGCATCGAGCGGTCGCAGAACGTGGCGGTGGAACACGAGGCTGCCGATCGACATGGCCTCCTCCATCGTGGCGTCGCGCAGCGCCACTGTGGGCGGGGACACCCCTGTCCCCGCGACCGCACCGTCGACTCTCACACTTCCTGGAGTAACACCTCGCGACGCGGGCGACAAGGCGCGCACGAGGATGTCCAGCGCTTTATCCGAATTGCGAAGCGCGCGGACGTTCGGAGGATCCGCGGACCATACTCGCCTGGACGTGCCCGGCCGCCCCCTCCGGACACGTGACCCGATGTCTCGACGAGGAGAATGCGATGACCGACACCCTGACCGCGCCCGAGGTCGCCACCTTCGCCCCGGGCCGCCTGTACATCGGCGGACAGTGGCGGGAGGCCTCCGACGGCGGCCGATCCGACGTGCTCGATCCCGCCACCGGCCGCGTCATCACCGACGTCGCGCGGGGCACGACAGCCGATGTCGATGCCGCTGTGGCCGCCGCCCGCGCGGCCTTCGACTCCGGCGTCTGGTCGACGCTCTCCGGCCGCGAGCGCGGACGCATCCTGCAGCGCGCGTACGCCCTCATGCGCGAGCGCACCGAGGAACTCGCGCAGGCGGAGTCCGCCGACGTCGGCAAGCCGATCATGCTCGCGCGGGTGGTCGACGTGAACAACGCCGCCGAGCTCTACGAGTACTACGCCAGCCTCGGCCATCACCTGGACGGAGTCGTGCGCGAGACGACCGGGAACACGCACGCCTACGTGAAGTCCGAACCGCTCGGGGTGGTCGCCGCCATCACGCCGTTCAACTTCCCGCTCATCCTGTCGTCGAGCAAGATCGCGCCGGCGCTGCTGGCCGGCAACACGATCGTCCACAAGCCCGCCTCGATCACGCCGCTCTCCGCGCTCCTCATGGCCGAGATCCTGAGCGAGGCCGGCGTGCCCGACGGGGTGTTCAACGTCGTCACCGGCCCGGGCTCCGTGCTCGGCGATCACCTCGTCTCGCACCCTGACGTGGACAAGGTCGCCTTCACCGGATCCACCGAGGTCGGTGCGCATGCGGCGTCACTGGCCGCTCAGGCGCTGAAGCCCTTCACCGCGGAGCTGGGCGGCAACGCCGCCAACATCCTGTTCGCCGACGCCGACCTGGATGCCGCCATGCACACCGTCATCTCGGCCTTCGTGTTCAACACCGGCCAGTTCTGCATGGCCGGTCCGCGCCTCCTCGTCGAGCGACCGCTGTACGACACGGTGCTGGGGATCCTCGCCGATGCGGTGCCCCACGTGCCGCTCGGCGACCCCTCGGATCCCGACACGGTCATCGGCCCGCTGGCGAGCGCCGACCAGCTGGAGAAGGTCGCCTCGATGGTCGACCGCGCCCGGAGCGCCGGCGCCCGCGTGGTGACGGGCGGGGAGCGCATCGACCGGGGCGGCGGCTTCTTCTACGCACCCACCGTGCTCGCAGGGCTCCCCTCCGACGCCGAGGCGGTGGCCGAGGAGATCTTCGGACCGGTCCTGACAGTCCAGCCGTTCGACACCGAGGAGGAGGCGATCGCGATGGCCAACGGCACGCGCTACGGCCTGGCCTCGGGCATCCAGACCGCGGACCTCGCACGCGCCCACCGCGTCGCCGCCCGGCTGCGTGCCGGAATCACCTGGGTCAACGGCTGGGCGCTGCTGGACCCGTCGGTGCCGTTCGGCGGCGTCAAGGCATCGGGATGGGGGCGCGAGGGCGGCCCGGAGGCGATGGCGTCGTACCAGCAGTCGCACTCGATCGTCTTCGACCTGGGCGCGCAGAAGTGACCTTCGGACGCGCGGCGGTCCTGGACGGGCCGTTCCAGCTCACGGTGTCCGACGTCGAGTTCTCCGACCCCGGGCCGGGTGAGGTGCTCGTGCGGATCGTCGCCTCCGGCCTCTGCCACACCGACCTCGGCGTGCTGGCCGGCGGCATCCCCTTCCCGACCCCGGGCATCATCGGACACGAGGGCGCCGGGGTCGTGGAGACGGTGGGCGCGGGAGTGCACACGGTGGCCGCGAGCGACCGCGTCCTGCTCAGCTTCACCTCGTGCGGGTCCTGCGCGGCCTGCACCGCCGACCACCCCGCCTACTGCGAGACCTGGCTGCCCCGCAACCTGCTCGGCGGACTGCGGGATGCCGCGTCCGGCGGCGTCACACGCGACGGCGAGGCCGTGGCATCCCACTTCTTCGGGCAGTCCTCCTTCGGGTCATGGGCCCTGGCCGACGAGCGGTCGGTCGTCAAGGTCGATGCCGAGGAGGCGGAGCTGGTGGCGCTCGCGCCCCTCGGGTGCGGCGTGCTGACGGGCTTCGGGTCGGTGTGGAACGTGCTGGACCCGGGGCCCGGCGACATCGTGGCCGTCTACGGCACCGGCGCGGTCGGACTGTCCGCGGTCATCGCCGCGGCGCTCCGTTCGCCCGCTCAGCTGATCGCCGTCGACCTCGTCGACGCACGCCTGGACCTCGCGCGCGAACTGGGCGCCACCGCGACGATCAACGCGGCGACCGAGGACGTCGCGGCACGCCTCGCCGAGCTGACCGGCGGACGGGGGGTGTCGCACAGCTTCGACACCACCGGCAATCCGCAGGTCGCGCGCGGAGCGCTGGACGCAGCGTCTGTGCGGGGTACGGTGCTGGTGTGCGGCGCGCCGCCGCCGGGCACCGAGATCGCGGTCGACATCCAGGGGATCCTCACGGGCAAGGTGCTGCGCGGCGTGACGATGGGCGACACCGACCCGCAGCAACTCATCCCCGAGCTGGTGGCCCTGCATCGCGAGGGAAGGCTCCCGCTGGATCGGCTGGAGCGGCGCTACGCCCTCGACGACATCGCGCAGGCTGCCGAGGACATGCACACCGGCGCGACCGTCAAGCCGGTCATCGTCTACTGAGGTCCGCTGCGCGGCACCCCGAGGTCGTGCGTCGTCGTCAGACCAGCGAATCGAGGATGTCGCGCAGCAGCTCGATGGTCGTCATCGGGCTGATGATCGCGAAGCGCAGCACCGGCTCCCCGTTGTGGGAGGACGGCACGACGAAGGCGTGCTGCTCGGCCAGGAGCCGATCCGACCACGCCTGGTAGTCGGCGAGCGCCCATCCCTCCCGGCGGAACACGACCACCGACAGCTGCGGCTCGTGGACGAGCGACACCTCGGGGCGGCGGCGGATCTCGTCGGCGATGTCGGCGGCGAGCACGATGCCGGCGTCGATGGCCGCCCGGTAGTGCGCGGTGCCGTGCGTGGCCAGGGAGAACCACAGCGGGAGGCCGCGCGAGCGCCGCGTCAGCTGCACCGCAAGGTCGGACGGATTCCAGTCGGGCTTGTCGGTCAGGTGGTCGAGGTATTCGGCCTTCTGCGTGTGGGCTGCGCGCGCCTTCGCCGGCTCGCGGTAGATGAGCGCGCACGCGTCGAACGGCGCGAAGAGCCACTTGTGCGGGTCGACCACGAGCGAGTCGGCGAGCTCGACGCCGCGGAAGAGCGGACGCGTGCGCTCGACGAGCATCGCGGCGAGCCCGTAGGCGCCGTCGACGTGGAACCAGATGCCGTGCGCGCGGGCGGCCTCGCCGACCGACGCGATGTCGTCGACGATGCCGAGGTTGGTGGTGCCGCCGGTCGCGACGACGGCGAAGACGTCCTGACCGCGCTCGGCGAGCACGGCCCGGACGGCGTCGCCGCGCAGCCGGCCCTCGGCGTCGGTCTCCGCCGTCAGCACGTCGACGTCCATCACGGCCGCCGCGGACGCGATCGACGAGTGCGCGCCCGAGCTGCACACCACGGCCCACCGCGACGGCAGCGGCTCGTCGGATGCCTCCCGCGCGCGACGCGCGTCGTGGCGCGCGGCGACCAGCGCCGACAGGTTGCCGATCGTGCCGCCCTGCACGAAGACGCCACCGGCGCCGGCCGGCAGCCCGAACTCCGATGCGAGCCAGTGCAGCACCTCGTTCTCGGCGAAGACCGCTCCCGATCCCTCCAGCCACGACCCGCCGTAGATCGACGACGCCGACACCACGAGGTCGAACGACAGCGCGGCCTTCGTCGGCGCCGAGGGGATGAACGACAGATAGCCGGGGTGATCCGTCGTGATGCACGCGGGTGCCAGCACGTGCTCGAACAGGTCGATCGCGCGCTGGGCGCCGATGCCCTCGTCGGTGATGGACCCGGATGCCACGGCCGCGAGCTCGTCGGGAGTCTTCGGCTCGTCGAGGGGCACGTCCTCCCACAGCGCGCGCCGGCGGGCGTAGTCCAGGACGACGTCGACCGTCCCGGTCGTGTCGGGGGTGATCGCGTGCATCGCGCGGGCATCGGTCATGTGCGGGCCTTTCCGCGGTGCCGGTCGGCGGGCGCGTGTCGGGGGTGGAGCGCCCCGCGCCGCGCACCGGGACGGGCGGGCGTTCGCGGGACGGCTCCGACGCTACCCCGAGTCGACGCTTCCGCCCATCCCGGTTCGGCGCCGGTGCAAGCCCTCCGGGCGACACCGGGCGCGGGGTAGCGTCGAGGAGTGAGCGACACCCGGCATCCGTCCCCACCGCCCGAGCCCGACTGGGTGGCCCACGCCATCTGGTGGCGCGTCTACCCGCTCGGCTTCGTCGGCGCCGTGCCCGCCCCTGAGGGCGGTGCGCCCGGCCCCGAGGAGCGCCGCCTCCGTCGCCTCATCCCCTGGCTCGATCACGTCGTCGAGCTCGGGGCGTCGGGCATCGCACTCGGACCGATCTTCGCCTCCGACACCCATGGCTACGACGTCGTCGACCACTTCCGCGTCGACCCGCGCCTCGGTGACGACAGCGACGTCGAGGCCCTTTTCGCCGCCGCGCACGAACGCGGACTCCGCGTGCAGCTCGACGGGGTCTTCAACCACGTCGGACGGCGGCATCCGCTCGTCGCCGACGACCCCGACGGGGTGCTGCGCCGCACCGAGGGAGGCGATCTCGTCGCGTTCGAGGGCCACGACGCGCTCGTCGAGCTCGACCACTCCCGACCCGCGACCCGGCGGCTGGTCACCGACGCGATGCGGCACTGGCTGGACCGCGGCGCCGATTCCTGGCGACTGGATGCCGCATACCGCGTACCTCTCGACTTCTGGGCCGCCGTCCTTCCCGACGTGAGGGCCGCCCACCCCGGAGCGTGGTTCGAGGCGGAGGTCATCCACGGCGACTACGCGGCGTTCGTCACCGAGGGCACCGTGGACAGCGTCACGCAGTACGAACTGTGGAAGGCCGTCCGCTCCAGCATCCAGGAACGCAATCTCTTCGAGCTCGCGTGGTCGCTCACCCGCCACAACGAGTTCCTCGAGGTGTTCGCGCCGGTGACCTTCGTGGGCAACCACGACGTGACGCGCATCGCGTCGGCCATCACCGACCCGCGCCACCGCCCGCACGCCCTGGTGCTGCTGGCGCTGCTGGGCGGCACGCCGGCCCTCTACGCCGGTGACGAGTTCGGCTGGGAGGCGGTGAAGGAGGAGCGTGCGGGAGGAGACGATGCGATCCGACCCGAGTTCCCCGCCGACGGCCCGGCCGCGGTCTCCGGCTTCGACGAGCGCGTGCTGCGGCTCCACCAGGAGCTGCTGGGCCTCCGTCGCCGCCACCCGTGGCTGCACCGGGCGCGCACCGACGAGCCTCGCACCCTCACCAACGAGCACCTGGAGATCGACGTCATCCTCGGCTCCGACCGGCTGACCGTCGCCCTCAACCTGAGCGACGAGACCTTCCCGCTCACCCCCGGAGAGCTCCTCTCGGCCGACGACGGCACGCGCGGGATGCCGGGACGTCTCGCCCCGCACGGCTGGGCGGTCGTGGCACCCCGCTGAGGGGCGCCTAGCGATACCCCATGTCCGCGCCCGGGGGAACCCCGGCGTGCGCTCGCGCGACCGCTCGTAGCGTGGCGGCCATCGCGCCGCATCCGGACGGCGCGTCGGACCAGGAGGACACCGTGACCGATCAGCCCGCACAGCAGCAGGACGTCCCCGGCGAGGAGGCGGCGCTCGAGCCCCGCGCCGACCACGGCGAGCGCAGCTACGTCGGCACCGGCAAGCTCACCGGCAAGATCGCGCTCATCACGGGGGCCGACAGCGGCATCGGCAAGGCCGTCGCGATCGCCTTCGCCCGGGAGGGCGCCGACGTCGCCATCTCCTACCTTTCGGAGGACGAGGACGCTCAGGACACCGCGCGGTGGGTGGAGGAGGCAGGACGGAAGGCCGTCCTCCTGCCCGGCGACCTGTCCGACCCGCAGACGTGCCGCGACGTCGTCGCCCGGACGGTCGGCGACCTGGGCGGCCTCGATATCCTCGTCAGCAACGCAGCCTTCCAGATGTTCCGGGAGGACATCACCGACATCCCCGACGACGAGTGGGACTTCACGGTCGCGACCAACCTCAGCGCGTACTTCCACCTCGCCAAGGCCGCCGTGCCACATCTGAAGCCCGGATCGGCCATCATCGCGACGTCGTCGATCCAGTCCGACTCGCCGAGTCCGCAGCTGATGCCCTACGCGATGACGAAGGCGGGGATGGCGAGCATGACCGCCTCGCTCGCGCAGATGCTGGGCGAGCGCGGCATCCGGGTCAACGCCGTCGCCCCGGGACCCGTCTGGACCCCGTTGATTCCCGCCACGATGCCGCCGGAGGCGGTCGAGCAGTTCGGCGGCGACACTCCCCTGGGCCGCGCCGGACAGCCGGCCGAGCTGGCACCGGCATACGTGCTGCTGGCTTCGGATGACGGCAGCTACATCTCGGGCGCGGTGCTGCCCGTCACCGGCGGGAAGCCGATCCTCGGAGCGTGAACGCTCTCGGCGGGGCGTCGGCGCGGATCCTCAGTCGAACGCCGATGCCTCGTCATGACCGCGGGCGTGGTCGAGGAAGCCGTCGAACGCCTCGTCGGTGTCGCGCGGGTCGACGTACTCCGTCTCGCTCGCGATCGAGACGTGACTGCTCCCGGTGATGAGCACGCTCGCATCGCAGTCGCCGATGACGGTGAACTCCACGAAGCTCTACGTGGTGCCCGAGCCGGCCCACCCCAGCAACGGGGAGACGTTCGATGAAACGGATTGACCTCCGCTACGGCGGCGAGCAGTACTCCGTGGGCGGTCGCGACCTCGCCGAGTTCCAGAGCGACATCATCGCGCGTCTGAGCCCCGGCGCCCCGCCGTTCTGGCTCGAGGTGAACCAGGGCGAGGGCGACCCCCGTCCCACCTTCCTTCTCATCACCCCGAGCACCGAGCTGGCGGTCATGCCCGTCCCGGGCGGCTGACGCGGCGCCGGAGTCGACGACCGCGGGACTGAGGCGGCGCCGGAGACGCCGCCCGCGCGACATCCGACTCAGGCGGGGCAGGCTTGGAAGACGTGGTCGGCGTCGTCCGCCGGCACCAGGTCGCGGTCGCGCAGGATCGTCGAGTGCGGGCGGTCGTCGACGGCGCAGGCGGCATCGAACCCGCTCAGAAGGTTGTCGGCGTACTCGATGTCGAGCACCGCCTCGCCGTAGACATCGCGGTAGGCGGAGCACTCCTCGAAGGCGACGCACTCCTCCGCGACGGCGAAGTCGAATCCGACGTCGTCGCGCCCACGGGGCCCCATCTCGGCCGCGTTCTTCTGCCCGATGAGCAGTCCGGCGTCATGCGCCGCCTGGACGTAGAGGGTGGCCAGTGCGATCGCGTCCTCCTCGGTGAGGCGACCGTCCGACCGGGTGTAGGAGTCGAGGTTGTCGATCTCGACGGCCGAGAACCCCTTCCGCCCACAGGCGGCGATGCTCTCCCCGACGCGGGCGGCGATGCGCTCGCGCCGATCGGCGGTGGAGATGTCGAAGATCAGCTCGTCGGGCCAGTTGTCGTCGATCAGCGGCTGGCCGTCGTCGCCGATCAGCACGAGGTCGGGCTCTGCCAGCCAGGAGTCGCGATCGGCGGGCTGACTCTGGAACCCGTTGACGTAGCAGATCGAGTACATCCCCGGCTCGGCCACGTCCGTGCTGTCACGCACCACGCCGCCGACACCGGCCGCGGGTGCATAGCCGCCGCCGAGCTGGTAGTCGAAGACAAGGAATGCCGGGAAGCCGGTGTCGGCGCTCGGCGCTCCGGCCGGGGTGGTGGTGGCCGCGCACGCGGGAAGAAGGGCGGCGAGCGCCGCGAGGGAGCCGACCACCCTCCACCGGACGGTGATTCCTCGGCGCACGTCCCTCATTGTGGCGCTCACGAGGTCGGGCGGGCGGAGGCGATCAGCATCCGCAGTCCGAGCGCGAATGCGCGGGAGGCGACCGGATCCTCGGGATCCTCGTCGGCGACGGTGTCGAAGGCGGCGGAGAACCGGGGGAACTGCTCCTCCTGGCCTGTCGGGTCGAAGACGACCGACGGACCGGACATGTCGAGCACGCTGCCCAGGATGAACGACTCGAAGAGCGTGAGGAGGGGCAGGATGTCGCGGGTCGCCCAGCCTGCCGCCTCGGCGGCGACGGCGAAGTCCTCGTAGCCGGCGAGGAGCACCGGCGCGGACGCCGACATCGTCATCAGCAGAGGGATGGCGCGGGGATGCTGCGCGAAAGCCGCCCGGTACGACCATGCCCAGGCCTCCAAGCCGTCCTCCCACGGCAGCTCCCGGAGCGGCCGGAAGTCGATGCGGGCCGAGACGATCGCCCGCACGTCCTCCACCATCGCGGCACGGTTGGGGACATGGTTGTACAGCGACGCCGGGTTCACGCCGATGCGGGCGGCGACCCGGCGGATGCTGGCTCCCTCCACGCCGTACCGGTCGACGAGGGTGAGCGCCGTCCGGGCGATCAGCTCGCGACTGAGCAGGGGATGCGGTGGTCGGGCGATGACGGGCCTCCTCGGGGTAGTGACAGTCTAAAACAAACGCTGTATGTTTTAGCCGGAGGGCCGCATTCATCTCCGGGAGACCATCATGACCCCCAGCACGTTCACCGTCGTCGAGGCGGACATCGACAGCCTGCGCACGGCGCTGGATGCCGGTGCGGTCACCAGCGTCGAGCTGGTCGCCCGCTACCTCAACCGGATCGCCGCCTACGACCGCAGCGGACCGCTCCTCAACGCCGTCCCCGTCCTGGATCCGACGGCCTTCGTGCAGGCGCGCGCGTCCGATGAGCGGCGCGCGAGCGGGCACCCCCGCGGGCCGCTCGAGGGCATCCCCTTCACCGCGAAGGACAGCTACATGGTGAAGGGCCTCACCGTGGCCGCCGGGTCACCCGCCTTCGCCGACCTCATCGCCGGCGACGACGCGTTCGCCGTGGCCCGTCTGCGCGAGGCCGGCGCCGTCATCCTCGGCCTGACGAACATGCCGCCCATGGCCGCCGGCGGCATGCAGCGCGGGGTCTACGGCCGGGCCGAGTCCCCCTACAGCGCCGACCACCTCACCGCCGCCTTCGGCTCCGGATCCTCCAACGGATCGGGCACGGCCACGGCGGCGAGCTTCGCCGCGTTCGGCCTCGGCGAAGAGACCTGGTCGTCGGGGCGCGCTCCCGCCTCCAACAACGCCCTCGTCGCCTACACGCCGTCGCGCGGCATGATCTCGGTGCGCGGCAACTGGCCGCTCGTCCCCACGATGGACGTCGTGGTGCCCCACACCCGGTCGGTGCCCGACCTCGCCCGCGTCCTGGACGTGGTGGTCGCCGACGATGCCGACACGGGCGGGGATCTGTGGCGCCGGCAGCCGTGGGTTCCGATCCCCAAGCCGTCGGAGGTGCGCCCGCCGTCCTTCGCGGCCCTGCCCGACCTGCCCCTCGCCGGCCTCCGCCTCGCCGTGCCACGGATCTACATCAACGCCGACCCCGACAGCGCGCTGCCGATCGTCACGCGCGCCAGCGTGATGGACCTGTGGACCTCGCTCCGCACCGACCTGGAGGCGGCGGGCGCCGAGGTCATCGAGACGGACTTCCCTGCTGTGGACAACTACGAGAAGCTGCACGCCGACTCCCGCGACTTCGTCGAGCGGGGCTTCGTGTCGGCATCCTTCCTGGACACCGAGCTCAGAGAGCTGTCGGCCGCGGCCTTCGACGACTTCCTCCGCCGCAACGCCGACCCCGACCTCGATCGTCTCGCCGATGTCCGGGCGGACCTGATTTTCCCCCACCCCCCGGGGGCCCTGCCCGACCGCTACGGCATCTTCTCCTTCGACGTCTCGTACGACCTCGCGGAGTACGTGGATGCCGCGCGACGGGGCCTCCCTGCCGTCACCGAGGTCGAGGGTCTCGAAGCCGGCCTCCGCGGGCTCGAGCACACCCGCAAGGTCGATCTCGAGGACTGGCTCGCCGCCGAGGGCTTCGACGCCGTCGTCTTCCCCGCCGCCGCCGACGTCGGGCCGGCGGACGCGGATGTGAACGAGGCGTCCGCCGACATCGCGTGGCGCAACGGCGTGTGGGTCTCCAACGGCAACCTCGTGCCGCGCCACCTGGGCGTGCCCACGGTGACCATCCCGATGGGGATCATGGCCGACACCGGCATGCCGGTGGGCCTCACGATCGCGGGAGCGGCCTACGACGACGCGCGGCTCGTGGCCCTGGCCGCCGCGATCAGCGCGCTCGGCGATCGCCGCGCCGCGCCGCCGCGCACGCCCCCGCTCGCCGACGAGGCGCCGTTCGCGCGCTCCCGCCCCGCAGCCCGCGGTCCGCTCGCCGTCGACCTGCGCGACGTCCGCGCCGAGAGCAGCGGCGACCGGCTCGAGGTCTCGTTCACCGCGACGGTGACCGGGGGTGCGGTCGAGGACTCCGCGGCCTACGTCGACGGCGTCCGCGTCCCCCTGACCGTCGACGGCCACCGCCTGACCGCCACCGCCGTCCTGCCGGGCGACGCCCACGGGCGGGCTCACAGCACGTGGCGCGATCCGTACGGCCCGCTCGTCGTCGTCATCGTCCGCGATGACGCGGGCGCCGTCGCCGGAGCCTTCGGCACCACCGCCTCCGCACCCCTCTGACCCGCCCCGCCACCGCAGGAGAACCATGACCGTCCCGACGTTCGATTACTTCGCGCAGGTCGAACTCCCCACCCCCACGCTCGGCCTGGACGAGGTGCGGCGGCTGTTCGCGTCGACCTTCGGGATCGAGGTGGATGCCACGTCCCTCGGCAGCCAGCAGGATCAGAACTTCCGCGTCTTCCGGGCCGGCGAGAGCGAGCCGCTCGGCGTGCTGAAGCTGAGCAACCCGGCGTTCAGCGAGTCCGAGATCGAGATGCAGGACGAGGCAGCGGCCGTCGTCGCCGACCGCCAGCCGACCCTGCGCATCCCCCGCATCGTCGTCGGCCCCCGCGGTCCGCTCTCGGCATGGTGGGAGTCCTCTCAGGGCCGCATCCACGCGCGCGTGATCGAGAACATCGCCGGCAGCACGCTGATGGGGTCGGGCTACCTGTCGCCGTCCGTCGTCGCGCGCATGGGCGAGGTGTCGGGGCGGGTGAGCGTCTCGCTCGCCGACTACGTGCACCCGGCGTTCAGCCGCGTCCTCCAGTGGGACCTGCGCCACGCGACCCGGGTCATCGACATCCTCCTGCCGCTGGAGCCCGACGCCGCCGTGCGCGAGGAGGTCGACCGCGCGGTGCGGCCGGCCCGCAGCATCCTGCAATCCGTCTCCGAGCGCCTGCCGGTGCAGGCCGGTCACTTCGACGTCACGGACGACAACATCCTGCACCCGCACGGCGACCCCCTCCCCGACGCCGTCATCGATTTCGGCGACGTCACGGCGTCGTGGGCGGTGGGCGAGATCGCGGTGACGGTGTCGTCGGTGCTGCACCACGACGGCGCGAGCCCGGTGTCGGCGCTTCCGGCCATCCGCGCGTTCCACGCGCTGCGGCCGCTGTCGGACGAGGAGGTCACCGCGCTCTGGCCCCTGGTGGTGCTGCGCGGCGCGATCCTCGTGCTGAGCGGTCGGCAGCAGGTGCGCCTCGACGAGGAGAACACCTACGCGGGCGATGCGCTCGATCGCGAGTTCGACGTGCTGCGTCAGGCGGCGTCGGTGCCGCTCGAGGTCATCACGCACACGATCCGCCGCGCGCTCGGACTGCCTGCCGCCGCCGAGCCGGCGTGGGACGGATCCGTCCTGCTGCCCGCCCTCGCCGACGTCGTCACCCTCGACGCCGGCACCGTGTCGGAGCTCAACGACGACGGCGCCTGGCTGCAGGCCGACACGATCGACCGGGCCGCCCATGCAGCGCTGGCCGGCGGCGCCGACGCGGTGGTCCTGCCCGCGTGGCTGCCGGTCCTGTCCGGCGCCCCGCGCCGCACCCTCACGCCGCCCGCCACAATCCCCACCGCCCTCACGCTGTGGCTGGCCGAGGCTGTGACCCTTCCCGAGGGGGCGGATGCCGCGGCATCCGCTGACGGGACGCTCGTCATCCGCTCCGGCGACCGCCGGGTGAGCATCACCGGCATCCCGGCCGGGACGCCCGAGCGCACCCTGCCCGCGGGCGTGGCGCTGCGCGTCCGCGGACCCCGCGCCGCGGATCTCGACGCGCCTGAGCGCGTCACGGCGTCACTCGCCCCCGCGTGGCGCACCGTGCTCGGCGATCCGGCGCCGGCGCTCGGCCTGCCGTCGGCTCCGGCCGGCCACGACGACGACGTGCTCGACCGGCGCGAGCGCGTGCTCGCCGAGGTGCAGGAGCACTACTACGCGCGTCCGCCGCGCATCGAGCGCGGCTGGCGCGAGTACCTCGTCGACGTCGACGGCCGCGTCTACCTCGACATGGTCAACAACGTCGCCTCCGTCGGCCACGCCCACCCGAAGGTGGCGGCCGCCGCGTCGCGCCAGCTGCGGCTGCTGAACACCAACTCGCGCTTCAACTACGGGGCGATCACCGAGTACGCCGAGAAGATCGCCGCGACCCTGCCCGACGAGCTCGACACGGTCTTCTTCGTCAACTCCGGCTCGGAGGCCACCGACCTCGCGATCCGCCTCGCGATGGCCTCGACCGGTCGACCCGACATCGTCGCCATGCGCGAGGCGTACCACGGGTGGACCTACGCCAGCGACGCCGTCTCCACCTCCATCGCCGACAACCCGAACGCTCTCGGAAGTCGCCCCGCCTGGGTGCACACCGTCGACGCCGCCAACTCCTACCGAGGCATCCACCGCGGCGACGACGCGGCGAAGTACGCGGCCGAGGCGGCCGCCGTCATCGATCGGCTCGCGGCGCAGGGCCGCCCGGCGGGCGGGTTCATCTGCGAGACGTTCTTCGGCAACGCCGGCGGCGTCGCGCTCCCCGAGGACTACCTCTCCGAGGTCTACCGCACGGTGCGCGCTCACGGCGGCATCGCGATCGCCGACGAGGTGCAGGTCGGCTTCGGCCGCCTCGGCGAGTGGTTCTGGGGCTTCCAGCAGCAGGGCGTGCTCCCCGACGTGGTGGCCGTGGCGAAGTCGATCGGCGGCGGCCAGCCCATCGGCGCGGTCATCACCCGGAAGGAGATCGCCGACCGCTACCGCACGCAGGGGTACTTCTTCTCGTCCACGGGAGGATCGCCTGTCTCATCGGTGATCGGCATGGCGGTGCTCGACGTGATCCAGCAGGAGCAGCTCCAGGAGAACGCCCGCCTCGTCGGTGCCCACCTGAAGGCCCGCCTGCAGGAGCTCGGCGACCGGCATCCGATCGTCGGCACCGTGCACGGCTCCGGGCTGTACCTCGGCCTCGAGTTCGTCCGCGACCGCGAGACCCTGGAACCGGCGCCCGACGAGACCGCGGCGATCTGCGACCGCCTGCTGGAGCTCGGCGTCGTCATGCAGCCGACGGGAGACTTCCAGAACGTGCTGAAGATCAAGCCGCCGCTCTGCGTGACGCAGGAGTCGGCCGACTACTTCGCCGACGCGCTGGAGCGGGTGCTGTCCACCGGCTGGTGAGCCGGCCGACGCATGTGCAGACACCGAACGAACACCGAGGAGACGATATGTGGCGCATGCCCGCGGAGACCGCACCGCACGACCGGACCTGGATGGCCTTCCCGCGCGAGGGCCTCACACTGGGCGACAGCGACGCCGAGCGCGAGGAGGGGTACGCGACCTGGACGGCCGTCGCGCACGCCGTGCTCGAGTTCGAGCCGGTCACCATGGTCGTCGACCCGTCGGAGATGACCCGCGCGCGACGGATGCTGGACTCGTCCATCGAGATCCTCGAAGCGCCCATCGACGAGTTCTGGATGCGCGACATGGGGCCGACCTTCGTCGTGGACCCCGACCGGCCCGGCGTCCTCGGCGCCGTCGACTGGATCTTCAACGGGTGGGGCGACCCTGCGTGGGCCGAGTGGCGCAAGTCCGCCCGCATCGGGCGCATCGCCGGCGAGGCCGCCGGCGCGGAGGTCATCAGCTCGCTCCTCGTCGCGGAGGGCGGCGGTCTCCACGTCGACGGCGCCGGCACCGTCCTGCTGACCGACACGGTGCAGCTCGACCCACGCCGCAACCCCTACGCCGACCGCGCGGGCGTCGAGGCCGAGATGCTCCGCACCCTCGGCGCGGAACGGGCCGTCTGGCTCTCGCGCGGCCTGACCCGCGATTACGACGAGTTCGGCACGAACGGCCACGTGGACATCGTCGCGGCCTTCGCCGACGTCGACCACATCCTCCTGCACGACCAGCGCGACGCCGCGCACCCCGACCATGAGGTCACGGCGATCATCCGGCGCGAGCTGGAGGAGGCGTACGCCGCAGACGGCCGGGCGCTGCGCATCACCTCGCTGCCGGCACCCGCCACGCTGCGCGACGACGACGGCATCGTGGACTGGAGCTACGTGAACCATCTCGTCGTCAACGGCGGCGTCATCGCGTGCGGCTTCGGCGAGGAGGCGGCCGACGCCGAGGCGCGGGAGATCCTCACCGAGGCGTACGGCGGACGGCGGGCGGTGACCGTCGACGCGCGGCCGCTGTTCGCGCGCGGTGGTGGCATCCACTGCATCACGCAGCAGCAGCCGTCCACGCCGAGGGTGTGAGCCGAACCTGACCGCTAGCGTGTGAGCCATGCAGGACTTCCTCGCGGCGAACCGCGCCAACTGGGACGACCGCGCCGCCCTCCATGCGGACCGCGGCGGCAAGGGCTACCGCGTCGGCCGGTACATCGACGACCCTGCGGCGCTCTCCGACGTGGTGCGGTTCGACCGCGAGCGCCTCGGCGACATCCGCGGGCTCCGCGTCGTGCACCTGCAGTGCCACATCGGCACCGACACGCTGTCGCTGGCCCGCATGGGCGCCCGGGTGACCGGGCTCGACTTCTCCCCCATCGGCATCGCCGAGGCACGCCGACTGGCGGCCGACGCGGGGGCCGGGGTCGACTACGTCGTGTCGGATGTCGCGGACGCGGTGTCCGCGCTGGGTGCGGGCCGCTTCGACCTCGTCTACACGGGCATCGGAGCGCTGTGCTGGCTGCCGAGCATCCGCGCATGGGCTGACGTCGTCGCGGGCCTGCTCGCCCCCGGCGGGCGGCTGTTCATCCGTGAGGCGCATCCGATCCTCTGGGCCGCCGACGAGACGATCGGCGACGACGTGCACCTGCGCTACTCGTACTTCGAACGCGCCGAGCCGCTCGAGTGGGACGACGACAGCAGCTACGTCGAGACCGACCGCGCCCTCACGGCCACGAAGACCTACGAGTGGAACCACGGGATCGGCGAGGTGGTCACAGCGCTGCTCGATGCGGGGCTCGCGATCACCGGGCTGGTCGAGCACGACAGCGTGCCCTACGACGCACTGCCGGGTCAGATGCGCCTGCGCGAGGACGGCGAGTACGTGCTCCACGCGCGCTCGGGTGTGATGCCGCTGAGCTACACGCTGCAGGCCGTCGCGCCGGGCGCGTAGGACGGGTTTTCGTCAGACGAGGATCTCGCTGCTGCCCATGAAGCGCGTCGGCGCGATGTGGATCGCGACGCGCTCGGGGTTCTCGCGCGGCTGCCGGTAGCGCTGCGAGTACAGGGCCACGGCGAGCGCCACCTCGTCGGGATCGTCGTGCACCGTGGCGATGCCCTGGATCGTGAGCCACGCCGGACCGCCGACCTGGCTCACGGTGGCGGCGCCGTCGCGCCGCACGTTGCGGACCTTCTGCGACGCGCGCGACGTGATGATGCGCACGACGCCGTCATGCAGGGTGAATCCGACCGGCACGACATGGATGCCGCCCCAGGGCGCCATCGTCGAGAGGGTCGCGAGGTGCCGCTCCGTCGCGAACGCCGCGCCGGCCTCGGTGAGGGCACGGAACGCGCTCACGACGCCGCTCCCGTCAGCGTCGACGCCGGCGAAGGGGCTGGGGCGGAGGATCCCGCCGCCAGCCTCTCGCCGAACCAGTCGGCGAGCAGCTGTCCGCGCTGCACGCGGTGCACGGGGCTGCCGGTGCGCGTGAGGGAGTGGCCCTCGCCCGGGAACCGGATAAAGCGCACGGGACGACCCAGGACGCGCAGCGCGAAGAAGAGCTCCTCCGCCTGCTGGATCGAGCAGCGCCAGTCCTCCTCGGAATGGACGATCGCGAGCGGCGCGGTGATGCCGTGCACGAACTTGAGCGGCGACGCGTCCCAGTAGGGTGCGGCGTCGTCGAGGTGCGAGACGCCGAGGTACTGCTCGAAGAACCAGGGCGCCTCGTCCTTGGTCGCGGCGTCGCTGAGGAGGTTGTAGGGCCCGCGCTCGGCCCATCCCGCGGCGAAGAGGTCGGTGCGCGCGAGGAGCATCGCGGTCATCATGCCGCCGTACGAGCCGCCCATGACGCCGACCCGCGCGGCATCCACGTCCTCGGAGCCGATCAGGTGCTCGACGACCGCGACGATGTCGGCGAGGTCCCGCGTGCCCCAGCCCGCGCCGGGCTCTGCGGCGCCCGGCGCGGCGTTGACCTTCATCCATGCGGTGCCGTAGCCCGCCGACCCGCGCGGGTTGAGCCAGCAGACCGCGTATCCGGCGCTGAGGAGCAGCTGCACCTCGTGCGACCACTGATAGCCGTACTGGGTCCCGCCGCCCTGCAGCCACACGATGAGCGGGTGCGGACCGTCGCCGGGCGGCACGGCGATCCACGAGTCGATGGTGGTGCCGTCGGCGTCGACCGGCACGTGACGCGACTCGATGAGACGGTGGCCGGCGCGGTACGCCGCGTTGGGGTCGTGGATGACGCGCTCGGCCGCCCCCGCGCCGCCGCCGGCGATCACGCGCGGCGGTGAGGTCGGCATCGCCTCGACGGCGACCCACCGGTCCCCGTCCGCGTCGTGGGCGGTGAGGTGGCGCCGCCCGGTCAGGATCGTCCGCGCTGACGGCGAAGCTGCGGGCGCGCACGCGATCTCGACGACCTCCATGCGTCCTTCGCTGCCCACGATCACCGTGAAGGCGTCGTCGGACACCCAGTGGATCGAGGACGCCGCGCCGTCGCGGTCGACCACGTCGCGCAGGTCGGTCACCCGGCCCGTGGCGAGATCCACGAGAGCGGGATGCGACGTGCTGGGGTAGCTCTGCAGTTCGACGGCGATGACCGCCGCGCGGCTGCCGTCGGGCGAGAGCACCGGACCTGAGAGCTCGCGCGTCGCGTCGGTGATCTGCTCGACGGAGCCGTCCTCCAGCCGCAGACGGAACAGCGCGTTGGCCTCGGTGAGGTCCCGGTCGGGCTGACGCTGCGACACGAACAGCAGGTGGCCGGCGTCCTCCCACGCGACGCCGTGGTCGTCGGCGGTGCCGTCGCTCACGCCGCGGAGGTCGCCCGAGGCCACGTCGACGACGAAGAGCTGCCGGCGGGTGTTGACCGTCCAGCCGATGCCGTCCGCCTTGAAGCGCAGAGTCTCGATCACGAGCGGCGGGCGGCGGTCCACCGGCGCCTCCCACCAGGTGCGGTCATCGGGCACGCGGGCGACGACGGCCAGCGTCGCACCGTCCGGCGACCAGGCGAGCTCCTCGATCCCGTCGGGGAGCGCGGCCACCTCGCGAGCCGCGGCGGTTCCAGCCGGCCGCAGATCGAGCAGACGCACCGCGCTGCGGCCGTCCCGCGTCGCGGCCCAGGCCACGACGTCGCCGGACGGCGAGAACGCAACGGGACCGATGCCCCGGCCGGCATCCACCTCGGTCAGGTCTGCGCCGTCGGCGTCTCCGAGGAGGAGTCGCCCGACGTAGGTGTTCTCGTCGACGTCGGGACGCGTCTCGAGGATCAGCACGCGGCCGGCGTCCGGCTGCAGGCGGACCTCCACCGGCGTCCAGATCTCCGTGAGGTCGTTGGCGAGGACCGGAGATCCCCCTGTGTCAGAACCGCTGTCGACCACTCTCATCCCTCCGCCACGACCGAGGGGCAGGCTATCAGCCGGGCGAGGGGCGGCGGCGTCGGGTAGATGACGAACCTTCGCCTGACCCGAACTGCGCGAACCCCACCTGTTTCGCCGCATCTTGCGTCCGGTGGACGGCGTCGCCGCCGTGGCAACGACCGAGCCGGGGCACTCGACCAATCCACCTGAACCGAACTGCGGTATCCAGCCGCCGTTCCCGCCTCACACGTCAGGCCGACTGACGCGCACCGGCGAAGCGTGCGGGCGTCGTGCCCAGCAGGCGGCGGAAGTGACGCGTGAGGTGTGCCTGATCGTGGAAGCCCGCCGACGCCGCCGCCGTCGACGGCCTCTCGCCCCGCAGGAGCAGCTCCCGTGCGAGGTCGACGCGGCGGCTGGTGAGGTACCGGTGGGGCGGCATCCCGAACGAAGCCGCGAACGACCGCGACAGATGCCCCGGATGCGACCCGAGCACGCGACCCGCGTCCTGCAGGCTGATGCCGTCGACGAGGTGCACCTCGAGCAGGTCGCGGAGCCGGCGCGCGAGCACGTCGTCGCGCTGCGGATGCGCGTCCCCGTGCGCGGCGGCTGCCAGCATCTCGGCGACGCGCAGCAGCGCGTGCTCGGCGGCATGCTCCTCCCCCGGCTCGGCGAGTGCGCGATGGAGCCGCCGGGTCGCGGCGAGCAGGTCGGTGCGACCGGGCATGTCGACGACGGGTCCGGCGAACGACTCCGGCATCCATGACCGGTCGAGGTAGGCGACGCGCTTGGTGAAGCCGTCGCTGCGGGGCGCCGCCCGCCCGTCGTGCGCGATGCCCGGCGGCAGCAGTGTGGCGCTCGAGCGATCGGCGATGCGCTGCCGGCCGCCGAGGTCGTAGACGACCGCGCCATCATCGACCAGCATCAGCGCCCAGTCGGCGTGTGCGTGAGCCGGATACGCGTGGTCCGTCATCCGCGCGTGCAGCACCTCCCGCACCGACGGCACGGCCGGGCTCCACGCCCTCATCCAGGTGCCGCCGCCCATGCGAGAACAGTACAGACGCGCGAAGGCAGCACGTCGACTTCACGCCGTGACCGGCTGCGGAGGTCGCCGCGCTCCGTTCGCGCGGCAGCGCGCCGGCGCGACCACATGGCGGGTGTGCGACACTCGACCGACGACGGGGGACGAGTGGCCATCGAAGTGCAGGGACTGACGAAGTCCTACCGGTCCGTTCGGGCGGTGGACGATCTCAGCTTCTCCGTCGAACAGGGCACCCTGTTCGCCTTCCTCGGCGCCAACGGGGCCGGCAAGTCGACCACGATCAACTGCCTCACGACGGTGCTGTCCTTCGATGCGGGACGTGTCGAGATCGCCGGTCACGACGTCGTCCGCGACGGCGCGGCAGCCCGTCGCCGCATCGGGGTCGTGTTCCAGGAGTCGATCCTCGACTCGGCGCTGACGGTCGAGGAGAACCTCCATCTCCGCGCCACCCTCGCGGGCGTCGACCGCTCGCGCGCCACCGCGCGCATCCGCGAACTCTCGGAGCTGATCTCGTTGGGATCGTTCCTGAAGAGCCGGTACGGACGGCTGTCCGGCGGTCAGAGGCGCCGTGTCGACATCGCGCGCGCCCTCCTGCACGAGCCGTCCATCATCTTCCTCGACGAGCCGACGGCCGGGCTGGACCCCGCCAGCCGCGCGATCGTCTGGGAGACCATGAGCGACCTCCGCGAGCGGACCGGCCTGACCGTCTTCCTCACGACGCACTACATGGAGGAGACGGAGGAGGCCGACCGCGTGTGCGTCATCGAGAAGGGTCGCATCATCGCCGACGACACCCCGGCCGCCCTGCGCGCCCGCTACAGCACCAGCATCCTGACGATCGACACGGTCGACCGCACCGCGCTGTCCGCATTGGCCGCCGCACAGGGGGCGGAGGTCGGCTACGAGAACGGTCTCGCCGTGATGGCGGTGCCCGACGCGGCCACCGCCCGCGCGATCCTCGCAGCGCACGGCGACCACGTCCGGGACTTCGAGTTCCGACATGGCCGGATGGACGATGTCTTCCTCGCGCTCACCGGGCGCACTCCCGAGGGCGACGACGTCGCGGAGACCGCCGCGTGAGGGTCGTCACGGCCGTCGTCGGGCGGAATCTGCGACTCTTCTTCCGCGATCCGATGAACGTCTTCTTCTCGCTGCTCGGGGCGCTCATCCTGTTCCTGCTGTACACGCTCTTCCTCGGCAACCTGCAGATCGAGGGGCTCAAGGGGACCTTCCCGGATGCGACCGAGGATGAGGTCCGGACATTCGTCGACAGCTGGATGTTCGCGGGCATCGTGCTCCTGTCGACGATCACGACCGGCCTCGGCGCTCTGGCGCCGCTCGTGAACGACCGCGAGACCGGTCGGTTCCGCGACTTCCTCGTCTCCCCGGTCAGGCGCGCGCAGCTGGTGCTCGGCTACCTCATCTCCGCGGTGACCGTCGCCATCCTGATGTCGAGCATCGTGCTCGTGATCGGACTGCTCTACCTCGGCCTCGTCGACGGCGTCTGGCTTCCCGTCTCCTCCATCGCGCGGCTCCTGGGGTGCGTCGTCCTGTGCTGCCTCGGCTTCACCGCGCTCACCGCGTTCATCGTGACCTTCGTCAAGACCAGCGCCGCCTTCTCCGGTCTGTCGACCGTCATGGGCACCATCCTGGGCTTCGTCGCAGGCGCCTACATCCCGGTCGGTTCGCTCCCCGACGGCGTCGCGAACGGCATCAACACGCTGCCGTTCGCCCAGGGGGCCATGCTGCTGCGTCAGGAGTTCACCCGCGAGACGCTGGCCACGATGGTCGGCACCGTGGACGGAGCCGGGGCATCGATCTCCGAGTTCTACGGCATCGACATCCTGGTCGGCGGCAACGTCCTGCCCATCTGGGTGGCCGTCGCGGTGCTCTTCGGCGTCGCCGTCGTCTTCACGGTGCTCTCGGCCGTCCGCATCCGGAGCCTCATCCGCTGACGTGCGACGGTCACCGGCGTCGTCCCCGGCTCTGCCACCGGTGTGCGGAACGTACAAGACACGGCGGGCGCAGCATCCCAGGATCGGACCATGACCGATGAGCCCGTCCGCTTCCCCACCCGCATCGCGCTCGTGCTGCGCGACGACCTCGCGCCCTGGCAGATCGCCAACGTCGCCGCGTTCCTGGCCAGCGGCGTCGCGGCCGAGCCCGGCCTTCTCGGCGAGCCCTATGTGGACGGCGGCGGCACCTCGTACCTCCGGCTCCTCGGGCAGCCGATCACGATCCTGCAGGGCGATGCCACGACGCTGCAGGACGTGCGCGCGAAGGCGGTGACCCGCGATCTCCGGGTCGCCGTCTACGACCGGGCGATGTTCACCACCGGCCACGATGCGGCGAACCGCGAGGTCGTGGCCGCCGTCCGAGGAGACGCGCTCGACCTCGTCGGCGTGGCCGTGCACGGTCCGAAGAACGCCGTCGACCGCATCCTGAAGGGCGTACCGCGCCATCGGTGATCGCACCCACGACCCGGGGGCTACGCTCGGACCACGTTCCCGCCACGGTCACGGAAGCTCGCCGCTCCGATCGCGACGGGATCCCCCGCCCGACGCGCACGCCCGTCGGCAGACGCCGCGAAGGGCCCCATGTCTCCGAAGAAGCAGGACCGCAGGATCACGCCCACGCGGGTGTCGAAGAGGGCCTACGAGAAGGACCTGCGCAAGCTGCAGATCGAGCTGGTCAGCATGCAGCAGTGGGTCATCGCGACGGGCACCCGCGTGCTCGTGATCTTCGAGGGGAGGGATGCTGCGGGCAAGGGCGGCGCGATCAAGCGCGTGATGCAGTACCTCAACCCCCGTCACGCCCGCGTGGTCGCGCTGCCGCAGCCGACCGAGCGGGAGAAGGGCCAGTGGTACTTCCAGCGCTACATCGAGAAGCTGCCGACGGCCGGCGAGATCGTCCTCATGGACCGCTCCTGGTACAACCGCGCCGGCGTGGAGCGGGTGATGGGCTACTGCACCGATGAGCAGTACGAGCGCTTCCTCCAGCAGGTGCCCGTCGTGGAGAAGATGCTCGTCGACGACGGCATCATCCTGCTCAAGTACTGGTATTCGGTGTCGGACACCGAGCAGGAGAAGCGGTTCCACTCACGGCTCGACGATCCGATGCGGCGCTGGAAGCTCTCCGACACGGATCTGCTGTCGATCACGCGCTGGGAGGACTACTCCCGCGCCAAGGACGCGATGTTCGAGGTCACCGATCAGGCGGACGCCCCGTGGTGGACCATCACCAGCGACGACAAGAAGGCCGCCCGACTCAACACCATCAGCCACCTCCTCAGCCAGGTGCCCTACGACCACCTCGAGCCCGAGGAGGTGCACTTCCCCGATCGGCCCGCGCCGACCGGCGCTGCTCGCCCCCCGATGGACGAGCACCGGTTCGTGCCCGACCACGCCGCGACGCTCTGACGAGCCCGCACATGCCGCGCTCCGTCGTCTCGGACCCCGCCGCGCCGGAGCCCGTCGGTCCGTACTCCCACGCCGCATCCGGTTCGGGCGCCCTCCTGCACCTGTCGGGCCAGACGCCGATCGATCCCGCGACGCAGCGGCTGGTGGAGGGCGACGTCGAGGTGCAGACCCGGCAGGTCTTCGCCAACCTCGGCTCGGTTCTCGCCGCCGCGGGGCGCGGCTTCGACGACGTCGTCAAGGTCAACGTCTATCTCACCGACATGGCCGACTTCGCCGCGATGAACGCCGTCTACGCGACGATGTTCACCGCCCCCTACCCCGCGAGGACGACCGTCGCCGTCGCGGGCCTCCCCCTCGGGGCGCGCGTCGAGATCGAGCTGATCGCGGGCGAGCACGGCTGAGACCCGGCATCCCGCGTCCTCGCGGCCGTCTCCGGCCCGAACGCGGTCGTCGCCGGTCCGCGCACGCGGTCGTCACGGGTGCGCGCGATCCGCGTGCACCCGTCAGAAGTGGATGACCTGCCGTACGGCACGGCCGGCGGCGAGCTCGTCCATCGCCTCGTTGATGTCGCCGAGGCCGATGTGCCGGCTCACGAGCTTCTCGACGGGCAGGCGACCGGCGCGCCACAGCTCGACGAAGCGCGGGATGTCGCGCCGAGGCACCGAGCCCCCGAGGTAGCTGCCGATGATCGAGCGGCCCTCGGCGACGAGGGCGAGCGGCGACACCGTCGCGAGGTCGTCCGGCGCGGGAAGCCCCACCGTCACCGTGCGCCCGCCGGGCGCGGTGAGCTGCAGCGCCTGCTCGAAGGCGCTCGCGCGGCCGACCGCCTCGACGACGACATCGGCCGTCAGCCCCGCGTCGACGGCATCGGAGGACGTCAGCGCGTCGTGCGCGCCGAGGGCCCGCGCGGAATCGAGCTTGGCCGGCTGCACGTCGACAGCCGTCACCCGACCCGCGCCCAGAGCGAGACCGGCCAGCACCGCAGCGAGGCCGACTCCCCCGAGCCCGACGACGATCAGCGACTCGCCCACCTGCAGCCGCGCCGAGTTCATCACCGCGCCGCCGCCGGTCAGCACGGCGCAGCCCATCAGCGCGGCGACGTCGGGCGGCACGTCGTCGTCCACGACGACCACGGAGCGCTCGTCCACGACGGCGTGGTCGGCGAACGCCGACACCCCGAGGTGGTGCGCGATCTCCTCACCGCGACCCTCGCCGCGCTCGCCATCGCCATCGCCGCGCTCGCCATCGCCACCGCCGCGTTCGCCGTCGCCGTCGCCGTGGAGGCGGCTGCCGCCGCCGAGCAGCACGCCCGCGCCGTTGGCGGCGCTGCCGACGCTGCACGGGGCGCGACCGCCGGTGCGGCACGCGACGCACTCCTCGCACCGCGGGAGGAACGTCATCACGACTCGCGCGCCCACCGGCACCGACGTGCCCGCGCCGGCCGCCGTGACGATGCCGGCGGCCTCGTGGCCGAGGAGCATCGGCACCGGCCGCGGCCGAACTCCGGAGACGACGGAGAGATCGGAATGGCAGACCCCGGCCGCCTCGATCCGCACCAGCAGCTCACCCCGCCGCGGATCGTCGAGCCGCAGCCTGCGGATGCGGAGCGGACGCGAGTCCGCGTAGGGCGCTGGGTCTCCGATCCGCTCGAGCACGGCTCCGGTGATGGTGGTGATCACGCTCTCCTCCTCGATGCGGCGGGCTCAGGCGATGAGAAGGCTGAACATCGTCTCGAGCGTGTCGGTCATCTCGTCCGCGTTCTGGGTCGGCGAGCGCAGGAAGAACTGCAGGGCGAGCCCGTCGCGGAGGGCGATCAGACCCGACGCGAGCTTCTCGGGATCCGCGGTAGTCACCAGCGTCCCCTCCCGCTGCATCTGCGCCAGCGTCGCGCGGAGGTCGTGGTGGATCCGCGTGTACACATCGTGGAAGAAGTCGTGGGCGGGATGCTCCGGACGGATCGCCTCGGCGGCGAGCTGCGTGAACATGGCCGTGATCCCGGGGGCGGCCGCATTGGCCCGCACGACGGCGACGATCGCCCGGAACGGTGAGCCGGACTCCCTCAGCACGCCCTGGAACAGCTCCTGATCGGCCTCGTCTCGCTGGCGCAGCAGCGCCATCAGGAGGTCTTCTTTGCTCTTGAAGTGGTGGAGAAGGCCCTGTCGTGAGATCCCGCAGGCCTCGGCGATCTCCTGCACCGACACGCCGTCGAAGCCCGCGCGCCCGAAGGCGCGGGTCGCCTCGGCGAGGATCTGCTGCTGCCGAGCGCGTCCCGGTGCGTAACCGCTTCCCGTTGACACGCCTTCACCTAACCACAGATCGAATACTTACGGAGATGTAGGTATTCGTGCTACCGTCGCCGCGTTGACCACCCGTTATGCAAAGGAGCTTCACCGTGTCCGACACCATCACCGCGGCATCCCTCGAGGAGATCACCGCCGAGCTCGCCCACCTTCGCGAGGAAGTCGCCGCCGCGAGGGGCCTCGCACAGCGTGCGGAAGACCGCGGTCAGGTCGAGAACCTGTTCAACCGATACATGTTCCTGCACAACGCGTTCGAGGACGAGCAGATCATCCCGATGTGGGTGAAGGAGGGCACGGAGGGCATCCGCGCCCGCTACACCAACGCCGGTCAGTACACCACGTGGCAGAGCGTGACCGACTACCACCGCGGTCGCCCCCACCCCGAGGGCAAGCTCATCCTGCACACCACCAACACGCCCGTGATCGAGGTCGCCGCCGACGGAAAGACCGCGAAGGGCGTCTGGCTGATGGCCGGCACCGAGTCGGGCCTCACCGACCCGGCGGTCGCCGAGGCGTTCCCCGACATGTACTCGCCCGACGAGGTGCTCGGCAAGAAGGTCTGGGCGCACTGGGTCTGGTGCAAGTACGCGATCGACTTCCTGAAGCAGGACGGCGAGTGGAAGTTCTGGAAGTTCCGCTGCTACGAGCTGGCCCGTGCGCCGTTCGAGGAGAACTGGGTCAGCTTCGGCCTCAAGAACCAGGGCGCCTTCGACCTCGACCTGATGTACTTCGGTGACGACGGCAAGCCCGTGTTCATGCCGCCCGCCGACGAGCCGGCGCCGTCCACGAACCACCCCTACAGCCCCGAGTCGGTGCAGAAGCTCGAGCCGGTGCCGCCGGTCGCGCACGACACCTTCACCGACACCTTCGCCTGAACCGGTTTCGGCAACAACCACCCGTCCCGGGCTCATCGCCCGGGACGGTGCTCGGAAGGAGCACCTCATGGCAGAGCCGCTGAAGATCCTGATCGTCGGCGCCGGTATCGGTGGCCTGACCACCGCATCGGCCCTGGCCCGGATCGGCGCACGGGTCGAGGTCATCGACGACAAGCCCGAGATCAGCGTGGCGGGCGTCGGCTTCGGCCTCCGTATCAACGGTCTCCGAGCGGTGCGCGAGATCGGCATGCTGGAGGATGTGCTCGCGATGGGCCACCCCGCGCCCGGGATCGACAACTACGACTCCGAGGGCAACCTGCTCAGCACCATGAGCTACGGCACGCAGGACGAGGGCCTCCCGGGCTGCGTGACGATGTCGCGGGTCGCCTTCCTCGAGCTGGCCACACAGCACGCGCTCGACAACGGCTGCACGTTCCGCATGAGCACGACGGTCTCCGCCCTGACGCAGGACGACGACATGGCGCTCGTCACCTTCAGCAGCGGCGACCAGGAGGAGTACGACCTCGTCCTGGGCTTCGACGGCCTCAACTCGCAGATCCGCCGCGACTACTTCGGCGAGAAGCACGCTCCCCGCCCCGTCGGCGGCGTGGCGTGGCGTGCGGGACTTCCGAATCGACGGAAGATCATGCAGCCGATCATCTGCCAGGGCCACGGCGGCAAGATCATGCTCACGCCGCTGTCGGAGGACCTGATGTACATGGTCCTGACGGTGGCGGAGGAGGGGCGCCCTCGGTACGACGCCAACAAGATGGCCGAGATCATGCACGACCGCGCGGTCGCCCTCACCGGAGGAGCGGAGTTCCTGGCCGACGCACTGGAAGACGTCCGTCACGCCGAGAACGTCGCCTACACGCCCTACTCGACCGTGTGGGTGCCGTATCCGTGGTTCCGCGGGCGTGTGATGATCATGGGCGACGCGGCGCACACCATGACTCCGTACCTGGGGTCGGGAGCCGCCATGAGCATCGAGGACGGCGTCGTGCTCGCCCAGGAGCTCGCGAAGGATCAGTCTCTGCTCGACGCGCAGCTGAACGTCATGAAGCGCCGCCTGCCGCGCGTCCGCGCCGTCCTCGATCGATCGATCGAATCGATGCTCGAGGAGTTCGACTCCGTCACGCCGGAGGCGTACCGCGCCCGCATCGAGCACCTCCGCCACGACGAGCCGATCGCGAACGAATACGCGAACCGCCTGCTGCGGATGCCCTACTGAGCGGCTCAGCCCGCCCCCTCGATCTCAAGGAGATGCTCGTGTCGCGAACCGACGAATCCACCCCTGCCCGTGTACTCGTCATCGACGCCGGTGAGGAGAGCGCCTTCCGGCCGCTGAACGGGGTCGGAGGCATTCCCGGGCCGGTCGCCGCCTACCCGCAGTTCCCGGACATGACCCCGCTGTGGCGTGAGGCCGGCGTCACGGTCGTGCGGTCGTTCGACTGGGTGTCCCGGCTCGACACGCGCAACAACCCCACGAGCCTGTTCCCCGACTGGGACGCCCCCGTCGACGATCCCGCGAGCTACAACTTCGCCGCGACGGACGAGTGGGTGGAGGCCGTCACTGCGGCCGGCGCCGAGGTCATGTTCACGGTGGCCAGCTCGATCCCCTCGAACAAGCTCCCCGCGCAGGACATCGACGTGTACGGGCGGGTCGTGGAGCACATCGTGCGCCACTACTCGCAGGGGTGGGCGGGTGGGCCGTCGCAGCCGATCCGCATCTACGAGTTCGGCGATCAGCCCGACTTCGGGCCGCTGCACTTCGGGGGTCGCCCCGAGGAGTTCTACGCCATGTACCAGGCGTTCTGCGCGGCGGTGCGGCGCGTCGATCCGTCGCTGACGGTCGGCGGTCCGGCTCTCGCCTTCCCCCTCGAGATGGATGCGCCCTACCGCGAGGGCTTCCTCGCCTTCGTGCGCGAGAACGACCTGCCGCTGGACTTCTTCTCCTTCCTCTGGTTCACCGATGGGAGTCGCGACCCCCTCGACTACCGCTACGTGTCCGCCGAGCTCCGCGCGCTGCTCGACAGGCACGGATTCACCGACACCGACCTGACGCTCTGCTACTGGAACTACCTCGCCGTTCCCAGCAGCTCCGCGCCGGCGGCGGAGAAGGGCGCGTTCCAGGCGGCGACGGCGATCTACCTGCAGGACACCGTCATCGACCACGCGTTCTTCTTCCGCGCCGACAGCGGGCGCGACCCGCACTACGGCTTCGTGGATCCGGGCGGTGTCGGAACGGCGGACGACGGTCCCGACGAGCGCTCCCGTGCGCTCGCCCTCGCCGGACGCACCCTCGCGGGTCGCCGTCTGGCAGTCACGGGCGGGGACGAATCGGGTCTGGCCTGCGCGGCCGGTCGCGACGACGACGTGGTGCGCGTGCTCGTGGCCAATTACGTGGCCCCCGACGTGGCGCTCGCCGAGCGGGCGGAAGACCGCTTCACCTTCCGCATCCCGATCGGTGCCGAGCGCATCGAGCTCGGTCTCACCCTGCCCCCGCAGCGCCCCGAACTGGAGTCGGCCGGATCGACGTCGGCCCGGATCGACGTCCGCAACCTCCCGTGGGCGGGGCGGACGGTGAGCGTCACGCGCACCTCGACGACCGGGAACGTCGACGGCCCCCGCGACGCGCAGGTCTCCGAGGCGGGCGACATCCAGCTCGACCTCGACCTCGCTCCTCAGTCGGTCTTCCTCGTGGAGCTCCAGGCGCGGTAGCCGTGGAACGGCGCTCCCTCGTTCACAGCGACGCCGCCAGAGTCCGTCCGACGGTGCGTCCGGTGAAGATGCATCCGCCGAGGAAGGTGCCCTCGAGGGCGTTGTAGCCGTGCGCGCCGCCTCCTCCGAAGCCGGCCGCCTCGCCGGCGGCGAAGAGGCCCGGAATCGGTGTTCCGCCCATCCCGAGAGCGCGTCCGGAGAGATCGTTCTGGATGCCGCCGAGGGTCTTCCGGGTGACGATCCACAGCCGGACGGCGATGAGCGGACCGTGGGCGGGATCGAGGATCCGGTGGGGCTTGACGGTCCGGAACAGCCTGTCGCCGAGGAAGCGGCGGCTGTTCTGGATGCCGATGGTCTGCGCATCCTTCGAGAACGGGTTCGCCATCTCGTTGTCCCTGGCGCGGATGATGTGCTCGATGTCCTCGCGGTCGAGCAGCCCGTCTCCGGTGAGCGCGTTCATCCCGGCGACGAGCTCGTCGAGGGTGTCCGCGACCACGAAGTCCTCGCCGTGCGCCTTGAAGTCCTCGACGGGGCCGGGGGCGGATCGGCCGAGGCGGCTCTTCAGCAGCAGCGTGAGATCGCGGTTCGTGAGGTCGGGGTTCTGCTCGGAGCCGGAGAGGGCGAACTCCTTCTTGATGATCGACTGGTCGAGGATGAACCAGGAGTAGTCGTAGTCGACGATGTCCGGCGTCGTGCGCAGGATCTTCAGGGTGCCGAGGGTGTCGTAGCCCGGGAGCCCGGGGGCGGGCAGACGGCGTCCGCGGGCGTCGAGCCAGACGGACGAGGGGCCGGGGAGTATCCGGATGGCGTGATCCGGCCAAATCGGATTCCAGTTCTGCAAGCCCTCGGTGTAGTGCCACATCCGGTCGCGGTTGACCAGGCGCACACCCTGCTCGGTGGCGATGTCGAGCATGCGGCCGTCGACGTGCTCCGGCACACCCTTGATCATCCGGCGTGGGGGCGTGCCCAGACGCGCGGGCCACCACTTCCTCACCTGCTCGTGGTTCCCGCCTATGCCGCCGCTGGCGATGACGACCGCCTGGGCGTGGAACTCGAACGCGCCGACCGCGTCGCGGCTGGACGGGGCTCCTCGTCGCGCGGTATCCGGGGCGAGCACGGTGCCGTGCACGCCGGTGACCTGATCGCCGTCGAAGACGAGACCGTCGACCCGGTGCCGGAAGGCGAAGCGGACGAGGCCGGAGGCGGCCGCCTCGCGGGCCTTGTCGGCGAAAGGCTCCGAGATGCCGGTTCCGGTGCCCCACGGCACGTGGAACCGCGGCACGGAGTTGCCGTGCCCGCGCGCGGTGAGACCTCCCCGCTCCGCCCAGCCCACCAGCGGAGTGAACCTCACACCCTGCTCCTGGAGCCACGGGCGCTTGTCGCCGGCCGCGAACTCGACGTAGGCGCGACCCCACTTCTGCGCCCACTCGTCCTCGGGGTGATCGCCCTCGAGGCGGTCCCAGCCCGCTGAGCCCTGCCAGTCCTGCCAGGCCAATTCGAACGAGTCGCGGACGCGGAGCCGGCGCTGCATCGGGGTGTCGACCATGAAGATCCCGCCGAAGGACCAGAACGCCTGTCCGCCGAGGTTCGCCGCGTTCTCCTGCTCGACGAGAAGCACCCGCTTGCCTGCACGGACGATCTCGTTGCTCGCGACGAGGCCCGCCAGCCCGCCGCCGATGATGATGACGTCCGCGTCCATGCGACTCTCCTGACTTCGACGGATGCCTCGACGCACACCCCACGACGATTCAGACCGTACTCTCCGAGACGCGGAAGCGGCTGCGGGAGGCCTGCGCGGCGTCGGCGGCGAGCGTGCCTGATCGACCGAATGAGGACCGGCGGTACGCCTGTCAGCGACGGGCAGGGTTCAGCGGGAGCCACTCGTCCAGGCGTGTCGCGAAGATCTCCGCGCCGTCGGCGGGGATGAGCGTGCGCTTCTCGATCTGGGCACCGTAGTACGGTGATGCGTCGTCGCGGACGACCGTCCGGGGGTCGTTGTGGAACGCGAGTCCCCGACGGATGAACTCGTCCAGGCCGAATTGCTCCGGGCCTCCCACCTCGATGTCACCTGCAGGTTCTCCTGCGGCCGCACGGGCAACAGCCGTGGCGACGTCCTCGGCCGCCATCGGCTGGATGAGAGCCCCGGGAAGCGTCACCGTGTCGCCGTCAGTGGAGATGTCGGCGATGCTGCCGAGGAACTCGAAGAACTGCGTGGCGTGCACCAGGGAGTATCCGATCCCGGATTCGCGGATGAGTTCCTCCTGCGCGGTCTTCGCGCGGAAGTAAGGGATGTCGTGCGGACGATTGGTGCCGACGATGGTGAGGGCGACATGGTGCCGCACTCCTGCTTCGCGTTCCGCAGCGAGGACGTTGCGGGTGGAGGTGGTGAAGAACACCATCACGTCGTGCTCCTCGAATGACGGAGAGTTCGACACGTCCACCACGACGTCCGCGCCGACGAGGACGTCGGCGACTCCTTCACCGGTGACGGTGTTGACACCGCTTGCCGGGGAGGCGGGAACGACGTCGTGTCCGTGGTCTGCCAGCTTCCCGACCACTTTGGATCCGATCAATCCCGTGCCGCCGATCACAACGATTCTTGCCATGTCCATGCCTTTCGATGAGGAGGCCGCCGGATGTCAGCGCCCGTGAGTATGACCAGGTGCGGCCGGCGGTTGTGACGTCACAGGGGCCACCGGGTTCCAGTGCGTGAGTTTGCGCGGATCCTCCGTCATCCAGACGTGCGAGATGCGGGCTCTTCGGAGGCCGATGCTGATCACGGCGATGACCTGGCCGTCTTCGCGGAGAGCGAGCCCGGGTCGCCCGTTCACGCCGACCTCATCGAGCGACGCATTCGACCAATCCACCGCGATCTGAATGAGGGCGGCCGCGAGAGAGGCGCGGCGAGCACCCGAGCGGGAGGGAGCGACGCCCGGTCCGTCGCTGTCGACGACGAGAGTCGCCCGCGGTGCCAACAGTCTCCGGAGTGCAGGCTCGTCTGCGTTCTGCCAGGCGTGAAGAAGCGCGCGTGCGACGTTTCGAGTGCGACGTTGATCGAGCCGCTCCCGCGTGCGCCGACCCGGGAGACGGCGGTACGTCATACCGACACTGCGCTGCGGGTACGTCCCGAGGAGATCCACGCGTCCAGGGACGTCGACCCGTACTGCACTTCCCCGCTGGGCAGCAGCTTGTCGGATTCGATGTTGAAGCCGACAGTCTGCCTGGTGGCATCTTCCACGACGAAGCGTGGGTCATGATCGGCGAGGAGCACGCGGCCGACGAATCCCGGAAGGGGCATCGGATCGGGACCCCCGAACTCCACGGCGCGCTCGAGCGGACATGAGCGAGCGATCTCGTAGAGAGCATCGGCCACATCGACGGCGGCCACCGGCCGCACCGTCGTCGGGGGGAGATGGATAGTGTCCTCGACGGTGTTCCAGTCGGCGATCGCGCGCGCGAATTCGAAGAATTGTGTGGAGCGCAGGATCGTGAACGGTATGCCGCCGGTGGAGACCACGCGTTCCTGCTCCGCCTTGGCCGCGAAGTAGCCGTCGTCGTGAACGAGCTCCGCTCCGACGATCGACAGCACGACGTGGTGCGACACGCCCGCGGAGCGCTCGGCCTCCAGCAGCCTGCGAGAGGATTCAGCGAAGAAGTCCTTGCCTTGACGGTCGTCCCGGTGAGACGAGTCGGTGACATCGATGACGACGTCGGCGTCCTCGAGTGCGGCTGCCAGACCGTGGCCGGTGCGGGCATCGACGCCGTGCCGACGGGCCGCGACGACGACTGCTTGCGCGGCTTGCTCGAGACGGTCGACGACCAATCGACCGACGTGTCCGGTTCCGCCCATCACCACAACGCGCATGAACAACCCTCTTCTCCTGAATCACGGCCGCTGGGCGGCCATGCTCGCGGATGCGAGCTCTACAGGGAATGACCGGCGAACACGACGAGATGTGACGGCGTCAGCCGGCTGAGGTGTGCTGCTGCTGCTGCTCGAGTGCGGCGAGCTTGTCGGGGTTCATCACCCACATCACCTTCTCAATCGCCTCTTCGCCCACCTCGACACTCAACAGGGCCTGAATGCGGTCTTCTTGGAGCAGCAGCGCACTCTCTCGCCCGTTGACCTGAATCGTGCGCACCTCGAGGTCATCCCAGAAGCGGAATCTCTCGGCGAAACCGCAGAGGAAGCGGACGAGGTGATCGCGTCCCAGGATTTCGCGTCGTGCCGTGTGAGCGACGATGCCGCCGCCGTCCGTGTAGTTCACCGAGTCGGCGGCGAGAAGAGTTTCCAGTGATGTTGCGTCGCCGCGGCGGGCTGCGTCGAGGAACGCAGTGAAGAAACGATGGTGGTGTTCACGCGACGCCTCACGAGCGGTCCCGGTCATGAGGTGTTTGCGAGCCCGGCTCACGAGTTGTCTGGATGCAGCCTCTGTGGTGTCGACGATCTCCGCGATGCGTCCGTAGGGGTAGTCGAACGCTTCGCGAAGAACGTAGGCGGCTCGCTCGGTCGGTGTGAGGCGCTCCATCAGCAGCAGGGTCGCCAAGTGCAACGCCTCCGTCCGCTCGGCGCCGAGAGTGGGATCGGAAGTCGTGTCCACCGGGCTGGGAAGCCAGGGGCCGATATACGTCTCACGGCGAACCCGGGCGCTCTGCAGGACGTTGATGGCGATACGAGTCGCTGCTGTCATCAGGAACGCTGCAGGCTCCCGCACGGCGGTGCGATCACACGATTGCCAGCGCAGCCATGTCTCCTGAACGACGTCCTCAGCCTCCGCCGCGCTGCCGATGATCCGGTATGCGACGCCGAACAAGCGCTTGCGCAACGATGTGAACACCGCCACCGCGTCGTCGTGAACGGGTGGGGAGCTGCAATCGACATCGCTGACCATCACCGGCTCCTTTCCCGATCGGAGACCATCCCCGCCATCATGCTCACTCCCCCGCGAAGCATGTCATGCCGTCGCCGGCCATGAAGGCTGCTCGACCTCCGACGACCGGCCGGCGCGCGGCGCGCCGGAACGCCAGTCGCGGAAGCGTGTCGTCGAGATGGTCGCCTGCGGAGATGGGAGGAGGTCGTAGGGTGCGAGGCGGGCGCCGAAGTACGTGCCGAGGGGGTCGGCGACGACATCGCGCTCGTCATCAGCCCACCGCATCTCCTGACACGCGAGATCCGGCAATCGGAAGACATCGGGGCCGGCGAATTCCCTCATCGCGTTCGACGGCTGCGCCACCGAGGCAAGGGCGACGGCCGCCGCTACATCGTCCGCGGCCATCGGTTGCATGAAGACGTCGGCAAGAGTGGCCACGCCTCCGCGTGTGGAGTCCGCCACGATACTGCGGATGAACTCGAAGAACTGGGTGGCGTGCACGATCGAATACGGTCGCCCGGACTTTGAGATGAGGGCTTCCTGTGACGCCTTGGCCTGAAAGTAGCCGCCTTCGGCTCGCGCGAGGCGGTCGGTGCCCACCACGCTCAGAGCGACGTGGTGACTCACTCCGGCGGCCGCGCCGTAGGTGAGGAGATTCATCGTCGAGGCGTAGAAGAATTCGCGCGCCGCAGCCTCGTCGATGTAGGACGAGTTGGACACATCCACGATGGTGTCCGCCCCCACGAGCGCGTCGTCGAGACCTTCGGCAGTGAACGAATTCACGCCTGTCGCGCGCGCGGCGACGACCACGTCGTGTCCATCCCCGCTCAGGCGAGCCACCACTCGAGCGCCGATCAAGCCTGTTCCTCCCACAACCACGATTCGCAAAACGGTCTCCCCCACTCAGGCATATCCAGATCGTCGGGCGGCGAAGAAGCCACGCCTACAAGAACTGACAAGGCAGGCCGAGGAATTGTGACAGCCCTGAATAAGGGATCGAAGCATGTCCGGGGCCGATAGATCGTCCGCCCCCTCGACGAGGGTGAGGTCGCCCTCGGCACAGTGACCATCGGACTCCCGTTCGCGGTTCAGTTCCTCCTGCACGGTCTTCCGACGGGAGCGGTCGCTTTCCGCGTCGGCAGATGGAACAGCGGTTTCGCGTGTCTTCTCTCCCTCCCGCACGTCGCTGTGGCCTCTTGCCGGTAGGACCCCTCAGGACCACCCGTCGACCCGCGCCGTCACGGCGATCATGCGACAGCGCGGGCCGCGGCATCCCGCGACAGAACCGGATCACGCTCCCAGGGGCGCGCGGTGCTCGTGGTGCTCCGATGTCGACCTGCCCAACGATGTCGTCAGAGTCAGCGCGATGCGCGCCGGCGACGAAGGCCGCCGCGGCGACACGCTGGGCACTCTCGTGTGCGCCGAACTCGAATGCGAAGACAACGTGCGACGTCGGACCCGAAGCGCGAACCTCGGCTTCGACGTCGGGGCAGCCCACCGGCGGCGGATCGAGATGACGGGTGAAAACACGAAAAACCCGCGGAATTCCGCGGGTTCTTGAGAAGGTTTCGTGGCGGAGACGGAGGGATTCGAAACCCATCTGTGGACGTCGCGGCTGTTCGTGTTGGATCACTATCGGTCACCCTGCCGCGGATTTCCGCCGCAACGATCGTCGACTCCGTACCCGGACGGCGGTCTCGATCGTGCTCGATCTCGACCATTTGTGGGCAAGATGCGGGCACACGCCGACCCCGCACCCGAATCGGCTCTGAGACGTATCAGGACATCCCTGACGATTCTCCACCAGGACACCTCTGACATCTCCTGCGTCGGCGTCGGCTTTGGCTAACGGTGCTCCACGACGAGGGTGCAGCGGAGATTTTCAGGAGATGAGCGTGTCCGCGGCCAAGTGCATGTGGTTCTCTACGGTCGCCGTCGCGATGGTGGCATCGCCGGTCGCGATGGCGTCGACGATCTCCATGTGCCGGGTCACGTCCATGTTGCGGAGCGCCCGCTCGATGCCGGAGTGGGTGATCGACATGACGATCGACCCTTCGAGTGACCCCCAGGCACGAGCGAGCGTGGAACTGCCGCTCAGCTCGCACAGCAGCCGGTGGAAATCGAGATCGGTCTGCATGCGATCGCTCAGCGATCCGGCGCCGTCCATGCGTTCGACCGCGGCGCGCAGGCGGGCGACGGCGACGGCGCGGTCGTCGTGCTCGCAGATCATGCGCGCGGCCAGGGCTTCGAGCGCTCCGCGGACGCGGAAGAGGTCGAGCAGCTCGTCCTGGTTCATCTGTCGCACGAGCAGACGACCGCGCGACCCCTCCGTGAGGAGGCCTTCGAGTTGGAGGGTGCGCATGGCCTCACGCAGGGTGCCTCGGCTGATGGCGAGCCGTGCCGACATCTCGATCTCCGAGACGTGCGAGCCCGGAGGCAGTTCGCCGGTGGTGATCGCGCGCCGGAGGGCATCGACGGCCTGCATGCGCAGGGTCGTTCGCTGCAGCCCCAAGATCGCCGGCTGATCGGTCATCGCGCTCCCCCTCCCCGCCTCTCGAGTGTAACGAGAGCGGCACGCCGGACCGGCGCGCCGCTCTCGTTACAGCGCGCCGGTCAGCGCGACGTCTGCAGCTGCGAGTCGTCGGCGGAACTCGCCCGCAGCGCGAACTCGCGCTGCGCCCGCGTCCAGGTCTCCGGCGTCAGCACCGCGGAGATGAATCCGATCAGCGCGTACAGGGCGAACAGCGCCGCCGGTCCGACCCAGCCGAACGAGGTGAACAGCAAGGTCGTGATGAAGGGGGTGAAGCCCGAGACCATGGCGGAGATCTGGTACGCCAGCGAGGCGCCCGACGTGCGGGTGTTCGCGGTGAACAGCTCCGGGAACCACGCGCCCTGTGCCCCCGCGAGGGCATTCTGGAAGACCGCGTACGAGAGGACGATGACGACCACGACGAGCGGGTAGACCGCCGTGTTGACGCCCAGGAACATGAGGAAGCCCCAGAACACGCCGGCAGCCGTCACGATCAGGTAGAGCGGGCGCCGGCCGATCCGGTCGGTGAGGGCGGCCCAGCCCCACGTCGCGAAGATGCCCACCCCGGCGGCGATGCACAGGGCCGTCAGCGTCTGCCAGCTCTCGGTGATCTTGTTGGTGTTCAGGTACGAGATCAGGTAGGTGATCGAGACGGCGTAGCCGGCGGTCTCGGCCACCCGCAGGCCGATGCCGCGCAGGATGTTGCGCCAGTCGGTCTTGATGACCTCCGTCAGCGGGGACTTCAGGATCTTGCCCTCGGCCTTGACGTCCTCGAAGACCGGCGACTCCGGAACCTTCGCCCGGATGATGAGCCCGACGATAACCAGCAGGATGCTGGCCAGGAACGGGACGCGCCACGCCCAGTCCCCGGGGAGGTGCACGCTGACGAGGAACACGAGGTTGGCGAGGAGGAGGCCGACGGGGAAGCCCGACTGGACGATCCCGGTGAACCGGCCCTTACGGCGCCACGGCGCGTGCTCGTAGGTCATGAGGATCGCACCGCCCCACTCGGCGCCGAAGGCCAGGCCCTGGATGATGCGGACGATCACCAGCAGGATCGGCGCGGCGATGCCCACTGCGGCGTAGGTGGGCAGGAGCCCGATGACGAACGTGGCCAGGCCCATCAGGATCAGGGATGCCACGAGCACCGGCTTGCGTCCGACCCGATCGCCCAGATGACCGCCGATGATGCCGCCGATCGGGCGGGCGGCGAAGCCGACACCCAGCGTCGCGAACGACAGCAGCGTGCCCGTGACGGGATCGGAGCCCGGGAAGAAGGCGGTGCCGAAGTAGAGCGCCGCGGCGGTGCCGAACCCGATGAAGTCATACGTCTCGATCACGGCGCCCACACCGGATCCGACGGCGACGCGTCTCGCTTCGGGAGTTCCGTTGACCGGTCCTCGCATCTTGATGGCTGCTTCGCTCATCGATCTGCCTTTCTCACAACATTGTGTCCGGCCCGCGTCGCGAGCTGGTGGACATCAGTATTGAAGGGCGCCCGGTCATTGTCAACAGTCAAACAAACTGACTCTTGCAATGTCGGTAACCGCGGCCATAGCATCGTCCTGCTGCCGCGAAGACGCGGCGGGAAGCAGGAGTCATGACAGAAGCACGCACGGCCGTCCTCACCGGAGCGGCGGCGGAACGCGGAATCGGACAGGCGACGGCCCGGGCATACGCCGAGGCCGGGTGGGCGATCGCCGTCCTCGATCTCGATGGTGGAGCGGCCGAGCGCGTCGCCGCCGACATCGGTGCAGCATTCGGGGTCGCCGCCTACGGCGGTCCGATCGATGTCGCCGACGAGTCCTCGGTCGAAGCCGCCCACGCCGCGATCGAGCAGCGCGTCGCCGGCGGGGCGCTCCCCCCCGTGGGGGCGCTGGCCAACATCGCCGGCATCACCTCGCCGGTGCCGTTCCTCGAAACGACCCTGGACCTGTGGAACAAGGTGATGGCAGTCAATGCCACCGGCACCTATCTGGTCACCCGCGCATTCCTTCCCGGCATGATCGAGCGCGGCTTCGGTCGCATCGTCAACATGTCGTCGGTGTCCGCGCAGCGCGGCGGCGGCGTGTTCGGCAAGGTGCCCTATTCCGCCGCCAAGGCCGCCATCCTCGGCTTCACCAAGGCGCTGGCACGCGAACTGGGCTCGACCGGCGTCACCGTGAACGCGGTGACTCCCGGCGCCGTCGACACCAACATCCGGGTGGGGTCGACCCCGGAGCAGGAGGCAGCGATCGCCCGCGACATCCCCCTCGGCCGTACCGCGACCCCCGAGGAGGTCGCGGCGGTGTTCGTGTTCCTCTCCAGCGACCAGGCCGGCTACCTGCAGGGCGCCACCATCGACATCAACGGCGGCAGCCACCTGCACTGATCCGCGCGCCCGCGCAGACCTCGAACGAAGGAGTTTCGACGTGACCACCGCTGTGACCACCCCGGCCCGCGCGGAGCGCATCAGCCGCGTGCGCGACGCCGCTTACCGGATCCGCCGCAACGCGCTGACGATGGGGGAGGTGCAGGGGCAGGGGTATGTGGGCCAGGCCCTCGGCGCCGCCGACATGTTCGCCGCGGTCTACGCCGGGGCTCTGCGCTTCCGCCCCGAAGAGCCCGAGTGGGCCGGGCGTGACCGCATGCTGCTGTCCACCGGGCACTACGCCATCGGCCTCTACGCCGCGCTCGCCGAGGCCGGGGTCATTCCGCTCGAGGAGCTCGACACCTACGGCTCGGACGACTCCCGGCTGCCGATGTCCGGCATGGCCAGCTACACGCCGGGGATGGAGATCTCAGGCGGATCACTCGGCCACGGACTGACGGTGGCCGTCGGGATGGCGCTCGGCCTGCGTCTGAAGGGCAGTGACGCGCGCGTCATCAACTTCCTCTCCGACGGGGAGCTCAACGAGGGCTCCACCTGGGAGGCGGCGATGGCCGCAGCATCCCATCGCCTCGGAAGCCTGATCGCACTGGTGGACATGAACGCCCTGCAGGCGGACGGTCCGACGGCGGGGGTGCTGCGCATCGAGCCCGCCGAAGAGAAGTGGCGCTCGTTCGGGTGGGGCACGCAGCGCATCGACGGCAACGACCCCGCCGCCCTCGTCGACGCGTTCGACGCCATCGATGCGCGGGAGCCCGACGGGATGCCCCATGTGATCGTCTGCGACACGCGCGTGGGTCGCGGCGTGCCTCTGCTGGAGAACCGCGAGAAGGCGCACTTCATGCGCATCGAGGAGCACGAGTGGGCCATCTGCCAGGAGCAGCTGACCACCGGGCACGACGCCGCCGTCGCGGCACAGGGAGAGATCCGATGAGCGCTCCGACCACACCGAAGCTGAAGACGTCCGCGATGATCGCGTCCTTCGCCGACCCGGGTCAGAAGACCGCGCCCGCGCCTTTCGGCCACGCGTTGGCCGCGCTCGCGGAGACCGACGAACGGATCGTCGGCCTGTCGGCCGACCTGGCGAAGTACACCGACATGCACATCTTCCGTGATGCGCACCCCGACCGCTTCTTCCAGATGGGGATGGCGGAGCAGGCACTCTTCGGTGCCGCAGCGGGCATGGCGGAGGTCGGGCTCGTGCCGTTCGCCTCGACCTACTCCGTCTTCGCCGCACGCCGCGCGTACGACTTCATCTGCCTCGACATCGCCGAGCCGCAGCTGAATGTGAACATCGTCGGTGGGCTGCCCGGCCTCACCACGGGCTATGGCCCGAGCCACCAAGCCACGGAGGACGTCGCGATCTTCCGCGGGGTGCCCGGTCTCACGATCGTCGACCCCTGCGACTCAGTCGATCTGGAGCAGGCCGTACCGCAACTCGCCGCGAGCCCCGGACCCACCTATCTGCGCCTCCTGCGCGGGAACGTGCCCACCGTGCTCGACGAATACGACTACACGTTCGAATTGGGCAAGGCGAAGGTGCTGCGCGGCGGCGCGGATGTCGTGTTCGTCTCCAGCGGCCTCATGACGATGCGGGCGCTGCAGGCTGCCGACGCGCTCGCCGCTCACAAGGTCGACGTGGCGGTCGTGCACGCGCCGACCCTCAAGCCCTTCGACGAGGAGACCGTGCTGCGGGAGATCGATACGCCGCGCCTGGCCGTCACGCTCGAGAACCACAGCGTGGTGGGCGGCCTGTTCGAGACGGTCGCCTCGGCTGCGGTGCGCCGGGGGACCAGCACCCGCGTCGTGCCCATCGCCCTCCCCGACGAGTTCCTCGACGCCGGAGCCCTGCCGACGCTGCATGACCGCTACGGCCTGAGCGTGCAGCGCATCGTCGCCCGCGTGCTCGGTGAGCTCGGATGACGCGCACCGCGAGCTCGCCGGCGGGTCGCCGCTGATGGCGGTCTCCGACTACGTCGTCTCGACGGTGTGCCTGCGCCGATACCCGCTCGGGGAGGCGCTCGAGGTCGCCGCGGCACTCGGCTTCGACGCGATCGACCTCGTCGGGCTGCGCGGCCTGTGCGAGCACGTCCCGGTGATGGGGTCGACGAAGGACCTGATGGATGCTGCGGCCATCGTTCGCTCGTCGGACCTGCGTCCTGCGAGCGTGAACGCCGACCCCGGATCCTTCGACGGACACGATGACCAGAGGGCGGTCCTCGGCCGGGTCGAGCGTCTGCTCGACTTCGCAGCCGACGTTGCCGCGCCGATCCTCGTCCTCCCCGCAGGCGAGAAGAGAACGGAGCCGGACGTCGCCCCGGCGGTCGGGCTCATGGCCGAGTGGATGAACCGCAGCGGAGAGCTCGCGCGAAGCCGCGGCATCCGCCTGGCCATCGAGGCACCGTACTTCGGGCGTCCGATCGATCGCATCAGCCGGACGACGGATCTCCTTGCGGAGCTCGAGCCCTCGATCGAGCTCGCCTTCGACGTGTCGCACGTGGCGGGAGCGGGCGAGTCAGTGCCGGACGCCTTGCGGCTGTTTCGCGACCAGGTCGCCGTCGTGCACGTGCGCGATGCGGTGGCGGGCGACATCCGCCGCGTGTTGGGGGCCGGGGAGATCGACTTCGCCGGGTTCCTCGGGGACCTCTCCGCCGATGGATGGATGGGCGACGTCGTGCTCGAGCTCGAGACGCGCAACAGCCCCTTCGTCTCCAAGGAGGCGGAAGTGCTCGCCGCCGTCGCCTTGCTCGACGCAGCCCGGACTCGATCTTTCATCGCACCGGAGCACTGATCGCTGCAGAGGGCGAGGCCGGGCCGCGGATGCGGCTCCCTGCGGCATCAGGACAGAAGACCGCCCATCTGCTTCGCGATGAGCGTGGTGGCTGTCTTCGGGCTCAGTCTGGACAGCCGGTCCATCGTCGCCGCATCGCGTCCGATGGTTGCGCGGAACTTCTCCTTCTTGATCGCGTCGATGATCACGCGCGCTGCTTCTTCCGGCGGAGTGGTCTTGTACGCCGGGGCATCTCCGGACGCGTGTCCGAGTGACACGCCGGAGTTGGAGGCGATGTCCGTGCCGATCGCCCCGGGGAAGATCACGGTCACGGAGACGTTCGTGTCGAGCAGTTCGGCATAGAGGGCCTCGGTGAGGATCTTCACGGCTGCCTTGGACGCACCGTAGACCGCTTGGCCCGGTACGGGTGCGTACGCACCCATGCTCGAGACGTTGACGAGTGCCGCAGAGGGGCGTGCGAGCAGCGCAGGGAGGAACGCCTTGCACATGTTCATCGTCCCCCAGAAGTTGACGTTCATGACCTTCTCGATCTCGGAGAAGGGCAGGTCGATGACCTTCTTGAACTGCTGGATGACGCCGGCGATGTTCACCACGGCGTCAACTCTCCCGAAAGCGGCCTCGACGGCCGTCGGTAGCGCTTCGACGGCCTCGCGATCAGTGATGTTGAGGACATGAGACGCGAACCTCCCGCCCGCGTCCGCGAGTCGCGCCGTCTCGGCAAGGCCGGACTCGTTGAGATCGACGCCGGCGACCGACGCTCCTTGGGCCAGGAGCTGCAGAGCGACTTGACGGCCGATGCCGTTGCCTGCGCCCGTGACGACGATGACGTTGCCGGGAATGTTCATGATTCTGTTCCTTCACTGGTGCGCTCGCCGTCGGCGACGGAGAGGCGGTTTTCGGCGGTCCGGCCCGCGCCGGGGGCGGGAGTCGCGTTTCGGGTGATGTGGTCGGTGTGGGGGACGGGGCTCACGGCCATCCACGCGAGCGCGGCCTCCACGACGTCATCGACAGGGAGGGCGACGTCAAAGCGGGCCCCCGGTTCGCCGCCGCGAAGTGGTTCCAGTGCCGATATCTGTGAATCGAGAAGGGATGCGGGCATGAAGTGGTCGTGACGGGCGGCTGCGCGCGACAGGAGCAGTTCGCGAGAGCCGTGCAGGTGGAGGAAGCGGACGCCGTGTGCGGAGGCTCGCAGGTGATCCCGGTAGGTGTGGCGCAGCGCGGAGCACGCGATGACAATGCCGTCGCGGCGTGCGGCGACGCCGAGCGCGTCCCCCACCAGGTCCAGCCAGGGCCACCGATCACTGTCGTCGAGCGGCACTCCCGCCGCCATCTTCTCCAGGTTCGGTACGGGGTGCAGATCGTCAGCGTCGAGCCACGGCGTATTCAGCCGCGCGGCGAGCGCCGCTGCCACGGTGGACTTCCCCGCCGCTGATACTCCCATCACGACGATGAGGGGCTGTTCGTGTGACATCGCGTCGATCGGGTCACCAGTCATGCACGGTGCCGTCGAGGAGTCGGTTGTAGGGCAGATAAGCCTGCTCGTACGGGTACCTGCCCGCTTCGTCGACGTCGAGTTCCACTCCGAGTCCGGGCTTGTTGCCCGGATGGAGGTAGCCGTCGGTCCAGGTGAAGGACTGCTGGAAGACCTGATCGGTCTTCGCCCCGTGGCGCATGTACTCCTGGATGCCGAAGTTGTGGATAGAGAGTCCGAGGTGCATAGCGGCGGCCATCCCGACGGGCGAGATGTCGGTCGGTCCGTGCATGCCCGACTTGATCTGGTACATCGCGGCGTAGTCGAGGGTCTTCTTCAGCGCGGTGATACCGCCCATGTGGGTCACGGCGCCGCGGACGTAGTCGATGAGCTGGTCGCGGATGATGTCCTTGAAGTCCCAGACGGTGTTGAAGATCTCGCCGATGGCCAGGGGTGTCGTGGTGTGCTGGCGGACGAGGCGCAGCGCTTCCTGATTCTCGGCCGGGGTGCAGTCCTCGAGCCAGAACAAGTCGTAGGGCTCGAGGTCCTTGCCCAGGCGAGCGGCCTGGATGGGGGTCATCCGGTGGTGCCCGTCGTGCAGCAGGGGGATGTCGGGACCGAATTCGTTGCGGACCGCTTCGAAGACGCCGGGCAGGTGGTTCAGATACGCCCTGGTGTCCCAGTCCTCCTCGACGGGCTTCGCCCCGCGCCTCGCGGGCTCGTGGTCGTATCGGACGGTCGCGTCGCCGACATCGGCGCCCTGCGCCGCGATCCCGTAGATCGCCTTGAGCGTGGGCACACCGGTCTGGATGCGGATCGCCTTGTAGCCCTGCTCCTGATGTGCCCGGACGGAGTCGAACAGTTCGGGCAGTTCCTTGCCGGATGCGTGGCCGTAGGCCATCAGCCCGTTGCGGCTCGCGCCCCCGAGAAGCTGGTAGACGGGCATCCCCGCCGCCTTGCCCTTGATGTCCCACAGCGCCATGTCGACGGCGGCGATCGCCGCCATCGTGACGGGGCCGCGGCGCCAGTATGCCGAACGGTAGAGGAATTGCCAGGTGTCTTCGATGCGACTCGCGTCGGCACCGATCAGGAGCGGCACGATGTGCTCGCGCAGGTAGGCCACCACGGCGAGTTCGCGGCCGTTCAGAGTGGCATCGCCGAGGCCGGTGTGACCCTCGTCGGTGGTGAGCTTGAGCGTGACGAAGTTGCGATCGGGACTCGTGACGATGACGTCAGCTTTGTCGATGATCATGGATGCTGCCTCCTGTGTTCCGGCATGGTCATGGGGCCGAGCGGCAGAGCTTCCGACTGCCGCTCGAGCTCGCGCGCGATGTCGGCGACGGAGCGCGGGACGTCGGAGCGCGCGGCGAGCGCGGGCGAGAGCCGCCGGAGCTCGGTCGTGATGCTCGTCACGTCGGGACGTATGCCCTCGCGCACGAGGACGGCGGCGATCGCCGTGAGTCCTGCGAGGGGATGACGCCCGTTGTCGAGTTCGTGCAGAACGGTGGGGATGATGCGGATGCGCATTTTGGCCGGCGCGTCCTGGCTGATCTGGTCGAGGTGGTGGGCGATCCGGGAATTCGCGAATCGCTGGACGAGCGAGGCGCGGTAATTCTCGAGATCGAGTCCGTCGGGGAGGCCGTTCTCCACCTCGTCCCACCAGCGCTCGACGACGTTCCGGCATTCAGGGTCGCGGATGGCGGCGTCGACGGTGGCGTGTCCACGCAGGGCACCGAAGGAGGCCAGGAGGGTGTGAGCGCCGTTGAGGATCCGGAGCTTGCGCAGCTCCCACGGCCGGATGTCCGTGACGAATCTGGCCCCTGCGTCCTCCCACGCGGGTCGTCCGGAGGGGAATCGACCGTGAAGCACCCAGTCCGTGAACGGCTCCGTCACCACGGGGATGCTGTCGGAGCGCCCGGTCAGGACGCGGACGGTCGCCACGTCCTCGATCGTTGTCCGCGGCGTGATGCGGTCGACGGACGTGGAGACGAACGACGCGGTCTGGTCGAGCCATCCTGAGTCGCCGGGGTCGACCGCCTCGACGAACGCGCGGCACGCGTCGGCCAGGGCGCGCCCGTTGTCAGGGATGTTGTCGCACGGAACGACGGCGACGGCGGACAGGCCCGCGTCGTGTCGCGCCCTCAGTGCGGTTGCCAGACGTCCGACGACACTGCGCACGGCCGGCACCGCATCGGTCCCGCGAGTGGCGCGGACAGCATCCACATCCCCCGCGACCACAGGGTCATCCAGCCTCAGGCGTCCGTCGTCGTCGAGCCGATAGCCGGCCTCGGTCACGGTGAGCGTCACGATCGCGACCTCGGCGCGTCGGAGGAGCTCCAAAAGCATGGTGACGTCGTCGCCGGGGTGCGCGTCGACGATGCTCTCGATCGTCTCCGATCGATCCCCCTCCGATGAGCGCTCGATCAGCGTGTACAGGCAGTCTTGGGCGCGCAGCTCATCGGCGACGACGGAGGACCGCCCGGTGAAGGCGGCGATCCCCCAGTCGGCCGCATCGGCGGCGTGGGCGGTGTACCACGCCTGGTGGGCACGATGGAAAGCGCCGATGCCGAGGTGGACGATGCGCACCGGTGGGGTGGGGCGGGCGCGCACCAGGGCGGGCGCGGCGATCGATGCAGGGCTCACAGTTTGAACACCCTTCGGGGCTGAGGTCCGACGATGTCGTCGGCGATGCGCTCGGCGTCCGCCAGGCGCAGACGACCCTCCGCGACCAGACGCGCGAGGAATCCGGCATCCGCCCGCCGCGCCGTGTCGTGCCGGGCGGGAATGGACAGGAACGCACGGGTGTCGTCGATGAAGCCGGAGCCGCGACTGAAACCTGCCGTCTCGGTGGTGGCCGAACGGAATCGGGCCATGGCGTCAGGAGCGTCGAGGAACCACCAGGGGGCCCCGATGAACACGCTGGGATAGAACCCGGCGAGCGGCGCGATCTCCCGCGAGTAGACACTCTCATCGACGGCGAACAGCACAAGGTGGAATCCCTTGACCAGACCGAATCGCTCCAGAAGCGGCCGCAGTCCACGGGCGAAATCCGTTCGCACAGGGATGTCGTGGCCGGTGTCGGGGCCGAACCGCTCGAGGGTGGGGCTGCTGTGGTTGCGCAGGACTCCGGCGTGAACGGTCATCACCAGCCCGTCGTCCACGCTCATCCTCGCCATCTGCAGCAGCATGTGACCGCGGAAGTCGCGGACCTGGCTCGCGTCGGCGGTCTCGGCAAGGACAGCCTGGAAGAGAGACTCCGCCTCTTCTGGCGTCAGATCGACGGTGTAGGGCTCCTCGACACCGTGATCGGCGGACACGGCACCATGTCGAATGAAATGGGCGCGTCGCTCCTCGAGCGCCTGGAGGTAGCCGGCGAATGTCGCGGGCGCGGAGGTGATTCCGAGCAGGGCGTGGACGTTGCTTCTGAAGCCCGTGGCGGAGGGATCGAGGTACCGGTCCGGGCGGAAGGTGGGGAGCACGCGGCCGGGCAGTGGAGTTCTCGCGAGCTCGGCGTGTCCGCGCAGGTCGTCCAGCGGATCGTCGGTGGTGGCCAGCACGTCGATCCGGAAGCGCTCGAACAGTGCACGTGGCCGGTAGCCGGGGGTGTCCAGGAGAGTCTGGACACGCTCGTAGATGTGGTCGGCGGATGCGGAGTGCAAGGACTCGGCGATGCCGAAACCTCCGGCGAGCGCTTCCTCCATCCAATAGCCGGACGCGGTTCCGGCGAACAGATGCCAATGCTCGGCGACCCGCCGCCAGACCGATCTCGGATCGGCGTGGGAGCCTCCGACGCCGAGGTCGGCGAGATCGATTCCCGACGCGTGCAGGAGGCGGGTGATGTAGTGGTCGTGGGTGATCAGGAGCGCCGCGGGATCGCGGAAGGGTTCATCGCGAACGAGCCAGTCGACCGGGACGTGACCGTGCGGCGACACGATGGGCGCGGTGGCGACACGGTCGTAGAGGTCCCGGGCGATCGACCTGGTGCGCCGGTCGGCCGGCAGAAGGCGGTCGGGATCACGGTCGGGAGTCGCGGTCGGGTCGGGGCCTGTGGCGTTCCTCATCGCACCGTCTCCGACTGAGCGCCGGTGATCCGCTCGAGAATCTCGTCCATCGTCCGAGCGACGCGGACGGTGTCGTCCCGACCGTGCCAGGGATGCTGGGCGAGACCATCCTCCAGCGCCTCCACCACCGCGGCCAGCATCGGCTGATACCCGTTGCCCACACGCGGGTGCTCGATGAGTTCGGGCTCCACGAAGATCCTCTGGACGGAGCCGGCGTGCACCCGCGCCCGGGTACCCGCCCAGAACATCGGCTCGAGGGTGATCCACCCGCTCTCGCCGCTGATGGTGGCCGACAGGTCGAGGAACTCGACGCCCGACCACGCCAGCTGGGCGAAGCCCTGCTCCGACTCGAGAGTCGCGTGGCCGCGGACATCGACCTCGCCGTCGACGGTGCCGGTCGCGCGGATGGTGTCCGGAGCGCCGAGGAACCACTGCGACAGCGTGATCGGGTAGATGCCCCTGTCGAGCGTGATGCTGCCGCCCTGCGCGGGGGCCAGCACCCGGCCGCGCGCGCGGAACGGTGTGCCGAAGGCTGCGCGGACGCTGCGCACGGCGCCGATCTCGCCGGCCGCGATCCTTTCGCGGACTTCGATGTGGAGTGGGTTGAATCGCATCCACATGGCCTCCATCACGAAGCGCCCCGCCTCCTCTGCCGCCGCGAAGACGACCTCTGTGTCGGCTGCGCTCGTGGTCATCGGCTTCTCGACGAGGATGTGCTTCCCAGCCGCGAGCGCCTGCAGGGCGATGTCCCGGTGCGTCGTCGCGGGTGTCGCGATGTACACCACGTCGACGTCGTCGCGCCCGAGCACGTGTGCAAGGGAGTCGGATGCCACGGCTATGCCGTGCTCCGCCGCGAAGGCGTGCGCACGATCACGGGAGCGCCCCCAGACCGCGGTGATGCTGCCGGGAGCCACCGCCTGCAGATCCGATGTGATGCTGCGCGAGATCTCACCCGTGCCGATGATCGCCCATCGATGCATTGCTGTCCCTTCCTGCTCGCCGCCGGAGGCCGGCGGAATCCGTGGTCCCGGCCGGGTGGGTCGATGCCGTGATCCCGCCCGACCGTGGTCTCACCGGACGGACTTGACCTTGAAGATGATCAGCGCCGCGCCGATGAGAGCGAACGCTCCGCCCACCAGGTAGAGCAGCGTGTAGTTCTTGACGCCCTCGGCCGCGCCGATCGTGATGATGCCCGCGGCCAGGATCGGGGCGAACGCGCTGGGGATCTTCTGCGCGAACTGCACGACCGCCATGTAGCGGCCGGCCTCGGCCCGCTCGGGGAGGATGGCCATCACGATGGCCTGGTCGACGGCCCCGAAGGCGGCCAGGGCGAGGTTCATCAGCACCGCACCGACGATGAGGGTGGGAACCGTGTAGGCGGTGGCCTCCACGATCGCACCGGCGGCGAAGAGTCCCGCGCCGATTCCCACGAACAGCTTGCGCCGTCCGAGCTTGTCGGAGAGGAACCCGCCTCCGATCGCGCCCACCACGGCGGCGACGATGCCCAGGATGCCGATGATCGCCACGAGACCCGCGATCTCGGAGATCGGGAGGCCGAGGCGCTGGGAGTAGAAGAACGTTCCGAAGGCCGTGTTGAAGTAGAGGCCCACGAAGAAGATGAAGCGGCCGAGCCAGTTCCATCCGAAGTCGGGGTGCTTCCGCGGGTCGAATACGAAGGCGCCGAAGACCTTCTTGATCGAGATCCTGTCGCTCGGCAGGTCCATCTGACGCGAGTCGGGGTCCTTCCCGAAGAACACGAAGAACAGCGCGAGGATCGTGCCGACGACGCCGGGCAGGACGAACACGAGGAACTGGCTGACGTTGACCACGGCGTAGACGACGCCGATGCCGAGGATGGCGGCGATCTGCGCCGCGACGCCGGTGAGCGCGGAGACTTTGCCGCGCTGCGAGTCGGGCAGCTGGTCTGCCTGGATGAACAGCACCGTCGATCCGACGTTGGCCCACCCGAGCATCCCGATCGTCCACCCGAGGATCATCACCGGCACGTTCGGGGAGATGCCGATGATGGCCAGACCGATCATTCCGATGACGATGCCACCGAGGATGAAGGGCTTGCGTCGTCCGAGGCGGCTGCGGGTGCGGTCGCTCCAGATGCCGATGAGGGGTGAGGACAGGATGAAGACGGTCTGGGCGATGCCTGTCGCGTAGCCGAGGATCTCCTCGTGACCGGGGGCCAGTTCCTGGATGCGCAGCGCGAGCGAATAGGTCAGCGGGACGAGGAACGCCATCGCAGAGCCGAAGTTCAGCAGGATCAGCCAGAGGATGAATCGCTTGGTGACCCGCTCGGTCGGACCGCTCTCGGTCGCGACCGTCGTCGTCAGCGGGCCGGCCGCCGGGCCGGCCGTGATCGGGCGGCCGGCTGCGACCGCGAGGGTGATGCGCTCCGCTTCATCGGCGGTGAGGTCATCGTCGTCGTTCATTGGGGACTCCTTCGTCAATCATGAATGTCGGGTGGTGCAGCGACCAGGGAAGGTCAGTCGGTGGTGCCGGGCTTGCGTCCGTCCAAGCCCAGCCACCGCCGGCGGAGGGAGTGCGCGGCGGTCTTGGGCTTGCGGTCGCGGGTGAAGATGCCCTTCTTGTTGCCCTCGACACGGTGGATGCCGTTCGACGTGGCGAAGTCGGCGAAGTTCCATACCTGCTCGCCGACGAACTGCGGGAAGCGGTCGAAGACGCGATGGTTCATCGCGAGGTAGTCGCGCTGGTACTCCTCGGTCCAGGCCGCATCCCAGATGGAATGCACGCCCGGCTGGGTGTCGGCACCGTACTCGGTCATCATGATCGGCTTGCCCGTGCGGTCGATCCACCCTTGGATGTCGCCCTGGAGGTACATCTCGGCGAGGGCCAGATCGGCGGTCGCGATGTACCAGCCGTAGTAGCGGTTCATGCTGACCACGTCGAACAGGTCGATGATCTTGTCGTTCTGGAACGTCGCGAACATCACGAGCGAGTACGTGACCGGTCGCGTCGGGTCGAGCTCCCTGGTCAGCGTCACCAGGGGCTCGAAATACTCGAGCGCGCCCTCCTCGTTGGAAGCGGGCTCGTTGGCGATGCACCACATCACGACGCAGGGATGGTTCTTGTCGCGCGCGATGAGCTCGCGCAGGTGCTGGGCGTGCGCTTCCTGCGTCGCGGCATTCGCGTATTGCTCGGAGAACGTCGGGAACGGGGGCGTCCCGGACATCCCGCCGACGACACCCATGTTCAGACCCACGGCGGCGGTCTCGTCGATGACGACGATGCCGTGCCTGTCGGCGAACTCGAGCACCTCCTCCGCATAGGGATAGTGCGAGGTGCGGAAGGAGTTCGCGCCGATCCATTCCATCAGCTGGAAGTCGTGCACCATGAAGGCGTCGTCGTGCCCCTTGCCGCGCACGGGCGAATCTTCGTGCTTCCCGAAGCCTGTGAAGTAGAACGGCTCATCGTTGATGAGGAACTCGTGCCCGCGGACCTCGACGGTGCGCACACCGACCGGCAGGCTGTAGCTGTCGACGACGACACCGTCCGAGACGGCCTCGACCGTCAGGTCGTAGAGGTACGCGGCACCGGGCCGCCACAGCACGACATCCGCCACCGTCAGCGTCCCGACGGGACCGGTCGCTTCGGCGACGATGTTGCCGCGAGCGTCGGCGAGTCGCACGCGGACGTCGATCGCACCCGACGTGACGATGCGATAGTCCACCGATCCGGCGGTGCCCGCGAAGCCGGTGACGACCGTCACGTCCTCGACGTGCGTGCGGGGCCTGCTGTACAGCCAGACCGACCGAGCGAGGCCTGCGTAGTTGTAGAAGTCGTGGAAGTAGGTCTGGCGGCGCCGGCCGTCTATGCCGACCTCGATCTTCCCCGGGGGGACGGTTTCGTTCGTGAGCTCGCCGCTGACCGCCACGGTGAGACGGAAGGAGCCGCCGGCGGGCACGATGCCGGTGAGGTTTACGTCGAACGGCGTGTAGCCGCCGATGTGCTCCCCGACGAGTCGGTCGTCGACGTAGACACGAGCGGCATGGGTGGCCGCGTCGAAGCGCAGGAGCGTCTCGTCCTCGCCCCATCCGCGCGGCACACGCACCTCGCGCTGGTAGTACACCCAGCCGACGTGATCGCGGATCTCGGGGTCGGCGAAGAGGTCGTTGTAGCTGGCGGGGACAGCCGCTTCCAGTGGCGTGTCCAGCGGTCCATGCCAGGGCTGGTCCGGCAGCCGTGAGTCGATCGCGAATCGCCAGACGCCGTCGAGGCTGACGAGCTCACGGGTGGAGGTGGAGGTGGGTTTCAGCATTGAAGGTCCTTGTCTGGGCGGAGGCCGAGGGTCAGATGGTCTGGCCGGCGTCGGCCAGGAGGGTGCTGCCGGTCATGATCATCGACATGTCGCTGGCGCAGAACAGCACCACCCGCGCGATGTCATCGGGGGTCCCCAGGCGGCCGATCAGGCTCTGGTTCATCACCGGCAGGGTGGAGGGGTCGACCCCGGCGGCCTCCATGGCCGCCGCGGCGGCGGCGATGTTCCCCTCCGTCGGCACGAAGGTGGGTGCGACGCCGAGCACCCTGATGCCGAGGGGCGCGAACTCGAGTGCCATCTGCTTCGTCATGCCGCGCACGGCGTGCTTGGAGCCGACGTAGGCGGACAGGCCCGGAGCCGTGCCCTGGAATCCTGCGGTCGAGACGACGTTGACGATGACCCCGGAGGCTCCCTGCACCATGTGGCGCGCAGCCTCCCGGGCGCCGTTGAAGACCCCCCGCGCGTTGACGGCCAGCACGTGATCCCACGCCGCGTCGTCGGTCTCCAATACCGGCATGCTGGGGAAGACGCCCGCGTTGTTCACCCAGATGTCCAGGCCCCCGAAGGTCTCCACCGCGACAGCCGCGGCCGACTGGACGGATGCGACGTCCGTCACGTCCATCCGCACTCCGATCGCCCGGGCGTCGAGGCGAGTGGAGACATCGGCCGCCGCATCCTGCGCCAGCCGCTCGTCGATGTCCGCGATCGTCACACGTGCACCGGCCTCCGCCAGGCGGAGTGCGATCGCCTTGCCCAGGCCGCGCGCGCCACCCGTGACGAGCGCGCTTCGTCCGGTGAGGGACAGGAGGTCGCGGACGGGCGACTCCGAGACGTCGGCGAAGGGGAAGCTCACGCAAGCACCTCGGCGGGGAGACCGTTGTGCTGTGCGACCTGGCCGAGCCACGCGAGGCTGGGCTTGGGGGTGCGGACGAAGGTCTCCCGGTCGATGGCGATGAGACCGAATGTCGGCTCCCAGTGGCCCCACTCGAAGTTGTCCAGCAACGACCAGTGCAGGTAGCCGCGCACATCGATGCCGTCGGCGATGGTCTCCCCCAGTCCCTGGAGCGCTGCGGTCGTGTACCGGATCCGCTCGGAGTCGTCTGCGGTGGCGATGCCGTTCTCGGTGATGAGGATCGGAACCCCCTGGGTCACCTCCGTGGCGTGCCGCACGGCCATCGCGAGCGAATCCGGCCGGAAGGTCGTGCCGACGAGGGTGTTGTCGGGACGCTGAGGGTGCGGGACGAGACCGTTCGCGTCGACCTGCTGACTCGAGTAGGCCTGAACGCCGGCCCAGTCGTCGCCCCGGCTGCCCTCCCAGAAGATGTCCTCCTTGCCGTAGCGGATCTCGAGGAGCTTCTCCTCACCGCCGGGCGCTGCGGTCAGTGCGCCCGCGGCGATCGTCCAGCCGACTTTGGCCTCAGTGCGCGCGCGGACGACCTCGCGAGCCGCATGGTGGATCTCGACGAACCGGCGACTGATCGCGGGGTCGGCGTAGGCGAGGAAGTCGTTGCGTGCCGCCTGCTGACTCTCTTCGTCGCTGGTGTGCTCGGCCTCGACGGTGGGACTCTGCCACTGGCCCCCCGACTGCGCCATCCGCGCCATCGCCGTCATGATCGCCGCCTGCATGTTGGGCTCGTTCATGGTGGCGACCCATTCGACGCCGTCGAGAATGGAACACGCCTGCTCTGCGTAGCGGACGAACAGCTCCTTCGCGTCGGGGCCGGACCACCCCCCGGCTTCGGCGAACCACTGCGGCGTCGTGAAGTGCTGCAGGGTCACGACCGGCGTCACTCCGCGGTCGAGGCACGCGTCGATCACGCGGCGGTAGTGCGCGAGCTCCGCCCGGGAGAAGTGGCCCCGGATCGGTTCGATGCGCGACCATTCCAGGCTGAAGCGGTAGGACGTGAGGCCGGCATCGGCGAGCAGCTGGATGTCTTCCGCGTAGCGGTGGTAGCTGTCGCACGCGTCGCCCGACAGCTCCATGCCGGGCATCTGCTGTTCGCGAGCCCACCAGTCGCTGTTGACGTTGTTGCCTTCGATCTGGTGGCCGGCGGTCGCCGCACCCCACAGGAAGTTCTCGGGGAAAGTGGTCATTTTCGGTCCTTCGGTGTGAGGGGGTCAGTCGGTGCGGGTCACTGCGCCGCGGTCAGGAGGGAGGAGGGATGCCGCAGGGGGCGTCGTGCGGAGAACGAACCGGGTTCCGCCGACACCTCTGTGCCGTCGGGGAACACGATGCGTGCGTCCGTCCCGGACGGCAGCTCCGCCGAGATGTGCATCTCGCCGTCTTCGATGCGCCAGTCGACGGTGATGAGCCCCTGGGGACTTTCGTGCGAGCCGCGCGCCCACGTGATCGACGGACCGGGGGTCGGCTCGATGATGATCGACTCCCACGCGATCGAACCGGGCGCCTGTCTGAGCCCGAGAGCATGGGTGTGGAGGAAGCGGATCACCGCGCCCTTGCTGTAGTGGTTCAGCGACTCGTGCGCGACGCCGGCCTCGTCGATGCCCTCCCAGTCCTCCCAGATCGTCGTCGCTCCGCGCTCGATCATGTTCAGCCACGACGGCGCTGTGCGCTGGAGGAGGAGGTCGTACGCGACGCCGACGTGGCCGGTGTCGCACAGCACGGGCAGGAGGTCGCCGGTCGAGAGGAACCCGGTCCGCAGGTGCGTGCCGGCGGCGCGGATCAGTTCGACCAGGCGCGTGGCCGCGGCATCCCGGAGCTGGTCGGGGATGAGCCCGAACGAGAGCGCCCGAACGTAGGCGGCCTGCGTGTCGGCGACGGTGGTGCCGTCGGGGCGCAGATACGCGGCGCGCCAGGCATCAGCTACCCGGCCGGCGGTCAGCTCGTAGCGCGCAGCCGCATCGCGGTGGCCGAGGATCGCCGCGATCCGGGCGAGGGTCGCGGTGGACCGGTGGAGGTAAGCGGTGCCGACCTCCCCCTTGTCTGCCATGAACCACGCCATCGGGTTCTGCATGATCGGGTCGATCGCCCGCCCGTCGGCGTCGACCTCCTTCGGTTCGGTCCACTCCCCCCAATGGAAGCTGCCGTCCCAGAGGTACTGCTCGAACGGCTCCGGATCGTGCGACAGGCGCGCGTGATGACGCTCGGTGCGAGCCTTGCCGAGAGCCCACTCGACCCAGCGGACCATGGCATCCCAGTTCTCGGACAGCACACGTTCGTCGCCATACGACTCGTAGAGCTCCCACGGCACCGCGACGATCGCGTCGCCCCAGCCGGCGGAGCCGGTCATCATCGCGAACTGATCGTCGAGGTGGTGCTTGATGCGTCGTCCGTCCGGGGAGAAGTTCGCGATGCGACCGTCGTCGAGCTGGTCGTCGCGCACGGAGCGCAGCCACTTGCGGCTGAAGCCGAGCACGTCGTACAGGCGCGTCGCCGTCGGGGCGAAGATCTGGTAGTCCCCGGTCCAGGCCAGGCGCTCGCGCGTCGGGCAGTCGGTCGGCACGTCGACGGCGTTTCCGCGGAAGCTCCATTCGGCGATCTCATGCAGCCGGTCGAGATCCTCGTTGCTGCACGCGAAGGTGCCCGTGCGGCGCAGATCGGTGTGCACGACCTGCATCGTGACGGCTGCCGTGTCCAGCGGGGCGCCGTGGCGGGTGATCCGCGCGTACTGGAACCCGTGCACCGTGTGACGGGGCTCGAAGACGTCATGGCGCGGGCCGGCGATGACCTCGTCGCGCTGGCGGAAAAGTACGGGAGGCTCTCCAGGTCGCTGGGAGTCCAGGTGAGCGGTCGACAGATTCCCTTCGACATCGACGAACTCGCCGTAGTCGACCACGGTCACCGTGCCATCGGGTCCGAGATCGCTCAGCCGCACCCACCCGGAGGCGTTCTGACCGAAGTCGAAGATCCACACTCCCGGTCCGCTTTCGCGGACCGAGCGGGGCTCACGCGACTCCACGACCCGCACGGGCGGCGCCGGTGACCAATCGATCGCGGGAGCGTCCACCACTCCGACCCGCACGGACGTGGGTGCAGAGGCCACGACGGTGAGATCCACCGCCTGGCCGTCCATCAGATCGGCGCGGACGATCGAGGAGCGGCGCCCGGTCCAGGCGTCGTCGCTGCGGACGACCGTGCGGGTCCCGTCGGCGTGGTCGATGTGGAGCTCGACTCGAAGGCCCAGCGTCGTGCCCCATCCCGCCGGCATCCGGAAGGCGCCGACCTGGCCGCGGTACCAGCCGTCGGAGAGCTCGAAGCTGAGGCGATTCTCACCCAGCCGCAGGCTGGCGGTGACATCCGACGCTTGGGCGTACAACGTACGGTCGTACGAGGTCGAGCCGGGCGAGAGCTCCGCCGTGCCGACTCGCGCGCCGTTGACCTCAGCCGTGTACAGACCGAGGGCGGTCGCGAAGAGCCTCGCTGAGCTCACCGGCGACGT